>JAGQOH010000043.1 GCA_020427635.1 Phycisphaerales bacterium
CAGCCTCACGCAGGTTGCGCTGACGCTCCGCCTCATCCGTCGGCGGCATCGTCGCCCATGCCACGCCGAGCCGATGCTTCACGCTCGCCCAATCCGCACGCCGACTCTCACGCGCCCACACCTCCGCCGCAGCGGCATACCCCGCGATCGCTCGCTCGATGTTCTGGCGCAAGTCACCTGTTGGAAACTGCATCCACGCATCTGCAAGGTGGCTCTGCAGCCGCGCCCACCCCACCGCATGCGACTCACGCGTGCGCACACCCAACGCCGACGAAAATGCTTCGATCGAACGCGCAAGATTCTCCGTCCGATCGCCTTCCGTCCGGCGCTCGAGCGCCAACCCAAGCGACATCTGCACCGCGGCCCAATGGCCTGGGTCCGACTCCCGCGTCCAGACCTCCAGCGCATGCTCGAGGCATTGCACAGCGCGCTCCGCAGCAGTCTCTCGCTTGATCCCGCGCACCTCCAACAGCGCCACCGCCAGATAGTGATTCGCTTCCGCCCACCAGGGCCCATGCTCGTCGCGCTTCAAGACATCGAGCGCACGCTCGAAGCAAATCACAGCCTGATCGATGTTGTCATTCCGATCGCCAATCGGCGCGTGCATGAGCGCAAAACCCAGAAGCGCAGCACTCCGCGCCCAATCCAACGAATCGTCCGGCAGGCCCTCAAACATCGAACGCAGCAACCGGATGGACTCGCCAAAACGCGATCGGATCGAACCCTTCCGCGCCCGAAGCAACGCAATCGCAAGCGCACGCTCCGCAGCCGGGTCGTCTTCACGTGGGTCCGCCGCGCGGAACTGCTCGAGCGCTTCATCAAAACGACCTTCCAGGTCATACCGATGCCCGCGCAGCATGGCCAAGAGATCGGTCTCGACACGCCCATCTAGGTGCGGTAAAAACGAATCGGCAAGCCCAAAGTCCCGCGCCGCACACGCCGCCACCGCACGCTCGAGCGGCTCTTGCGATGCGCGCAATCGATCGATCGCCGCGAGTTGCTCATCGGAAAGCTGGCGCTCGCCCGGCGCTTCCAGGGGCCGCTTGTCCTCAAACACCGAACGCCACAAGAACTCCACATCATCGTTCTCGTGCCGACGCTTGATCGCGATTGGGCCCGCGCTCTTCGGTTCGACCAGCGGCACAACCGCCGGCTGTACGCGACGCGGCGCCGGCGATGCGGACGACGAGCCGTCGACATCATGCACGCCACCATGCATCGGAATCGATGGCACCTTGAGTGGCGCAACCTTGCGCAGCCGCGGTTCCATCGGGCGCGACTCGCCCTGATCATCAAACCCCTGCAGTTCGCCGTCCAGCCACGCGCGGTAGCCCTGGACCTGCTTGGAGAATCCCGTGTGGACGCCAAGCCAATTCTGCACGGCATGCAGCAGGTGGCTGTGCCGGCGCATCGTCATCTCCACCGCCGACGCTGACACAGTCATGCACTGCGCCCAGGCCGTTGTCGATTCCTGTGAGATCAATGGGTGTCGCCGCCGACCGCTAGAGAGCGCATCGACGGCGCTGTGCATCGTGCCATACCGCCGAATGAGTCGACAGAGGTATCGATCCAGCCGCCCAAGGTCTTCTTCAGAGGGTGCCCCCCGCGCACAGATCGTTTCCGAGACGAGCCGGACCGCCGTCGGCACGACCTCCAGCTCCGACGGCGCCTTGGTCCCCTGCTCCGCCCGCGTGGCGATGGCCCCCGCACTGATGGCGGCAACCGTGCCAACCAGCTCCTCGAGCGCCCTCGACATGCCCTGACTCTACGCGGAACGCGATTCCGACGCTAGGGAGAACCCCTCCCAGGTCGCCCCTCACCCGTCCTGACGCTGCCCAGAGCCCCCCCAGCCCCCGCTGGGGGATCGCCCGCCACCCCAAGCATCTCTCGCAGCGCGCCGTCACCCAACGCCACCAACGCATACACAACGATCGGGATGAAGAACGAGCCAGGCAGCTCCCGCACGACCGTGGCACTCGTATGCACCGTGCCTCGCCAGGGTACGCCCAGTTTCAGCACCGACGCGCGCACCAGCTCGTCATAGACCATCAACATCTGCCCAAGCACGACGACAACGCCCATCACCAGAAGGCCAAGCGCAAGCGCTCGAATGCGCCGGCTCCAAGCAATGGGTGTCGCAAGCGTCAGCGCCACAATCATCGACAGTGGCACATACGCGTAGTACCACGAACTCATGTTGATGCCCGCAGCGCTCCCGACGCGACGCTTCACGTCCTGGTAATGCACAATCGTGTCTGCGTCGCGCTGCCCGATCGCGCCGGGCACATACCGAATCTGAATGGCGCCGCGATACACCCCCGCCGCCGCAACATCGCACATCCCACGAAACCCCCACGCCACACCCGGCGCGACAGGTCGCCACAACAGCATGAGCACGACATAGATCGCAACCGCCTTGGCGAGGAGCACAAGCCCCATGCGCAACGGATCACGCCGCCGAGCACCGCCGCCCGCCACCGCCGTCGACCCTTTGGTCATGCTCCCTGCTCCTGCTGCGGCGCGGGCAATGCGCGCATCGCCCAGATCATCCACAACACGAGCGCCAGGAAGATGAACGCCGGCTGCCACACATCCACATGCAATCGCTCGAACGTATCGACCGACGCATACTTGCGCGCATACCACAAGGTGATGATGCGTACTAGGTTGATCAGCAACAACACCGGTGCACCGACGAACATCCCAATGAACCGTCGACGCCACGGCGCTGGAAACGCAATCACCGCCGCCACAAACAGCATCGTCGGCGCAATCGCATCACACCCCTTCTTGATCGAAATCGAAACCGCGCCCTCGGAGATCGTCTCTCCGTGCGTCTGCACCGCTTGCCCAAGCGCGCGCAGGATGCCGCCGGAAACCGTCGCATTCAGTTCCAGGTACTTCGGAAACAACGTGTCGCGATAGATCGGGATCGCGGACGCCGCGTAATACCCACCCATCACCAGCGCAAAGACCAGCACGAACCGGAACACTGATCCGCGCGACGATCTTGGTGTCTCATCGGCCTGGGCGCGGCCAGGCGCAGGACCACTTCGAGAGGACTTGGCCACCTCAATCCTCCTCGGGCGCCCGATCGGGCGATAACCAGAGATGTGCCAGGTAGGCCGCGATGGGCGTCACCACCGCCGTACCCACACCATCCACCGTCGAAATTGGACCGGTCAGCGCAAACGCCACTACCAACCCCACGATCGCGACCGCCATCGCAACCGCAAGCGTCTTGATGAACAGGTCGGTCACCAACCAGGGCGGATCGCCATAGCTGTCTTTGAGTCTCAACATCACACGCGTCCCGCTCGTCAGTATGCCAGCGCCCGCCCCGCTCGGCCAGCGGTACACTCCGCCCCCACTTCGTGTGCCCCGACCACTCTCAGATTGCATGAACGAGAACCAAGCTGACATCCTGATCATCGGAGGCGGCATCATTGGCCTCGCCACCGCCGAACGGCTCGGTGCGCGCCACCCAGACAAGCGCGTCATCCTCCTGGAAAAGGAAGACACGCTCGCCGCCCATCAAACCGGCCGCAATTCGGGCGTTCTGCACTCCGGGATCTACTACAAGCCCGGCTCGCTCAAGGCCACCAACTGCCAACGCGGCAAACAAATGATGGAGCAATTCTGCGCCGAGCAGGGCATCCCCTTCGACATCTGTGGCAAGGTCATTGTCGCCATTACCGACGAAGAAGTCCCACGCCTCCAGAACATCTATGAGCGCGGCCAGGCCAACGGCGTCGCCTGCGAAATCATCGACAAGGACCGCTTGCACGAACTGGAGCCCCACGCCGCTGGCGTGCGCGCCATCCATGTACCGCGCGCGGGCATCGTCGACTACATCAAGGTCTGTGCGCGCCTCGGACAACGCCTGGAAGACAGAGGCGGGCGCATTGTCTTGCATGCGCGCGCAACCGCGCTGCATGAGCACGCAGATGAGGTCGTTGTCGAATCGAGCGTCGGTGCGTTCCATGCGCAACAAGTCGTCAACTGTGCGGGGCTGCACGCCGATCGCATCGCAAGACTCGGAGGCGTCAAGCCGGACCTGCAGATCATCCCGTTCCGGGGCGAGTACTACATGCTCAAGCCCGACGCCCGCTCGCTTTGTCGCAATCTCATCTACCCCGTTCCCGATCCGGCCTTCCCCTTCCTGGGCGTACATCTGACGCGCATGATCGACGGCTCAGTCGAGTGCGGTCCCAACGCCGTGCTCGCGTTCGCGCGCGAGGGCTACACAAAGACCTCGCTCAATCTGGGAGATCTTGCGGAAACACTTGGTTATCGGGGCTTCTGGCACTTGGCGCACCGCCATTGGCGCATGGGCATCGGCGAGATGTGGCGCAGCGTGAGCCGCGCCGCGTTCGTCCGCGCACTGCGCCGGCTTGTCCCCGACCTGCGGGTTGAAGACGTTGAGCCCGCCGACGCCGGAGTCCGGGCACAGGCGGTTCGCCCGGACGGCGCCATGGTCGACGACTTTGCAATCCAGCGCGCAAATCGTGTCGTACACGTGTGTAACGCACCTTCACCCGCGGCCACATCAGCGCTTTCGATTGGCGAACACGTCGTCGAACTGCTCGACTAAGAAACACACGCGTTGCGCGTTCCAAACCATCTTGCCCAGCTTCACAAGCTGATGTGGGAAACTTGCCTGACGTGACGTTCGGGTATGAGCCCGAAAAACACGCGCCATAGGCGCGTGCAAGTCCTTCATGCATAGATGGTTGCGCACATGTTCGGGTGCGTGCGCCCGTGCGTCAGATAACGGTGGGATAAGCGGGGTGGAAGATTGCGGAAATCCGTGCAAGTTTGTTTGCATGGATGCGGGTAAATGGTTACTCTCATTGATGATGGAGTGCGCTCGGGGCGAGCCCCAAGCGTCAGCTTAGGCCATCTGGTGGGCGCGGCTACGACGGTTCCTTGGATTCGTTGATAGTCCGTGGATGGCGCGATTCGGGCGCGTTCCATCAATCTCGTGTTTGCGGTCGGACAGGCCTGTGCCAGGGCTGCCGGTCGCTGAGAATGACCCGGCGCACGGTGCGCCGGTTGGACGTCCATATGCAGAGGAGAACGGAAGTGAACATTTCGAAGCTTTTTGCTGCCGCTTCGGCAGTGACGATGCTTTGTGGCGTCGCGTCGGCACAGAACGTGTACGGCGCCGACTCCATCGAGTTGGGTGAGCTCGTCGGTCGCACCGACGGCACCCAGGTGCTGGCGCCGGAGACCGATCCGGACACCGCCGAGTGCAACGTGATTTGGCAGAACGGTGATCCGGACAACGCATACGCGGTGCGTTCGGCCGAGTCGCCCGCACACCAGTGGTACGCCGCGGATGACTTCATCCTGCATCCGTGCCGCTGGAACTACATCGAGGCCGTGGAGATGTACTTCGCCATCGGTCAGGATGTCGTTGATCCGATCATCGACCTGCGCGTCTATCCGGACTGCGATGGCAAGCCGGACAAGACCCAGCAGCCCGCCGTGTACTCCGGGTACATCGGCGTTGGCGTTCCGTCCGTCGCGTTCAGCGGCTACAACGTGCACAAGGTTCGCTTTGTGCTCGATTGGTGGGTCTTCGGCAACGAGGACGGCTGCGACCGTTACTGGCTGAACCCCGTTGGTCTCACCACCAACACCAAGTACTTCTGGATTTCGACGAACGTCGGCCTGAACGCCGAGCGCGTCCAGGGTGTGCAGTCTCACTTCAAGGCGCCGACCACCGTCCCGCCCTACCTGGACTGGACCCCCTACGAGGAGTACTGCCCCAATCCCGCGTTCCCTGACTGCCAGGGCGCGTGCATCGATTTCAACTTCCGCATCTGCGGCAAGATCTGTGCACTGCTCAAGGACCAGGGCACGTATGACCTCAACGGCGCTGCCGCCACCAAGTTCCCGAACGTGAACGACACCGGCATGTCCGCGGACAACTTCCAGGTTGCCCCGGGCCTCGGCTCCGTCGAGATCTGCCGCATCGAGGCGTACCTCGCCACGAACTGCAACCCGGACCTCGTGTACGGCCTGCTGTTCGAGAACTTCTGCGACAAGCCCGGCAACGACCTCGCCAACCTTGGCTTCGTTGACTTCTGGGAAGCCACAGGCGATTCGTTTGACGGCCTGCCCGTCTACAAGTTCGTCTGGTTCTGCACCGGCGAGCGCGTCTCCAAGGGCCGCAATTACTGGTTCGCCCCGCTCGCTTCGCGCGGCGTGAACATCAACGAGCGTTCCGTGTGGCTGTTCCGCCAGCGTGAAGAGATGTGCAAGGACATCTGGATCACTGAAGGCTGCTACATGAACTGGAACGACATCGACCCGGTGTGGGCCAACGTTTCGGACTATACCCCGCTCAACACCCCGTTCGACTTCGCCTTCAAGATCTGGCTGGTCGACGACACCGCGGACGGCAGCGTCCCGCAGGGTGACCCGGGCGATACGTTTGACGCCGCGGACATCGACCGCGACGGCACCGTCGGCCTGAACGACCTGCAGCTCCTGCTCTTCCGCTTTGGGACCACGACGACTCCCTGAGTCGATCTGAAACCCAACGCAGAGCGTGAGCTCTGATTCGAAATCGGCGCCCCGCCTACTCCAGTAGGCGGGGCGTTGTCGTTTTGATCGCGCGCGCTATGCCCTCGCTTCACCTCGAGCAAACATTTGGAAAACATGATCGGACGCTGATGCGCTCAGCGCGCCTTCAAGCTGGGCAAGACAGGCCTGAAATTCCCACAAGAACGTTTGCCCGGGTCATGCACACCTGTAGTCTGACTCTCGATGGGGAATCCCATTCCGTGCGACGAACATGCGCTCGTGCCAGGGCGCCAGTCGCACACCAGAGAGATTGACCGGCGCAGGGTGCACCGGCAGGACGTCCACATCCAGAGGAGAACGGAACGTGAACATTTCGAAGTGTCTCGTCGCTGCGTCCGCAGTGACCATGTTGTGCGGCGCCGCGACCGCCCAAGGCTTTGACGCCCAGGTGCTTCAGCTCGAAGGACGCACCGACGTCACTGTGTCAGCTGACGAACTGCCATGCAGCTCCGACACCAACGGCGCGTCCGACTGCAACGTGTTCTGGCAAAACGGTGGCCCGGACTTCCGCCATGCGGTCCGTTCCGCCGAGTCGCCCGCACACCAGTGGTACGCCGCGGATGACTTCATCCTGCATCCCTGCCGCTGGAACTACCTCGAGTCCGTCGAGCTTTACATGGCGATCGGCGTTGACGTCGTCGACCCCGTCGTCGAGCTTCGGATCTATCCCGACTGCGATGGCAAGCCCGACAAGAGCTTCGCGCCCGAGGTGTACCCCGGCTGGATCTGTGACGGCATGGAATCCATGACGTTCCCCGGCTACAACATCCACAAGGTGCGCTTCCAGCTCGACTGGTGGGTCTTTGGCAACGAGGACGGCTGCGATCGTTTCTGGCTCAACCCCGTCGGCCTGACCGCCAATACCAAGTACTTCTGGATCTCCACCGATGTCGGGGGCCAAGCGCCCAACAGCGGCCAGCGCGACCTCCAGGGCGTCCAGGCGCACTTCAAGGCGCCGACCACGGTCCCGCCCTACCTGGATTGGACCCCGTATGACCAGTACTGCCCCAATCCGGAGTTCCCTGATTGCGCCGGCGCGTGCATCGATTTCAACTTCCAGATCTGCGGCAAGGTCTGCGCGCTGCTCAAGGATCAAAGCGACTTCGACCTCGATGGCTATGCCGCCACGAAGTTCCCGAACGTGAACGACACGGGCATGTCCGCCGACAACTTCCAGGTCGCGCCAGGTGGCCAGTTCGACCAACAAGGCACCGTCGAGATCTGCCGCATCGAGGCCTACATGGCCACGAACTGCAATCCCGACCTCGTCTACGGTCTGATCTTCCACAACGATTGCGACAAGCCGGGCGATGAGCTCTACAACCTGGGCTTCGTCGACTTCTGGGAGCCCATCTCGATCGCTGAGAATGCCGGCGCCGACTTCGATGGCCTCCCGGTTTACAAGTTCGTCTGGTTCTGCACGGGCAAGGATGTGCGCAAGGGACGCAACTACTGGTTCGCCCCGCTCGCGTCGCGCGGCGTGAACATCAACGAGCGTTCCGTGTGGCTCTTCCGCGAGCGCCTGGAGAACTGCAAGGACATCTGGATCACCGAAGGCTGCTACATGAACTGGAACGACACCGATCCCGTTTGGCGCGATGTCTCCTACTACACGCCGCTGAACACGCCGCGTGACTTCGCCTTCAAGATCTGGCTCGTCGACGACAACGCCAATGGCAGCGTCCCGCAGGGCGATCCGGGCGTGACCTTCAACGCCGCCGACATCGATCGCGACGGCTCGGTTGGTCTCCAGGACCTGCAGCTGCTGCTCTTCAGCTTCGGCGCGACGACCCCCTGAGTCGTTGAAGAGCACCCAACAACATCGGGTTCACTGAACCCGGCGTGAACAAGAAAGCCCCGTCTGCTTCGGCAGGCGGGGCTTTTCGCTTGTCACCAACAGCCCGATGCTTAGCCCGCCGCGCACTCCGCTTCGAGCTCCGCCATGAGCGACGTCGGCAAGTCACGCGTCTTCTGCACGACCATTGCGACATAGAAAAGACGTTCCCCCGACGCGGACATTCGATGCAAATAGCGCCGCATCGCATGCTGGCGAAGAGTGCCATCTTCGATGAGCCTGCGGATCAGCCGCGCAAACCCAGTGTCGTCCCGCCGATCAAGAAACGTCTGCTTGATGTTGAACGCCACCCAGGCACTCGGCTCAGCAAGCGCAAGCGCCTGCGCAAATGCCAACGGCGGGATGTCCCCAAACCCCAACGCCGCCACCGTGATGATCGCGTCAAACCGCTCACGACCAAGGCCACAATCATTGACTGCCTCAACGTCCGTCAGATCCACGATGTGATACGCGTCGTACACGCCGGGGCGATCCCGCTCCGCGGCCCCCGCCGCCTCCGGAATGATGTCCACGCCAATCAACCGAGGCACGCCCATCTCACGCAAACACGAGCCCACCATCCCGTTCCCGGCGCCCACATCCAGCACGCGCAGCGTTGTGGGCGACACACCGTGATCCGAGAGCACACCATCGAGCATGCCCACGACACGCCGTGGCGAATTGCACTTCAGCGCTCGATAGAAAATCCGCTCGTACAGGCCCGGCACGGAATAGATCGCGTCGTAGTCGTGAAACCGGAAGCGCCGCCATCGATCATCGAGCAGAACCTCGCACCACTCCTCATCCTGCGGGACAAGGTCGTCTTCGGGGAAACGCACTTGGTACGTGCGCGGAACGGCGATCGGTGCGGGTCGAGCGATGAGTTCCTCAGTCGGCATGACACTCCATCAGGACGTTTGTATCGCCTGTGTGCGAGCAGGAAAGCAATATCGAGATTGGCTTATTGTTTGCGTTCGAGCACGATGCGTCAAGTTGCGCGCAGAATCGACGATTGAAGCGCGTGAGCGTCGATTCGGTTGTGCACAACAACCTGGATCGCGCGCGACACGCACCAGCATCGCAAGACAAAACGTGGCCGCTGATGTCAGCCACGTCTTCGATTCAATTCATGCAACTGATAACGTCCGGCCAATCAGCCCTTCGGACCCGCCTTGCGCACGGCATCCGACATCTCGAACTGCTGGTCGTTGTCGCGGAAGCGCTTCGCCAAATCCTTCGCCTTCGCGTCATACGCCGACTTGTCCGACCACGTATTGCGCGGATTGAGCACGTCCTTCGGCACATCCGACCCCGGAATCTCCGCCGGAATCGGCAAACCAAAGATCGGATCCGGGCTGAAGCTCGCCTTGTCCAGCGAGCCATTCAGAATCGCGCGCACCATCGCACGCGTGTACCGCAGCTTGAAACGCTGCCCCGTGCCATACGGCCCGCCCGTCCAACCGGTGTTGAGCAGCCACACGCGCGCATCGTTCTGCTTGATCCGCTGCGCCAACATCTCGCCATACACCTTCGGATGCCGCGGCAAGAATGGCCCGCCAAAGCACGGCGAGAAGTTCGGCACCGGGTCCTTCACACCCGCTTCAGTCCCCGCGAGCTTCGACGTGTATCCATTGATGAAGTAGTACATCGCCTGGTCGGGCGAAAGCCGCGACACGGGCGGCAAAACACCAAACGCGTCGGCCGTCAGGAAGATCACGTTCTTCGGATGCCCGCCCATCGACGGATGCGCCGCCCCCGGAATGAACTCCACCGGATAGGTCACACGCGTGTTTTCCGTGATCGAGTTGTCCGCATAGTCCGGCTCGCGCCGATCATTCAGCTTCACATTCTCGAGCACCGAGCCAAACCGAATCGCGTCCCAGATCTCGGGCTCGCCCTCGCGCGTCAAATTGATGCACTTGGCGTAGCAGCCGCCCTCGAAGTTGAACACGCCATGGTCCGACCAGCCGTGCTCGTCATCGCCGATGAGTGCACGATCCGGATCCGCCGAAAGCGTCGTCTTGCCCGTGCCCGAAAGCCCGAAGAAAAGAGCCACGTTCTTCGGATCATTCTTCGCCACGTTCGACGAGCAGTG
Source organism: Phycisphaerales bacterium (assembly GCA_020427635.1). Classification (GTDB taxonomy): domain Bacteria; phylum Planctomycetota; class Phycisphaerae; order Phycisphaerales; family UBA1924; genus JAGQOH01. The sequence continues at coordinate 10,524 of JAGQOH010000043.1, forward strand.
CATGGGTGTCACGCCCACATCCGGCATGTCATAGTTCATCGCGTAGAACAACGACTTCTTCATCTCGCCGGCGTACTCAGTCCCGAAGATCAAGACGATCTTCCGCGTGATCGACTGGGCCACGCACACGCCGTTGTGCTCTTTCCCGTCGAATGTCACGCCCGCCTTCTTGGCCTCATCCGCCGTCAGCTTGCGCTTGCCGCAGTTAATGATCGTCCAGTCGGGCGAGAACCCCGCGAGCTCTTGCGCATTGGGCTCGATGAACAGTGTCTGCACGAACAGCGCGTGCCACGCCAATTCCGTAAACGTACGCGCCGAAAGCCGATAGCGCGTGTCGGCGCCGACGAAGCCATCAAACACATAACACTTCTTGAGCCCAGTGAAGTATTTGCCGGCAAGCCCAAGCAAGAAATCAAACCCATCGCTGCTGATGGGCATGTTCACCTTGCCCCACCAGATGTTGCCATGCACCTCGGGCGTGTCCTCGAGGTACTTGTCCTTGGGCGAGCGGCCCGTGCGCTCCCCAGTGGAAACGCAAATCGTGCCATTCGCGACGAGTTCGCCTTCACCCGCCGCCAGCGCGTGTTCGATCAACACAGGTGTTGGAAGGTTGCGCAACACTGCAGCGGACGAGACATCAATCGGCAAGGCCTGGGCCAGCGTGGTCATGACAGCAACTCCTCCGCCCAAACCTCGGGGCGGTGTGTGGTGCAATGGAATTCACTTGGATCGATAAGGATACCAGGGCCCCGGTTTCGTCGTGGGAAAAGGCCCCAGGGAGTTCTCCGGATTCCCCCGCCGATCATGCCGATAACGAGCCCATGACCGCCCCCGCTTCGACCCCGGATCTGTTGCTCATCGCCGAGCGCCACGCCCTCCCCACCGCACTCGCGCACCTCGGGGCATCTGAAGCCCACGCCGCCAGACTCCTCGGGGTCCTGACGCTCGATCCCACCGAGACCGGCGCCTGCCCCCGCTGGGCCCCCAGCCTCGGGACCCTGGACGACCTCGAACGCGTCGTTCATGAAACCAAGCCCGCCATCGCCCTGCTCGCCATCCCCGCAGCCATGACCGCCTGCATTGCCCAGGTGCGTGAGCGCTGCGCCGCCCTCAACCTCCCGGCCCACTACCTCCCGACCCTGGACGACCTCCTTGCGGGCGACCCTGCGAGCGCCCTGCCCGCCTTCCACATAGACCTCAACGCACTCGTGGGCCGCCCGGTCCGCGACGTCGATGCCCATTTGGTCCGCCAAGCAGTCACGGGCAAGCGCGTGCTCATCACCGGCGCGGGCGGCTCCATCGGCGCCGAACTCGCTCGCCTGTGCGCACGGTTTGAGCCCGAAGATCTCATCCTCATGGACCGCTCCGACAACGCCATCTTCGAGATCGACCGCGAACTCAAGGAGACTTTGCCCAACGTGCCGCGCAAGGCCATCCTGCACGACGTCGTCGACGCCGCCCTCACCCGCAAACGCCTCGAATCGCTGCGCCCGCAGATCATCTTCCACGCCGCGGCACACAAGCATGTCCCGCTCATGGAAGACCACCCCGCCGAGGCGGTCAAGAACAACCTCTTCGGCACCAAGAGCGTTGCCGATGCTGCTCTGGCCCTGGGCATCGAACGCTTCGTGATGATCTCGACCGACAAAGCCGTCAACCCGACGAGCGTCATGGGGGCCACCAAACGCCTCGCCGAGCTGTACATTCGCGCGCTCAACGATCGCGGCGACACCCGGTTTACTCTTGTGCGATTCGGAAACGTCCTGGGCAGCGCATGCTCCGTGCTGCCCATTTGGAGCGCCCAACTCGCCCAGGGCGGTCCAATCACCGTGACCGATGCGCGCATGACCCGCTACTTCATGACGATCCCCGAGGCCGCCGCCTTGGTCGTGCAATCCGGCGCGCTGTCCGACAGCGCGGGAGACGTGTTCGTCTTGGACATGGGCGACCCGGTGCGCATCCTCGATCTCGCACAGCGCTTCCTCCGCGCGCACGCCATTGAGCCTGATGCAAACGCCATCACACTTACAGGTGCGCGCCCGGGCGAGAAGCTCCACGAGGAACTGGCCTACGACGCCGAGGAACTGGCCGAGACCCCCATTCCAGGTGTTTTGAGCTGGGTCGGGCGAGCCGAGGAAACGACTTGGATCGACGGGGCCACCGCCCGCCTCGCCGCAGCATGCGCCCGGCACGACCCGATCGAGGTTCTTGGCGAGTTGAAGGCGTGTCTCCCAGAGTTTACTGGGGGTTCGCTGGCGGAGATTCCAGTCAATCGCCGATACTCCCAGGAAGCCATCGCCCCAGGCGCGGCTTGAATCTTGCGGGCCTCACAGGGACAATCCCTGGTTGGAGCCCGGGGTGTACCGGAGGAGACCGATCCCCACTGGGGCCCACCCATCTGTGTGACTGCGTAAGGGATTGCCAATGACGAACCTTCAACCGCGAACGGCTGGGCCGAGCGCGCGCACGGACCACGGACGTGTGATCGTTGAGCTCACGAGCCGTCTCGTCAGTGCCGAAGCCCTGCTTGCAAGTCTGCAAAAAGCGCAAGAATCGTCCGCCAGACTGCTGGGCCAAGAGCGACGTGTGGATTTGGTGAAGCGACTCACCGGGCAGTCATCATTTGATGCCGCCATCGCCTCGACAGGTGAAATGATTTGTGAGCTGCGCCAGGCGGTGTCGTCCGCACGCCGTGCAAAGGCGCTGGAACGTTTTGCGCCCGTTGGCGTGAATTCCTAACCATGCTTGGGCGAGGCGAAGCCGTCCGGGTCGAAGTGCTGCCCATGCGCGCCGGGTACACCATGCCCGCGTACCACAGCGCCGGCGCCGCAGGACTGGATCTTGCTGCCTGCCTCGATGATGGACCCATCGAACTGGCGCCGGGCCAGATCACACTCGCCCCCTGCGGCTTTGCCATCGCAATCCCCAACGGCTTTGAAGCCCAGGTGCGACCTCGCTCAGGTCTTGCGACACGCCACGGCATCACCCTCCCCAACGCGCCGGGCACCATCGATAGCGATTACAGAGGCGAGGTGTGCGTACCTCTGATCAACCTGGGCAAACAACCCTTCGTGATCGAGCACGGCATGCGCATTGCGCAGATGATCATCGCACCGGTATCGCACGCGACGCTTCAGGTGGTCAGCACACTAAGCGAAACAGATCGCGGCTCGAATGGCTTTGGCTCAACCGGGTTGCAAGTAGCGGTCAGTTCGCCGACGTCCACGGGCGCAGACCCTCGATGAGCGAGCCCAGGTGCGCCTCGAAGGCCTTCGCACGCCCGATCGAAGACGTGTAGATCGGCTTGCGGACCTGCTCCTCGCTCGCCGTGCGCACGATGCGCGCAGCTTCCCAGTATCGCAGGCACGCGTCGTCCCATGGCAACTCGAGGAACTCCATGATCTTGCGGCTCTCAGCTTCCTGGTTGTGCACCAGGGCCTCGTAATTCACCTCGATGAGCCGCCCATCGAACATGTGCGACCAACCATCCATCAAGCGGCGATACTGCCCATACTCGTGAGCGAGCGCCTGCGAGTCTCGACGTTGCGGGAAGTCCGCGGAGAAGGGCGTCGCATAGATCGAGAAGCACGTATCAAGCGGATCGCGCGTACAGTGAATCACCCGCGCACTCGGGAACAGCTGCCAGATCAACCCCAGGTTGAAGTAGTTTGAAGGCATCTTGTCGACGATGCGCTCCGCGCCCGCCGCCCGCTTGCGCATCCGCCGCATGTGCTCATTGGCCGAGATCTCAAGCGTGCGCGGTGTCAGCTTGTCGACGAAGTTGGGGCCAAAGCTTCGATCGCCAAGCATCGTCTGCAACTGCACCGTCCGCCACCAAATATCTGCCAGTTCGCCGCACCCCTTCGCCTTGGGGTGCGCGTGGATAATTTGCTCAACAAGCGTCGTGCCGGAACGCGGCATCCCCACGACGAATACCAACTGCTCAGCAGACACCTTCGTCTTGGCGATCCCAGGCAAGCGCTCCGGCGCATATGCAGCAATCTTGTCACCAATCGCCTTCTCAGTTTGGGCGGCATCCCATTGCACGGGGCGCGTCTTGTTTGCCCGATCAATCATCGCCCATGCGCGCTCGATGTCGCCCTGCTTCTCGAGCAAACGAGCCGCGTTTTTCAGCGCAAACTCCGCGAGGGCCGGATGCGGCAATGGCTCCTGACTGCAGGCTCGCTCGACGATTTCAATGGCTTCCGCTTCAACACCCGTCTCCGAAGCCGCGCCAAGGAACGCGACGGCCAATGGCAACGGCTCCGGCTGCCCCGGCTGCGTGCTTGCTTTCATCGCGGCGCGCGCGATGTCGATCGCTTCCTGAGAACGACCGAGGCGATGCAGCGCAATCGCGCGCGCCGCCGCTGCCGCGATATCGTCCGGGCGCATCGCAGTGGCAATTCCAAAGGTCGCGAGCGCGCCCTCTGCGTCACGCGCATCAAGCTGCGCTTGCCCAAGGAACATGTGCAACTCTCCCGTACCTGCGGGAAAGCGCTGCACGGCCTTCTTCAAGACCGCAACCGCCTCATCCTGCCAACCCAACGTGCGGTAGATCCGTCCAAGCGTGAGCGTCGGCTGGGCGGCATTGGGCACGAGCGCCGCAGCACGCTCTGCAAACTGCAGCGCGCCCATGGGATCACCCGCCGCAAGCCCAATGAGCGACAGCCCATGCAGCGCATCAGGTTGGTTGGGTTGCTGACTCAGAATCTGGCGGTAGAAGCCTTCAGCTTGGGCGAAGTTGCCGGCGCGATGCGCACCCATCGCCATTTCAAGAGCAGAACGCAGTTCGAGTTGTCCGGAGTTGAGCGTTGACATGGTCGCGCGATTGTAGCGGCCAGGGCGCCCGCCGGTCCCGAACCCTTACCCGGTGAGTCAGGGACGCAGGCCCGCTATGAGCGGCGCCAGGTGCGCCTCGAACCGCTTCGCTCGACCCACGGATGATGTGTACATCGGTTGGGTGACCTGCCCTTCACTCGCGGTCAGCACCGTGCGCCCCGACTGCCAAAACTGCAAGCACGTGTCATCCCACGCCAACCCAAGGAAATCGATGATCTTGCGACTTTGGTCCTCCTGCTCGTGCACAAGATCTTCGTAGCGCACTTCAAGCAGTCGGCCTTCAAACATGTGCGCCCACCCCTCCATGAGCCGACGGTACTGCGCAAAGTATTCGGCAAGCGCCTCTTGGTTCCTCCGATAGTGAAACTCACCCGGGAACGCCAGCGCATGCACCGAGAAACAGGTGTCAAGCGGATCGCGGACGGCATGGATCACCCGTGCTCGCGGGAACATCTGCCAGATCAGGCCCAGGTTCAGGTAATTGCCCGGTAGCTTGTCGATCAGCCGCTTCGCATCCGGGGCATGGGACTGCAAACGCTGGAGGTAGGCCTGCGCCGAAATCTCAAGCGCCTCGGGCGTGAGTTGGTCAACAAACGTCGGCCCGAAACTGCGATCGTCAAAGACGCTTTGCAGGTGCGCAGTGTGCCACCAGATGTCTGAAAGCTCGCCGCATCCGTGCGCCTGCGGATGCGCGTGGATGATCTGCTCGATGAGCGTGGTGCCGGAGCGCGGCATGCCGACGACAAAAACCGGCAACTCCGTGTCGAACGATGTGGTCGCCAAGCCGCATACGCGATCAGGGCTGTAGGCCTGGAGCTTCTCAGTGATGCGCTGCGCATGCTGATCCGCGGGCCATGGCTTGTAGGTCTCGCGATTGGCGCGCTCGATGAGCGCCCATGCCTTGTCAATCTCGCCGCGGCGCTCATGGATGGCCGCAACACCCTTGAGCGCAAACTCAGCCATCTCCGGTTGAGGCAGTCGTGACTCCAGGCACAAACGCTCCACAACCTTGATCGCCTCATCCTCCGCGCCGCCGGCCGGCGCAATCCGCACGAACGCCGTAATCAGCGCAACGGACGCTGCGATGCCTTGATAGGACACCACCTTCAACGCCATGCGCAAGAGATCGAGTGCTTCCTCCGCGCGTCCAAGGCGCTGCAGCGCCAGGGCGCGCCCCGCGTGCGCGGTCGTGTCACCCGGGTTCAACTTGGCGAGCGTCGAATAGGTCTCGAGTGCCTCGGCCGATTGGCGCGCATCGAGCTGCGCCTGCGCAAGTGCAAGATGCAGTTCGCCCGGATCATTGGGCGTCAGCTCCAGTGCGCGCTTGTAGGCCGCGGCGGCTTCCTCTTGCCAACCCATCATCCGGCACGCGCGCGCCAGCGTGATGTGCGGCGGCACCCGATTGGGGGCGCTTTGCGTCGCCCGGTGCGCAAGCTGCGCAGCCCCCAACGCGTCGCCCTTGTCGAGCACGATCATCGCCAAGCCACGCAGTGCCGCCGGGTGATTGGGCGACTGCGCCAGGATGGAGTTGTAGATGCCTGCGGCCTGGTCAGCCTGACCCGCCCGATACGCGTCCATCGCCATCTGCACCGCATTGCGCAGATCAGATTGCCCCGGGTTTGCACTCATGCCCGTCTTGTACCGGATTCTGCGAGAGTCTGGCTTAGCCGGCGGCGCGCTTTGGCGCAGTGTCCGCACGGCGCGGCGCCGGGCGCGAGCTGTGCGTGAGCCGGCCCCCGTGCGCGGGTCGACGGAAGTTCGTTCCCGGGCGATCCTCAGTCAGACGCTGATTGAGCTTGGCGAGCGCCTCGACTTCAATCTGGCGCACACGCTCACGCGTCAGGCCGATCTCTTCGCCAATTTGCTTCAGGGTCAGCGGCTCCTTGCCATCCAGACCAAACCGAAGCCGCAGCACGCGGGCCTCGCGCTCGTCAATCGCATCGAGCAGCTTGTACACCGTCGACAGCTCATCACGGCGGAAGACCGTCTGGTCCGGCGCGGGCGAACCCTCGTCCGCGATGCGATCCTCGAACGCCGTCGACTTGCCTTCCGAGTCTGTGGTCGTGCTCGGCGCCGCATACATGGCGCGCCCGGCCGCGTGAATCACGCGAATCTTGCGAATCGGCAGCCCCATCAGCTTGGAAAGTTCCTCGAGTGTCGGGACGCGATTGTATTCATCGAGGAAACGCGCGGAAATCTGCTTCCACTTCGCAATCAACTCGACCATGTACGCCGGCACATGGATCGGCTGGCCGGCATTCATGAGCGCGCGCTTGATGGCCTGCTTGATCCACCAACTGGCATAGGTGCTGAACCGCGCGCCCTGTGCGGGGTCGAAGCCCTCCACCGCACGGATAAGGCCAATATTGCCCTCTTCGATCAGGTCAGTGAGCGTCAAGCCGCGGTTCGTGTAGTGCTTGGCGATCGAGACCACGAGGCGAAGGTTGGATTGCACGAGGCGATCGCGGGCGGCCGGGCAGCCATCATTGATGATGGACCAACCAAGCCGGCGCTCCTCATGTGGGGAGAGCAACTTGATGTGGTTGATCTGCCGCAAATACAACTGCAGATCGGATTCGAGCTCGCGCCTAGCCATGAACCTCTGATCTCCTCCGCGCAGGCGTTTCGGCCTGACGCGTCTCCCTGGCGAGGCCCACCATACCACGTTGGGGCCGCTTCGCACCCCACAAAACGGGGCATCAACGAAATCTTCATCTCCTTGAGGATCGGCTCGACCTACGATCCCCCTCTACCCACTCACGCAGCGACTGGGGAATCGGCGCAAACCAGCCGACATAATGGACCCCGGGTACCAAACTTGCCCTTGGTTATCGGAGCCTCATCGTGACTCTCGACCTCTCCGCTCTGCTCAACGATTGGCCCTATGAGCCGGGGCAACTCAACGTTCGCCTCATCGAAGGCGACGACGGAAAGCCCAAGGTCCAGATGCGCGTCGACCTGGGGCTCTTGCAAATGGAGGTCTTCGGACGCCCGGACGGGCAGCAGCCCGAGGGGCGCGAGAGCCTGCTCGAGTTTCACGAGATGCGCATCGACGACGCCATGGACGGCCTCGGCGGCGCCAATGGCCCTCAGACCGACCAGGCAAGCGGGGATCTCGCCGGCAGCGACGCAGGGCCCATGGCCGGCGGCCTGGCCGATCACGACGATGAAGACGACGAAGGAATCCCGGGCGATGCGGTCCTCACCAGCGACGACTGCCGCCAGCTCCGCGAGGAGGCCGTCCAGTACTACCACCGCTACATCTCGCTGCTGGTCCTGGGGGACTACGACGGCGTCGTCCGCGACACCACCCGCAACATGCGCGTCATCGACCTCTGCGAGCAGTATGCCGAGGAAGAGGACGACCGCGAGATGCTGGCCCAATTCAGGCCCTTCATTGCCATGATGCGGACCCGGGCCCTGGCCAGCCAGATGCTCAGCCTGGATGAACCAGCGGCCGCCCTCGTCTTGATCGATGTCGGCATCAACGAGGTCCGCGACATCTACGAAGCCGCCGATCGCCTCGAGGCCTTTGAAGACTCCCACGAGGCCCAACTGCTCCGCGGCATGCGGGCGGAACTGGCCAAGAAGCTGCCGGCGAGCCAGCGCAGCGAACTCAAACGCCGTCTGGAAGAGGCCCTCAAGGCCGAAAACTACGAACTCGCCGCAATCCTCCGCGACGAACTGCGCATGTTGAAGGACTAGATCGCGACCTTAGCAACCCGTGCCAAAGTGGAAGAGCACGGCGTTCAGGTCATTCGCAGTCACCATGCCGTCGGCATCAACGTCACCATTCGTGCGCGGCGGCTGGCTCGTACCCATGAAGAAGATCACGATGTTGAGGTCTTGCATCGTGATCTCACCATCGCCATCCGCATCCGCAAGGCATGGCGGCTCGAACTCCGCGACGCCTATGTCAATCACCGGCGCGGCACCGTCCCCCGTGTCAACGGTGAACGGATCGTCAATAAAACGCTCCAAGCCATCGATATCGGATGACACGTAGTTGAGCACACCAACGTTGTTGGACCCTGCATCAATGCATGGCGACCCAAAGCTCAACCGCAGGTCATCATCCTCGTTGCCAGGGATGTTGTCCGGGCCGTCCGCGTCCACAAAAAGTGGGTCGAGGTCAATGTTTCCCACACCGGCGTAGGACCCCTCGATGCATGAGTACGAAACTTGGATGATCGCTCGATTGCCCGGCCCAAAGGTGCCGTTGTTCCAGACGACGCAGTTCTCGAAGCGGAGCACTGAAGCCGCCGGGCCGCTGGCTGGAGGGCCCTGATTGTGTGCGAACGTGCAGTTGGCGACGTGCGTCGAGCCGGTGACAACGTTAATGCTGGCGCCTGCGTTGTTGTTGAACAGGCAGTTCACGAAAGTCGTCGCATCGGCCGTGAGCACCGCAAGGCCTGAGCCGATGAACCGGCAATTGGTGACCGGCGTACTGGACCTCTGGATGTCCAGCGCGCTGCTCGGATGGTTGACGAACGTGCATCCGTCGACGACGACGTCCGCCATGTACAAATCCGGGTTCTGCAGCGTCAAACCACGCCCTCGAAAGGTTGATTGATTCCCTTCAAACCGGCAGCCAAGGACGCTGCCAACCCGAGGCCGGTCGTTGTTGCTCGAGTACCGCTCGGCAACCCCCCCGCCGCCATCAACACAGGTGTTGCCGATGAACTCGCAATCGATGATCGTGGCATCGCAATCCTGACTGTCGATCCCACCGCCATAGGCGCCCGCAGTGTTCGCCAGAAAGAGACATCGCATGATGGTCGGGGCGCTGTGGCGGTTGCACATGCCCCCGCCATCGCCAAACGAAGAAGAATTGGTGCGAAACTCGCAATCCTCGACCAAAGGGCTGCTGTCATCGCGGTTGTACATGCCCGCCCCATCCAAACTCACGACATTGCTGACGAACCAACAGCCAAACACATGCGGATCCGCGCCTTCGTTGCGCATGCCACTGGAACTGTTGGCGGCCACGTAGCAGTAGGAAACGGTCGGGCTCGCGCCAACGATATGCAGACCCAAGCCACCCCCTGTGACCGTCAATCCAGAGATCACAGTATCGAGCCCTTCGCCCGTATCGCATGTCATCACGGTGCCGGCGCCCTGGGCATCGATGATCGTTGCAGTGACGACGCCAATGTCCAACGGGTCGCTCGAGCGCAGCGTAATCGCTTTGCCCAGCATGTTGAGCGTCTCGTTGTAGGTCCCCGGCGCGACAACGATCTCATCGCCCGGGTTCGCCGCGTTGATGGCGTCCTGAATCAGGGCATGATCAGCCGGGACATTGATCGTGGCCGCCGGCGCAAGGGGGGCGAGCAACACAACCAGGGCGAGGCATCGGCACATGTTGGGCCTCCTTAGGTTTAACTGACCCTCTTATAAGCCATTGCGAGACACAGGCAAGGGGCCGCCCGCCCGAGTCCTGGCCCTCGTTCGCCCCGAACGCCTCCCGTGGCCAACAACCCATTTCCCAAAGCGGCCCATTATTGGGACCATGGTGTGGGCATGGCAGCCCGGCAACCGCCCGCTGGCGGGCCGGCCCCATTCTCGCTATCTTGTCTGATCCCCTGGGGCTGGCGGTGGGCCAGACCCAGGACCCCTTTTGATGACCTGAGACGAGACGAGCGCCATGTCCCTCCCCTATTGCAAGCGAAACTCACGCCGCAAGAGAAAGCGCTCGATCGGGTTCCGCGCCCGCATGAAGACCAAGCACGGGCGCAAGATGATGAACCGCAAGCGCCGCATGGGCCGCTCGCTCAACGTCGCCGACAAGTAGGCCCTCGAGCACAACCGACTCCTGGGTTTCCCCGCGATCGCACGTGGGGCTTGTACACTGCGCCTTCGCACGACGAACGGAGGCGATGCGCATGAAAGTTCACGAATACCAGGGTCGACAACTGCTGCAAGAGGCTGGCATCCCCGTCCCCCCCGGGATCGTCGTCGAATCAATCGACCACGCCCAATCCGCCTACAAGCAGATCGCCGACGAAGCGGGCGGCTCCCTCGTTGTCGTGAAGGCGCAAGTCTTCGCAGGTGGCCGCGGCAAAGCCGGCTTCGTCAAGCTCGTGAACTCCGCCAAGGAAGCTGAAGACGCGGCACGCTTCATGTTCACGAACCGCATGGTCTCGCCACAGACCGGCGCCGACGGACTCGAAGTCAAGAAGCTGCTCTTCGCTGCAGGCGTCGACATCGCCAAGGAGTATTACCTCGCGATCACCACGGACAGGTCCACACGCAAGAACGTGCTCATCGCCTCGTCCGAAGGCGGCGTGGAGATCGAACAAGTCGCGCACGACAACCCTGATGCGATCCTGAAGGAACAAATCGATCCGCTCCTTGGCTTGCAAGGCCACCAGGCGCGTCGGCTCGCCTTCCAGCTTGGCTTCACCGGCAAGCAGATCAACCAAGCCGCCAAGATCATGAGCGCGCTCGCGAAGCTGTACGAGGACAAGGATTGCTCGCTCGCAGAGATCAATCCGCTCATCGTGACGCCCCCGAACGACGCCCATCCCGATGGCCAGGTCCTTGCCATCGACGCCAAGTTCAACTTCGATGACAACGCGCTGTTCCGTCAAAAGCAGATTAGCGCCATGTTCGACGCCTCCGAGGAAAACCCCCTCGAAATGCGAGCCAAGAAGGTCGACCTCAACTACATCCAGCTCGATGGCAACATTGGCTGCCTCGTCAACGGCGCAGGCCTCGCCATGGCCACCATGGACATCATCAAGCATGCCGGCGGCGAACCCGCCAACTTCCTCGACGTGGGCGGCGGCGCCTCCGAAGAAGCCGTCACCGAGGCCTTCCGCATCATCCTCGAAGACAAAGCCGTCAAGGGCGTCCTCGTCAACATCTTTGGCGGCATCATGCGCTGCGACATCATCGCCCAGGCCGTCGCCAACGCTGCCAAAGAAGTCGGCTTCAAAGTGCCGCTCGTCGTCCGCCTGGAAGGGACCAACGTCGAGGCGGGCAAGAAGATCCTGCAAGACGCCAAGTCATCCCTCCCGACGATGCAGGCTGCCGACGACCTGGCCGACGCCGCGAAGAAGGTGTGCGCCGCGGTTGGTTGAAACCTGACCCGCCGCTGCACCTAGAATGTTGACATGAGAAAGTCACGTTGCATCATCGGCACCCTTGCTGCACTGTTCGTCGCGCCATTTGCCTTCGCTGCGCCCCAAGCCAAGCTTGAAGCGGGCGATGCGCACACCTATACCGTGCATGTCGAAAGCTCGAGGCACATCGACCTCGGCATGGGCATGGAGCGCAAGGAAGCCGTCACCTTCGACGGACGGTTCGAGCTGCTCGTGCGGGAAGTCACCGAACAAGGCTCGCGCGTGCAGCTCATCTGGCGCGAAGCAAAGGCGACGCCCGAAGGCTCCGTCGCCGGCGTGCCGGTCGATGATGTCACCCTGCAGGCCTGGACAGACGCGGGTGCAACGCTCATCGATCAGCAACTCGAACTGTTCGTGCTGCCCAAGGGGCGCATCGCCGGCATTGAGGGCCTGAGCAAGCTGTCCCCCCCCAAGGGCTCAGAGGACGAGTTCGTCCGCGTGTTTGGCGAAGCCGACATGATCGCGCTGCTGCAAGGTGTGTTCACGCCGACGGGCGCGCAACATGCTGCCCAAGGCCTCGGCGTGCTTGGCTGCGACATCGATGCCAATGGACAGAAGGACAAAGAAGGCGATGTGCTTACCGGCGCCGCGACCTTGGACATACCCGAGGATGTCCGTTCGTTCCCGGGTTTGACGCCAGGCGTGGGTGAGGCAAAGGGCGCGCTGACCTGGGACGCGCAGCACGACCGCCTGGTCCAACGCAAGATCGAAGCAAACGCCCGGATCTACAAGGAAGGCCCGCCGCTGACCGCGAACATTGAGGGCAAGAGTGTGGTCGTCTTGGAGCGGGTGAAATAGAAAAACAAACATGGCCGCCCAAGGCGACCATGGCGATCTTCGTTCAGTTGTTGGCGAACTCAACCTTGCTTCTGCTGCCGGGTGTAGCCGTACTTCCGCTTGAGAGGCTTGACGACCAGCCCATCGCGGATCGCGCGGGTGCAAACCTTGATCCGCTTGGGCGTGCCATCAATCAGCGCCGTCGTCGTCTGCAGATTGGGCTTGAACGTCCGGCGCGAAATTCCCGACGTCTTCAAACCGAAGCCGCCCGTCTTGATCGCGGCGCCCGATCGGGCGATCGTGTTGCCGAAGGTGGTCTTCTTGCCAGTGAAATAGCATTCGCGGGGCATGGCTCGGCTCCGGTTCAAGGGGTCCTGTCCCACCGACAGGGCCGAGGAGTGTACCGAGGGCGCTGTACGCGGGCAAACCGCCATAGAGTGACGGCATGCGACCCGCCGCCGCGATGGCCCTCGTCTTGGCCCTGAACCCCTGGTCCGCCCCCGGAGAGCCCATGCCCCCCGCCGCCACCCAGCCCACGCACACGAACCACCTCGCCGGGCAGACCAGCCCCTATCTCCTCCAGCACGCCCACAACCCGGTCGACTGGTGCCCATGGGGCAAGGAAGCCTTCGCCGAAGCTCGCCGCCGCCAAGTCCCCATCCTTGTCTCCATTGGCTACTCCACCTGCTACTGGTGCCACGTCATGGAGCGCGAGACCTTCGAGTCAGAGTCCGCCGCCGCGATCATGAATGAGCGCTTCGTCTGCATCAAAGTCGATCGCGAAGAACGCCCCGATGTCGATGACATCTACATGTCCGCCGCCCAGCTCATGACCGGCTCGGGCGGCTGGCCGCTCAACGTCTGGCTCACACCACCCAGCGCAGATGGAAGTGACCCGGGTCTCAAGCCGTTCTACGCTGGTACCTACTTCCCTCCCGAGCCCCGGTATGGCCGCCCAAGCTTCACGCAGGTGTGCGAATCACTCAGCGAGGCCTGGACATCGCAACACGAACAAGTGCTCGATCAGGCGGAACGCATCACGCAAGCCATTCGCGAACACTTGAGCGCAGCAACCGAGTCCGTGCGCCTGGATGGACGCCAAGTCTCGCTCGCAGTCGATGGTCTGCTGCGTATGTACGACCCGACCAATGGCGGCTTTGGCGGCGCACCGAAATTTCCCCAGCCCGTGTTCGCCATGTTCCTGCTCGAAACGCTCGATCAGATCCAGCCGGAAGCACAACAAGAAAAAGCGAAAGCAGCACTCCGCAAAACGCTTGATGCCATGGCGCTCGGCGGCATCTACGACCAGATCGGTGGCGGCTTCCATCGATACTCAACCGATGCGCAGTGGCTCGTCCCCCACTTCGAAAAGATGCTCTATGACAACGCCCAGCTCGCATGCCTCTACGCCCGAAGCTACCGCGCCACCAAGGATCCCTTCGACGCGCACATCGCGCGCGACATTTGCGACTACGTCCTCCGCGAGATGACCCTTCCCGATGGCCGCTTCTCCTCTGCACAAGACGCCGAGGTCGACGCCCGCGAGGGATTGAACTACCTCTGGACTGACAGAGACATCAAGTCCCTCGTCGACGCCGGTAAGCTCACCGATGCCGACGCCACCTTCGTCCGACACGTCTTCGGCATGGACGCCGGCCCCAACTTCCAAGACCCCCACCATCCCGACGAGCCCAAGCGCTCTGTCCTCTCCCTCCCCGAACGCCCCGACGCGCTCGCGGCAGAACTTGGCCTCGATCGCGCCGCCTTCGACGATCAGCTCGCGCGCATCCGCACCATCATGCTCACCGAGCGCATGACGCGCAAACAACCGGGCCTCGATGACAAGGTCATCGTGTCGTGGAACGCCCTCATGATCGCCGGCCTCGCCGACACCGCCATTGCAACGCTCGAACGCAAGTACTACGACGCCGCCATCAAAGCTGCCCAAGCAATCCTCTCAAAGATGCGCGACGCCACCGGCGGCCTCGTGCGCACAAGCCGAGGCGATGCGCTCGCCAACATCCCCGCGTTCTTCGAAGACTACGCGTGCATGACGCGGGCGCTCCTGGCCCTCGATGTCGCTGCCACAGCCTTCAACGACCACGATGCCCGCTGGCGCGAAGAAGCCATCGCGCTCGTCGAAGACGCGAAGTCACGCTTTGGCGATGGGCCTTTGCTCAGCGTGATGTACGACACGCTCGACAGGCAGAGCGACTTGCTCCTTCGCCAGCGCTCGACCACCGACGGCGCCATGCCCAGCGCCATCTCGGTGTGGATCAACGCACACATGGACCTCTTCGAAATCACAGGCGAGCGGCAGTACTTGGAATATGCAATCGCATGCCTTTCCGCCATCAGTCAGGACATCAAGGCAAACCCCATTGGCTGCATCAACAGCACGCGCGCCCTGCATCGCCTGCTCGATCGCGATGGATCCCTGCCCGACAAGCTTGGGCCCGAGGTCGCAGAAAAACCAACCGAATCGCCCGTCACAATCCTCTCGGCAGGCGACAAGCTGGTCGTGCCAAACGATGGCGAAGCCCGCCTGCCCATCCGCATCGAGATCGAGGGCAAGCAATTCCACATCAACGCCGCAACAATCGACCCGGCGCTCGAAGCGATGGGCTTGCAACCCCTCCGTGCAACAATCGTTGGCGGCACGGGCTACGCAGTCCGCCTCGACATGCCTGCGGGCAAGCCCTTCCAAGGTCCAGTGCATGGGGATAACCTGCCCGCGTTGACCGTGTATGAAAACACAATCGAAGGCGCAGTGATCGTGCAGCGCACGGGCGACGTGATCGCCGGGCGCCCCCGTATTGCGCTGAGCTATCAGGTCTGCAATGATCGCGCCTGCTACCAACCCCTCACAGTCGAACTGGAAGTTGAGCTGCTCGCGCAGTAGCTAGCCCTGCGCCGGCATCACGACGCCCCGGCACTCCCCAAAGCCAATGCGCCTGTACCCCGCGCGCTCGCAGAAACCGCGCATGATCACCTCATCCCCGTCCGCCAGGAACTTCCGCGTCTCCCCGCTCGGCAGTTCGATCGGCTCCGTCCCGCGCCACGACAACTCCAGCATGCTGCCACGCGAATCCTTCGTTGGCCCCGAAATCGTTCCCGACGCGATGAGATCGCCCGGCATCATGTTGCATCCGCCGGACGTGTGGTGCGCGAGCATCTGCGCGATCGTCCAGTACATCTGACTGAATGGGCCCCGCGACAAGCGAATCGGATCGATGTCCTGATCCTTCATCTGCTTGCTCTGCAGCCACACTTCAACAGTCAGCCCAATCCCGCCGTGCGCTGCGTTGCCCGCGTCCGCCAAATATGGCAGCGGCTTCGGATCACTCGCGTCGCGCTCGAATGCCGGCACGCGAAACGGTGCGAGCGCTTCCATCGTGACAATCCACGGCGAAATCGTCGTCGCAAAGTTCTTCGCCAAGAAAGGTCCGAGCGGCACATACTCCCACTTCTGCATGTCGCGCGCCGACCAATCATTCACCAGCACGAGCCCAAAGAGATGCTCCTCCGCCTCCGCGAGCGACACCGGGTGCCCCATCGAATTCGGCTCGCCAATGAACGCGCCGACTTCCATTTCATAGTCGAGGAGCCTGCACGGCCCGAAGCTTGGCATGTCCGCATCATCCGCCTTGGTCTGCCCGCACGGCCGCTGCACAGGCGTGCCGGAAATCACAATGCTCGACGCCCGCCCGTGATAGCCGATCGGAATGTGCTTGTAATTGGGCAGAAGAGGACTGTCGGGGCGGAACATGCTCCCCACGTTCGTCGCATGATGAATCGACGCATAAAAATCCGTGTAGTCGCCAATATCGGCAGGCGCAAGCATTTCGACGTCACTCTGCGCGACCAAGGCCTCCGCACGCAGTGCCGCATCAGAGGTAAACTCCTGATCACCCTCGCGCAATAACTGGGACATGCGCTTGCGCAACGCGCGGCGAGCGGCTGCGCCCTCCCACATCAATTCATTGAGCGACGGCTCACAGCATGCCTCAAAGACAAATTCCTCGATGTCATCAAAGGCACCGGCGTTCGCAAGCACGCCAAGGTCGACGATCTGGCCACCAATCGCCATGCCAACACAAGGCTCCCCTTCGCGCTCACCAGATGTCCGCGCAAAGACGCCGAGCGGCAAGTTCTGAATCGGAAAGTCTGTGCCAGGATCGTTGGCGGACGTCACCCACGAACGCAGCGCCGGATCGTGCGTGTCGTCTGTGCGGGCCCACAAGGGCGCCGATGCGGATGGCGCGGTCGATGTTGTCATATGAGCAGTCTCCCCAGCAGGCATCTATGCTACAGCGCGCTCGAGCAATCCCAGTT
>JAGQOH010000044.1 GCA_020427635.1 Phycisphaerales bacterium
CCTCCGCCGGCGCCGAGAAGTGGACCGCAACTGGCGTCCAAGGTTCTGTCATCGCGACGAACGCAGGCGACCTAATCGTCTGGGACGGTTCGACCTTGTACCGCCTCGACGCCACCAGCGGCGATGTCATCGCGTCCGAAACGCTGCCTGGTGTGACGAAAGTCGTCGCCGATGGTTTTGACGACGCGTCGCTGTATCTTGTGATGACCGATGGCACCCTGGCCAAGTACACCCGCCGCGCACGGTGAGCAGCGCACACGATCCAACGCCGACAAATGATTTGCCCGATCTCGTCCCCGTGCGCCGCGCGCTGCTGAGCGTGTCAGACAAGCGAGGCATTGTCGAGTTTGCCAAAGGACTGCACGAACTTGGCATCGAGCTGATCTCAACCGGCGGCACAGCCAAGGCCCTCGAGGATGCCGGGCTGCCCGTCATTCGCGTTGAACAAGTCACCGGCGCCCCGGAGATGCTCGATGGGCGCGTGAAGACGCTCCACCCCAAGATTCACGGCGCGATCCTCGCACGCCGCACGCCTGGCCACTTGAAGCAGCTTGAAGCACAGGGCATCACGCCGATCGATCTCGTGTGCGTGAACCTCTATCCCTTCGAGCAAACGATCGCCCAAGAAGCTGTTACCGAAGCGGAAGCGATCGAACAGATCGACATCGGCGGCCCCGCGATGCTGCGTGCCGCGGCGAAGAACTATGCGTGGGTGACCGTGGTGACGTTATCACTCAGCACAGTGTGCTACTCAAGGACGATTGAGCTTCTCAAAGAAAACGGCGGAAGCCTGCCGCTGTGGTATCGGCGGAATATGGCGGAGCGCACGTTTAGGATTACGGCGTCATATGACCGAGTGGTCATGGAATACCTCTCCGACTTTGGCGACCTCCCCAAAGGGGCAGATCTCCTTGAACTGATGCTCGCAAAAGACAACGACCTGCGCTACGGCGAGAACCCGCACCAACAAGCTGCCTTGCACGTCGAAGTGCGAAACCGGTCAAGAGGCCGTCTCTCTTCTCAGTGGGTGAAGAGTGACTTGCTGCCCGAAGGGCACCCACTCCAACCAGAGTCGAACAGAATCTTCAGTGCTCCGCTCTCGGGCAAGGAACTGAGCTACAACAATCTTCTTGATGCATCAGCCGCGCTGAGCGCCGTGATTGATCTCGCTCGCGCCGGGTGGAGCGAAGTACATGCCGTCGTCGTCAAGCACACCAATCCTTGCGGCATGGGCTGTGCCAGCACAATCGAGTCGGCAATCAAACTCGCACTCGATGGAGATCCGCTCGCGGCCTACGGCGGCATCATGGCTTGTTCCTATCCGATCACGGATGCTGCGGCTGCAATGATCGTGGAGACCGCCAAGTTCCTCGAAGTCATCATCGCCCCTTGGTACACCGACGGCGCGCAGCAGACACTCTCAACACGGTGGCCCAACCTCCGCCTACTGGAGCTTGGCGAAGTTGATCTGGCTCGAAGATCATCCGCCCCCCGCCGCACCATCCGCTCCATCCTGGGCGGCGTGCTCATCCAAGACGCCGACGAACACATCCCCGATCCTGCAACATGGCAACACAAAGCAGGGCCCAAGCCGACCGAAGCGCAGCTGCGCACCGGCGTGCTCGCCGTCATCGCCTCCAAGCACCTCAACGCCATCGCCATCGCGCAAGCAGATGGCGATGGCGTCATGCTCGTCGGCGGCGGCGCAGGCCAAATGGATCGCGTCACCGCATGC
This sequence comes from Phycisphaerales bacterium, assembly GCA_020427635.1. Classification (GTDB taxonomy): domain Bacteria; phylum Planctomycetota; class Phycisphaerae; order Phycisphaerales; family UBA1924; genus JAGQOH01. The sequence goes on from JAGQOH010000044.1 coordinate 1,736, forward strand.
CGACTCGCCATCGAAAAGGCGAGTGAGCGCGCCAAGGGCACCGTCGCAGCCTCCGACGCGTTCTTCCCGTTTGACGATGGTCCCCAACTGCTCATCGACGCAGGCGTCACCTGCATCATCCACCCGGGCGGCTCCAAGCGCGACGACGACACCTTCAAGCTCTGCGACGCCCACAATGTCACCTGCCTCACCACCGGCGTGCGCCACTTCAGGCATTGACCGGGTGCCCCGGCTTGCTTGCCAAGCCGGGTCTGCAAAACCGCACATCGCTCCACTCCCGGTTTGCGAGCAAACCGGGGCACCCAATCCCGCTTTGGTTCTACCATCCTTCCCGGACCACCCAACCCACCCTTCCACGCCGCCCGACCCGCCTTTGCGCCATCCTCACCCATCAACCATTGCCTTTGGCCAAATGGGCCGATACCGTGAACGGGTCTGCACGGGCGCTGAAAGGCGACCGGAGAGGAATCTGTGAGCACGCGGCACGCCAAACCGAACGGGCGACGCCCGAAGAACGCCGAAGACCTCGGCGCGGAAGATGGTGCCCCCCCAGGCGGAACCACCTCGGTTTCCCTCGTCTCGGGCCTCGACGCCAAAGTGCTCGTCCTCAACCGCAACTATCTCGCGATCCGCGTGACCTCGGCCAAGCGCGCCTTTGGCATGCTCTTCCGTGATCTCGCCGAAGTGATTCACGTCGACAACGGGCAGTACCTCTCATACGACTTCGACACCTGGGCCGAGCTCTCGGCGATGCGCGAAGAGTTCAATGACGATCACTTCGCGCACCACGATTGGATCCGCTCGGTGCGCTTTGAACTCGCGGTGCCCAAAGTCATTCGCTTGCTGGGCTACGACCGCCTACCCAAGCAAACGGTCAAGCTCAATCGGCGCAACTTGTTTGCCCGCGATCGCAACCAATGCCAATACTGCGGCAAGCACTTCCCGACGAGCGAGCTCTCGATCGATCACGTCCTGCCGCGCTCGCAAGGAGGTGGTGACAGTTGGACCAACCTCGTCTGCGCGTGCGTGAAGTGCAACGCCCGCAAGGGGGGACGCACGCCCGAGCAGGCCCATATCTCGCTCATCCGCAAGCCCGCCCAGCCCAAACGCAACCCGATGATCTCGCTGCGTCTGGGCCAGGACCGCTATGAGAGTTGGAAGGCCTTCCTCGACAACGCCTACTGGTCGGTCGAACTGCGGTAGCGCCCGCTCGGGGCCGGTTTGCAATCCCCCGCCCCAGTTCCCCAATATGTCCGTATGACACGCACACCAACCGCACTGATCGGTCTGTCCGCACTCGCACTGGGGCTCGGGGGCTGCAGCTTCACCGGCCCGACCTTCAAGCTCGACAAGGCCACCTCCGCCGCCCACACCGTCGGCATGCCCATCCAGGTCGCCACGCGCAACGGCGCGATCTCCATCCAAGAATCCGCGGGCCTCGCAGTCGAAATCACCGCGCATCTCAAGAGCAAGGACGAACTCCGCGTGCAGCAAGCGGTCATTGACGCCGTGCGCACCACCGACGGCACGCTGACCATTGGTGTCACCTGGCCCGATGGCAAGTGGCACAACAACGATGGCTGCTCCTTCGAGATCTTCGTGCCCGATGCCAACGGCATCGTCGCCACAAGCTCCAACGGCTCGATCACAATCACGGGCCTGACCGGAGCCATCGATGCGCGCACCAGCAACGGGCGCATCTCCATCGCAAGTCATGACGGGCCGATCACAGTCGACACATCCAATGGCCGCATCTCCATCGTCGACGCGACTGGCGTGGTCAATGCCGACACCTCCAACGGCTCGATCAAGGTCACACTTGCTGATGACAATCCGGGCCCGGTGAATCTCGACACCTCCAACGGCTCAGTCACCCTCGAGGTCGGCCCTGCGTTCCAGGGCGAACTCGTCGCCGACACGTCGAACGGGCGCGTCAACTTCGGGCCCTTCGCCGAGCACCACGCCGTCACGAACATGCGCGTCAGCAAGTCCGATGGCGCCGCGACCTTCGGCACGGGCGGCGAGCGCTCCGTCATCGACACCTCCAACGGCTCGGTCACCATCAAGGGCAAGAGTTGATCGATCGCCCGCGCCTACACTGGGCGAATGACCACCGACCCTGCCGCCTGTTACGACACCGCATCTGACCCCGCGCTCTATGCGCTATTGTTCGATCCGATCACACTCGGCTCGCTGCGCCTGCGCAACCGCATCGGGATGGCCCCGATGACGCGCCGCATGACACCGGGGACCGTGCCGGGACAAGTCCAAGCGCGCTACTACGCAAGGCGTGCCGGCGTGGGCCTGATCATCACCGAGGGCACGCACATTGACGATGGCCATTCCGTCGACAAGCCTGACACGCCCGCCCTCTTTGACGCGTCGCACATCGCCGGCTGGAAACTGGTCACCGACGCCGTCCACGCCGCGGGAGGCGCGCTCGCCTGCCAGCTCTGGCATACCGGTCGCCACGCGCGCGACCCGATCGCACCCTCGCCCATAGCTTCCGCTCGCGAAGGCGCCCGCACGCCGCGCGAAATGACGCGGGCCGACATGGACGACGTCGCCCAATCCTTCGCGCACGCCGCAACCTGCGCCCAGCACGCCGGCTTCGACGCCATCGAACTCCACGGGGCGCACGGCTATCTCCTCGAAAGCTTCCTCTCCCCCGCCACCAACCACCGCACCGACGACTATGGCGGCACCCTTGCCAATCGCATGCGATTCCCGCTCGAAGTCGTGCGCACTGTGCGCACCGCCGTCGGCCCGAGCTATCCGATCATCTACCGCTTTTCCCAATGGAAGATCGAAGACTTCGGCGCGCACACCTTCGATGCGCCTGAAGAACTCGGCACATTTGTTACTGCCCTGCGCGACGCGGGCGTCGACATCCTGCACGTCTCCACGCGCAACGCCACCGAGCCCGCCTACCCGAACGTGCATGCCACGCGCACACTTGCCGGGTGGTCCAAGCAGCTTTCCAACCTGCCAACCATTGCCGTCGGGCGCGTGAGCGTCTCTGCATCCATGGGCGATGCAGGCGAAGTGCAAACCACCGATCCTGCCCCCGCCGCCGCACTCGTGCGCGACAACGAAGCTGACCTGATCGCCATCGGCCGATCGCTCATCGCCAATCCCGATTGGTGCGACCTCGTCCGCGCCGGCAAATGGCGCGAGTTGAAGGCGTATGACAAGGGAATGTTGGAGCAGCTGGATTGACGCCGTGTGCCTACGGCTGCAACCGCGTCACCTTCCAACTCCCCGCCCTGAACCCATCGCCCTCGCGCTTGACCTCCCGCGTCCATCGCGCTCGATCGTGCATCCGCGCCGGATCGCCCACCCAAAGCTCAACAGCAGTTGGCCACAGCCGCCACCCACCCCAATGCGGCGGCCTTGGCACCGCATCGTTCGGCGCATCAGCAATATTCATCAAGTCAACGCCAAACTTCTCCGCCATTTCCACCACGCGCTCCAGCAACTCATCACGATGTTGCAGCGGCTCGGATTGATGGCTCGCCCACGCGCCCAGGCGCTTCGCCGCGTTGCGCGTCGCAAAGTACGCATCCGACTCCTCGCTCGGCGAGCGCACCGCAATACATTCCAGCCGCGCCTGCCGATCGAACGCATCCCAATGCATCACCGCCGCGCACTTTGGATTCGCATCGAGCGCCCTGCTCTTGCGCGAGTTGTAGTTCGTGTAGAACACGATGTACCCCGGCTCTGGCTCGATCCCCCGGCACAACACGATCCGCGCCGAAGGCGTGCCGTCCGCGTCGATCGTCGCCACCGTCATCGCGTCCGGGTTGGCCGTCGCTCGCGCCGCACGCCCCGCCTCGTACCACGCCCGAAGCGTCGGCATCGGGTCCGTTGGCAGCTCGTCCGGCAGGGCCTGGACCGGGCCAAACCCCGCTGGAACGGGCGAATCTGAAGCATCCGGCATGGCACGCGAAGTCATGCCACCATCCTAGGGAGAAATCCTTGCGGGCTCGACGTGGAAGTCCTGACAACAGGACTGCTCGGTACCCTGTTCGCCATACAAGACCCGCCCCAATGACCAGTTCCAAGGATGGACAACCCGTCGGCCGCAATGACGCCTCCGGTGCGCGCCTCCGGTTTACGCCCCCGCGGGCAGAGCTCAATAAGCTCTTCGATCGTCTTCCCCCTGCGGCACCGGAAGCGGAGATGAGCCTCCTCGGCTCGATGATCCTCGATCACACTGTGGTCGCCGATGTCATTCCAATCGTTTCGAGCGCCGGGGCTTTCAATTCTGAAGCGAATGCCACCGTCTTCCAGGCCCTGCTCTCGCTCTACGAGCACCACCACGGCGGTGATATGGTGCAACTCACGCAGGCACTTCGCGACTGCCAGGAGCTTGAGGCGGTCGGAGGCGTCAACTATTTGGTCTCTCTTGCTCAATCGGTGCCCAGTGCCTCGAATGCGAAACACTACGCGCGCATCGTGCGCGAGAAATACCAGTTGCGCCGTTTGATCGATGCTGCCGGTCTCATTGTGTACGAGGCATACAACGAAGGCCTAGGGAGTGGCGCGCGCGCCGTGCTCGACCGCGCCGAATCACTCGTCTTCGAGATCGCTGAAGAAGCCGAGGCCATGGACGATGTCACGCTTGCCCACCTGTTGCAGCAAGCGATGGACACGATCATGGCCAACGAAGGCCGCCTCGTCACGGGCCTGTCCACCGGCTTCCACGACCTCGACGAAATGACCTCGGGTCTGCAGCCCGGCGAAATGATCATCGTTGCGGCGCGCCCCTCAATGGGCAAAACGGCCCTTGCGCTCAACCTCGCTGAGCAAATCGCTTTTGGCGGGCATCGTCATACGCCCGGTTCCGCCGACCCGCGCGCGCCGATCGCCTTCTTCTCCCTCGAAATGTCGATGCAGGCCGTCACGCAGCGCCTGCTTTCTTCACACTCCCGCGTCGATTCGCACCTCATCCGCACGAATCGTCTGTCCAAGCAGCACTATCACGACCTGCAACGCTCCTGCGGCATTCTCGCCGAGGCGCCCATTCACGTCGTCGATACGCCGGGCCTCACCGTCATGCAGATGCGCGCCAAGGCCCGCCGTCTTGTCAAGCAGCACAAAATCCAGTGCATCGTCATTGACTACCTGCAGCTCATGAGCGCACCGCAAGCCTCACGTGAAGGCCGCCAGCAGGAAGTCTCGACCATCTCGCGCCAGATCAAGGCGCTCGCCCGCGACCTGCGCATTCCGGTCATCTGTCTTGCGCAGCTCAACCGAGGCGCCGAGCAACGCGAAGGCCACCGCCCGCGCATGGCCGACCTCCGCGAGTCAGGCTCGATTGAACAGGACGCCGACGTTGTCGCCCTCCTGCACCGCGAGGAGTACTACCACACGGGCGATGCCGATTGGGCCCGCGAAAACCCTGACAAAATTGGCATTGCCGAACTCATCATCGCCAAGCAGCGCAATGGTCCGACCGGCACCGTGGAACTCAGCTGGGATTCTTCAGTCACGCGCTTCGGCTCGAAGGCCTCGGGATACAGCGCACCGTCGCCCCATCGCCCCGCGTCGCAAGTCGAACCCCGTCCGCAAACCCGAACCGGCGCATCCTCCGGCTTCGCCTCGCGACAACGCACAGGCCCCGAAGCAGACCATCGCGATGGCGGCGGCCCCGACCAAGACTGGGACACGCCAAGCGACATCCCGATCTAGTCAATCACGGACACCCACTCCCAAAGGCAAACAGCAACAGCGACAAGTCCGCCAGGTCTACAAAGCCATCGCCGTTGACATCGCCCGCCGTGCCCGCCGGCACCGCCTGCCCAAAGCCAAAGAGCAGCACTGACAGGTCATTGATGCCGGTCACCAGATCGCCATCGAAATCTGTCGGGCAAGGCGGCTCGACCACCACCACCTGATTCGCGCCAACGTTGCTCAGCACGGTCTGTCCGATGCCCCGGGGCCATTCGACCACCACCTGCGTTGCAGCGTGTGCGCCCGCCAACCCAAAGTGCGCCTCTGCGGGCTCTTGGGCCATGAAGCTCATGCCCGCAGAGATCAATCGGCTCGTCGTTCGGCCATTGGCGGTGACACGCACCTCTGCACCGATCGCAAAGTGATTCGTGCCGCGCATCCGAGGCTGAATGACCAGCCAGTTGTTGGGCGGCGCGCCCGGAAGCTCACTCGACACGTTCTCACGCATGCGCAGCGGCCCCGCCTGGCACACCTGCAGGAGGTCAAGATCTCCATCGCGATCCATGTCAAAGGAAACCAACCCCGAGCCCCAGTCCGTGTCGTTCATGCCGGCAGCGACAGAGTCATCGACGAACGACAGAGGCAAGACCCCTGCATTGGAAAAGAACTTTGAGGGGTCGGTCCAAAATGCGCTATCCGGCGTATAGCCGTTGGTCTCCGCCAGGTCCTGCCAACCGTCGTTGTCAGCGTCAATGAACGTGGCGCCCCATCCCCAATACCCGTGCGCCGTGCCATTCGCGAGCGAAACCTCCGTGAAGCTCAATGTTGGCCCAACCGAGTCGTTGCGCAAAAAGAGATTGTGCTGAATGCCAATGCCAAACCCGAGCCAGTCGATGTTTGTGACATACAGATCGAGATCCCCGTCATTGTCGGGATCTCCAACCGCGACGCCCATTTCGTTCCACGCACTGTCAACGCCCGCCGAAGCCGCGACATCGACGAACACACCACCCCCCTGGTTGATCCACAGCATGTTGGGCCCAACGTCAATGGCGCTGAAAATGTCCATCCACCCATCGCCATTGAAATCGTGCATCACGGGCTGCCAGGACAACGTGTCAATGTCAATGCCCGAGGAGGCAGCGATGTCCGTAAAGGTCCCGTCGCCGTTGTTCTTGAAGAGGAATGTTGGGCCACGCCAATACACCACGAGCAAGTCGACGAATCCGTCATTGTCGATGTCACCAGCACACATCCCGCCCAGGTGATCCTCGTCAAGCAGCCCGCCGAAACCTGCACTCGCCGTGACGTCTGCGAATGTCGCGCCATCGTTGCGGAACAACGACAGCGTGCGCGAAGGCGCCGCTGCTGCCCCGGTCCGGCACGCCGCCGTCACGAGATCCAGATCGTGGTCACCGTCGTAGTCGAGCCACAGCGCAATGCGGTGGTTCTCCATACTGGCAAGCCCGACCGCCGCCGCCACGTCCGTGAAGTTGCCAGCTCCATCGTTTTGATACAGCTGGTCAGGCAAGCCCTCGCGCGTGGGCACAAAGATGTCGATGTCGCCATCCCCGTCGTAGTCCGCCGCCGCTATCCCGCAGCCCTGACCAATCGCGCTGGTGTAGGACCCAATGCCACAGGTCGTCGTGACGTCCACAAAGCTCACCGGACCGGCGATGGCCGCCTGGGCCACCCACCACACCGAAGTCCCGACCCAAGCGCCAAGGCGGCGCAGCTCCGAAACGCTCATCGCGAGGCTCCTCCCGGCCCAACAGTCCGGGCCGACAAGTGCCCAGCTTCCCATCGAACGGCCCGGGAGCCAAGCCTGAGCCGCCCAAAACGGAGCGATTATGGGCCTGTTCGGGTGCCGCCTGGCGGTCGCGGCCACCAAAACGAGGCAACAGTTCGTTTTGCGCTTGAAACACGCGAAGGGTCTGGTAGCCTGCACCCCTGCTGGGTTGGCTCCACCGCCTCCTGGCAACGATCGGCGAGATCGAGAGGAAGAGAGAGAACCCCTCCATCACGCCAAAGCATGGCCTTCGTGGTCGCACGAGAGTGGTTCCCGTGCGCTGCAGGGCAGTGAACGCGCGGGGCGTGCACCTCCGCGTAGGTTGTGCGGTCCTTTGGTGGAAAGGCCGCACTGTGAGGAGAGATTCATGCAAGGCATGATCAAGATTGCGGCTGGTCTGGCGCTTCTCAGCGGCACCGCCATCGCAGGTACCTGGGTTGAAGTTGGCGACGCGGCTGACGCGCTCTCCGGCTATCAGCTCACCAACGGCGTCGGCTCGCTCGACGCGATCGACGGCGCGACCAGCACCACTGGTGGCGACTGGGTCGATGCGTACTGCATCAAGATCGTCGATCCCCTGGCGTTCTTCGCCTCGACTTCGGACCTCGTCGGTCCGGGCTCGGCGAGCTTCGACACCCGTCTGTTCCTCTTCGACATCAACACCGGCGCGCCGCTGCTGATGAACGATGACCGCACGGGCTCGACCCCGTCCTTCCGCTCGCTGCTCTCTGGCCCCTCCTTCTGGGCGGCCAACGGTGGCGGCGCTGCGACGACCGACAACCCGCAGGAAGTCGTCGCTGGCCAGGACTACATCCTCGCCATCGCCGGCTACAGCAACATGGTTGAGGACGCGGCCCTCGTCGACAACTTCACCGTCGACACGACGTTCGCCTTCAGCAACCTGTACGGCCCGAACCCCGCCGCCGGCGCTCCCGATCACTGGGAAAACGCCACGGGCGACGCCTCGGGGACTTATCACATCGCGCTCGCCGGCGTCACCTACTCGGTGCCAGCCCCCGGCGCGCTGACCCTGCTCGGCGCGGGTGGCCTCGTGGCCTTCCGTCGTCGTCGCTAATTACGACACCAAACGGACGGACGCGCCTCTCCAACAAGTTTCTCTTGTGGGCGTCCTTCGAATGTCAGTCACAACGCCCGGTCTTCGGATCGGGCGTTGTGCTTTTTGCAGCAACCGCTGACTTCAAGCGGGCCTCACACCCGCGCCGCCACCACCGCAACCTCGGTCCGCACAGAGTTCGCAATGAAGCAGTGCCCGTGGGCCGCATGATGCAATTGCTCGAGCTCGTCAGGCGTCGGCGCCGTTCCTTGAAACGCAATCTCAGGGCTCAGCTCCACGCGAGCGATCGCGAGCTTGCCATCGCTGCCCTTCGCCAGATGCCCCACCGCCTCGTCCACATACCGATCCACAGTGAAGCCACGCTTCGCCGCAAGCGCCAGGAACGTCAGCATGTGACACGCCGAAAGCGAGGCCACGAACGCCTCCTCCGGATCAACCAGATCCGGGTTGCCTTTGTATCCCGGCGCAGCAGAAGCGCCCAAGCTTTGGCCGCTCCCAAACCGCCAGGTGTGATCCCTGTTGTATGTGTTGTAGGTGAAGTCGCTCGACGTGCGCGACCAATCGATTGTGGCGCGATGCTCTGACATCCCTGGGCCCTCCTGCGTGCCGCCATCAATTGGGGCGGCCCCACAGTCTAGGCCCCGCACACCATGCCAAAGTTGAACAGCACCGTGTTCAGATCGGCAATGTCCACGACCCCATCGTGGTTCACATCGCCCGGAATGTCGCCGGGACACGCGGGCGCGCCGCCCAGCACCAACTCCCAGCCAGTGAACCCGCCCGACACCAGAAAGTCATCGTCATAGATCCGCAAGACCCACGGCCCCTCGGCATCCTCGCCGATGTATCGCGCATCAAGCGAAATCACGGCACCGCCCGAGCCACTCGCCTGGTAGCTCCCAGGGGGCAGGTCTTCGAGGCAGCACACCGTCCCTGCCACGGTCCACAAGTTTGCGCCTGAGTCCTCGAAGACGTAGTCGCCATTGAAGTCAGCATCCTCGCCAAAGCCCAGGTTCGTCACCAACGTTGTGGGCGTGCCCACACCCGAGTGTCGCAGCTCGATCGTCAGGTCGCTCGAATAGCCATGATCGAGGCCGTAGATCCGAACCTGGATGGACTGGATCGCAAACGACTCGGCCACCACCACTGGCGAGATGTAGCCGATCGCATCGTTGTCCGGAATCGCGCCGCCGTAGCCCGGGCCATAGGTCTTGGTCACCGTCCCCGCCTGGGCCGACAGTGCAAGAACACCAAGCGCCGCCGCGCCAGTCAAACACTTTGCAATCATGGGCTTACGCCGCCTCTCTGGAAAGATGATGAGCGGCCATCCTACCGATGCCGATGCGAACGACCAATGAAAAACCGCACCGGAGCGCCGGTGCGGGGTTTCAGTTTGCCTCATTTATCAGGACAACTCAGGTCGATCCGGCGCCCGCGGCGGGCTCCGCCTGAGTAGTCTCCTGATCCGTCGCCGTCTGCTTCTTCTTATCCAACGACGGGTCATGCGACAGCTCGAACGCCAGGTCCTCGGCGCCTTCCTTGTGCGTCACCACGATCCTGTTCTTGCCCTCGAACTTGCCACTGAGCAATGACTCGCTCATTGGATCCTCGAGGTAGTTGCTGATCGCGCGACGCAACGGGCGAGCGCCATAATCCGGGTTGTAGCCCTTCTCGATCAGGAAGTCCTTGGCCCGCTGATCAAGCTCGAGCGACCAACCCTGCTCCTTGAGTCGCTGCACAAGCTTCTCGGTCTCGTAGTTCACGATGATCTCGAGGTTCTCCTTGCTGAGCGGGCGGAACACGATGACGTCGTCCAGGCGGTTCAGGAACTCGGGACGGAAGTGCCGTTCGATTTCCTTATCCAGCACCGCCTTGATCTGCTCATAGCTCGAGTGCTCATCGCGCTTCGCAAAGCCGAAGCCCGCGCCACCCTTGATCAGATCAGCGCCAATGTTGCTGGTCATGATGATGACTGTGTTGCGGAAGTCGACATTGCGCCCGAACGAATCCACCAAGCGCCCCTCTTCCATGATCTGGAGGAGCATGTTGAACACATCCGGGTGCGCCTTCTCGATTTCGTCGAACAGCACGACGGCATAGGGACGCCGGCGCACACGCTCCGTGAGCTGCCCACCCTCTTCGTATCCCACATACCCGGGAGGCGCCCCGACCAAGCGAGACACGTTGTGCTTCTCCATGTAGTCCGACATGTCCAGGTGAATCAGCGCATCCTCATCACCAAACATGAAGTCCGCGAGTGCCTTGCTGAGCAGCGTCTTGCCGACACCCGACGGCCCCACAAAGATGAAGCTGCCCATCGGACGCTTCGGATCCTTCAAGCCAGCACGAGCACGCCGGATCGCCTTGGAAATCCGCTCGATCGCCTCGTTCTGCGACACGACCTTCTTGTGCAACTCGACCTCGAGTTGCAGCAAGCGCTCGGCTTCCTCGCGCTCCAGACGCGTCAGCGGCACGCCGGTCATCTTGGAAACGACCTCCGCGATCACTTCCTCATCAACCACGCCACCAACTTCCTTCGCCTTCTCGCGCCACTCTTGCTGCGTCTGCTCCTTCTTGCGGCGCAGTTGCTCCGCTTGGTCGCGCAGCTCCGCGGCCTTCTCGTAATCTGCGTCCTTCACCGCTTCGTCCTTCGCAACCGAAAGACGCTCGATCTCGGCTTCCAGATCCGCAAGGTCCGGCGGCTTGGTCATGGTCTTCAGACGCACGCGTGCGCCCGCTTCGTCAATCACATCGATCGACTTATCCGGCTGCACACGACCGGTGATGTAGCGACCTGACAATTCGACCGCGGCCTCAACCGCAGCATCCGTGATCTGCACCCGGTGGTGCTGTTCGTAGCGATCGCGCAAGCCCTTCAAGATCTGAACAGTCTGCTCCTTGTTGGGCGGATCAACCGTGATCGCCTGGAAGCGACGGGCGAGCGCCGCGTCCTTCTCGATGTACTTGCGATACTCATCAAACGTCGTGGCGCCGATGCACTGGATCTCACCACGCGCGAGCGCCGGCTTCAGCACGTTCGATGCATCGATCGCGCCCTCTGCGCCACCTGCGCCCACGAGTGTGTGCAACTCATCAATGAACAGGATGAGGTTCTGCGCTCGGCGGACCTCATTCATCACCGCCTTGATCCGCTCTTCGAACTGGCCACGATACTTCGTGCCCGCGACCATCATCGCGAGGTCAAGCACGACCAAGCGACGATCGTGCAGCAAATCAGGCACTTCCTGGTTCACGATCGCCTGAGCCAAGCCCTCCACGATCGCCGTCTTGCCCACGCCGGCCTCACCGAGCAGCACCGGGTTGTTCTTCGTGCGCCGGCACAGCACCTGGATCACGCGCTCGATCTCGCGCTCGCGCCCGATCACCGGGTCAAGTGAACCATCCTTGGCAAGCGCCGTCAGGTCGCGACCAAACGAATCCAGCGCAGGCGTCTGCGACTTGCGATTGCCGCCTCGCGCGCCGGGCTCGCCACCCGCGCCCTGCATCTCGGGCTCGTCCTTTTCCATACCGGCGCCGAGCAGGTTCAGGACCTCTTCGCGGACTTCTTCGAGCTTCAGCCCCAGGTTCATCAAAACCTGCGCCGCCACGCCGTCATGCTCGCGCAGCAAGCCCAACAGCAAGTGCTCGGTGCCGACATAATTGTGATTCAGATTGCGCGCCTCTTCGATCGCATATTCGATCACCTTCTTGGCGCGCGGCGTCTGGGGCAGCTTGCCCATCGTGACCATGTCAGGCCCCGAATGCACAAGCTTCTCAACCTCGAGACGCACCTTGCGAAGATCGACTCCAAGCGACTTCAGAACGTTGGCGCCAACACCAGAGCCTTCCTTCACCAGCCCGAGCAGAATGTGCTCGGTCCCGATGTACTCGTGGTTAAAACGCTGGGCTTCTTGATTCGCCAACGCCATCACTTTGCGGGCACGATCTGTGAATCGCTCAAACATCGATCTGCTCCTTCCTGTCCGCGCGAAATGCCAGACAGGTGGCCCGGCCCGCCAATGCGACGAACCGGCCCCATTTCCCCCCAGTCATCGGCTGATTCGGACCCGACGGACACATCCGTTGCCCGATCAACCGTGTGATGCGGCGCGATTATAGGCCCCACGCCGATCTCACCGACCAAACTGCGAAACTCGTGCCGATTGCGCGGCCTTCACGCCACCCCAGCACGCCTCCACAATCACCAACGCCGCCGCTCTTCCGACGATTCCAATGTCACGCCCCGCGCGCACAAACCAGGCCCACTGCCACACTGGCAGGCCGCGCGCCAATGCATCTGCCCTAGGATGCCGCCCACGTGACCGCTCGCCACGCCATCATCACGGGGCTCGGCGCCATCGCGCCCAATGGCCTCGGGCTCCCGGCATACGTCGGGGGCCTCCGCGCGGGGACCTCCGGCGTGCGCGCATTCAATCACGATCGATGTGCATCGCGCGCGGCGGCGCCATGCGCAACTTTCGACCCCCTCACCGTCATGGACACCGCGGACATCAAGCGCCTGCCCAGGCTTGTCCCCATGGCGCTTGCAGCCGCACAAGAAGCCCTCGCGCAATCGGCGCTTGCCATCACGAATGACACATCGTTGCGCATTGGCCTCATCCTCGGCACTGGCGCAGGTGGCATCGACTTCACACTCGATCAAGCGATCACCACTTACACACCCACACCGCCGGGCGAGCCCCACAAGCATCCATCGCTATGGACGATCACCAACGCGACGCATGGCAATCTCGCAGGCGAGCTTTCCATCCGCCTTGGCTTGAAAGGCCCCTCGCTTTGCATGAGCGATGGCTGCGCATCAAGTAGCGATGCACTTGGCATGGCGCTTGAGCTTGTGCGCGCCAATCGTGTCGATGCCATGGTCGTGATCGGTGCCGACGCCCACGTCCGCTGGGAAACGCTGCTCGGCATGGAATTGCTGGGCGTCATGACCAAATCCGCCGACCCGGCCACCGCCTCGCGTCCATTTGACGCCCATCGCGATGGCTTTGTCTTGGGCGAAGGCGCGTGGGCCCTTGTGCTGGAGCGCGCAAACGCCGCAGCGTCACGCGGCGCGCACCAACTTGGTGCTTTGCTCGGCTACGCCGCAACCTGCGATGCCTACCACCGCGTCCGCCCCGCGCCCGACGCAACCGAATCCGCCCGCGCCATGACCCTCGCCATCGACGATGCAGCCCTCACACCAACCGATATCGAACTCATCCACTACCACGGCACCTCCACGCAGCTCAACGACGCGCTCGAGACCAAGGCCGTCAAACTCGCCTTTGGCGAGCACGCGCACGCGCTCAAAGGCACAAGCGTCAAGAGCATGATTGGTCACCCCCAAGGCGCATGCGGCGCCGCAGCAGTCGTCGCCACGCTCGGCGCACTCAAGAATGCTGATGCGCACGCCGCAGGCCCCTTCATCCCACCAACGATCAATCTGCAAACACCTGACCCCGCGTGCGACCTCGACTACACGCCGATCGCCGCCGCGCCCACTTCCGCGCGCACCGCACTCATCAATTGCCTGGCCTTCGGTGCCAAGAACAGCGCACTTGTGCTCCAGGCGACCTGAATTCGGACGCACCTTAGAATCCACCCATGCGTTCCCTCCTCCGGAAAGGACACGGCATGCTCTGGACGCTCGTCGGCCTCGTGCTCGTCTTCCTTGGCCTCATTGGCATCGTGATCCTCCTTGGCGTGGTCATCCCGCGCTCACACACCGCGACAAGCCGCATCGTCGTGCCCGCCGCGCAGCAGGATGTCTGGAACACACTCATCGACTTCGAACATCATCCCGAGTGGCGCAAGATGCTCGAGAAGATCGAGCAGGCCCAACCGATTGATGGCAAGCCCGTGTGGATCGAGTACTCGAAATTCGGGCGCATGCCGATGCAGGTCGACGAGATGACCGAGCCGTCGCTGCTGCGCATGCGCATCGCCGATGACAAGCTGCCCTTTGGCGGCACATGGACGTTCGAACTCTCTACCGCGCCAGACGACGCACAGCGGTCCACGCTGCAAATCACCGAAGACGGCGTCATCTCCAACCCGATCTACCGCGTGATGTCGCGCTTTGCCATGGGCTACCACGCCGTGATGGATCAATACCTCAAGGACATGGCGACCAAGTACGGCGCAACGACTCCAAAACCGGAACATGTGAGCAAGTAGCTCTCTCTCCCTTTGGGGAGAGGGTGGTTCGCCAAAGGCGAACCGGGTGAGGGGTCTTTGCGTCTACGATAGAACTGTGCCTGGGCCCCCCAAACCCAAACCCACCTACGCCCCGCGCCCGCTCTGGGGCTTCACCTGGCGCGGCTGGATCCTCTCAGCGATCGCTCTCACCCTCGCCACATGCCTCATCGCCGGCGTCGACCTGCGCTACTACCTGATTCATTGGATTGGGTTCAATCTTGGTTGGCGCGCAAACTTCTGGTTCGTTTCTCAATTCATGATTGGGCACATCTTTGAGATCCGCCTCACGCTGTTGGCGGGTTGGGCTGGCTGGCAGCAGTTCATGTTCGAAGCACCAAACCCCGGCGTGAATCTCATCACAATGTGCGTCGTGCTCGTCGCGCTTCAGCTTCACCCGAAGCGGTTCAGTTGGTTGTGGTACGCGATCATAGTGCTCCTTGGCGTGTTGGGTCCGCCAATGAAATGGCATTACCCTGCCTTCACACCTTGGCGCACTCAGAATGACTTGTATGTGGCAGATGTGCTCATCGACCTCTTGGGAGCGTCATACCTGCTCGTGCTCACTCGATCCTGGATCGTGCAAGTCACCTATGGTGTGCCGGTCTTGGTTTGGTGCGCGATGTCGATCTACGTCTCGACCCACATCGGGAGTCCCATCTATTTCACCACCATCAGCACGTGGTCGGTCTTCGTCGCCAACCTCACCTGTTGGCTCTGGCTCTTTGCCTTTCCCGCCGCCCTGTTCTGGTGGGCCCTCATCGCCCGAAAGCAGTACATGGCGGCTCGTCGCCCCTGCCCGGGATGTTGCTACGACCTCGCCGGCCTCCCAACAAACACAAACCTGTGCCCCGAGTGCGGCTTTGCCCTCGATCCCCAACCTTTGCCTTCCATCGAAGCGTCAACCTAAGTTATGATCCGCCCGTGATGGTGGGTCACAACCATGCTTCAAGCGAAGCCGCGGACGCCTCTCTGCGCCCCGCGAAGCTCGCAATCATCGCGCTCGTGGCGCTGGCCATCATCGCGACACTCATCTTCGCATCGCTGCCCATGAAAGTCCTCGCGCTCGTCATGGGGCTCGGCACACTGCAAGGCCTCTGGCGCGGCGCCGTCGAACTCACTGGCCTCGTCCTGGGCATGGTCCTCGCGATCATCCTGGCCAGGCCCCTCGGCATCGCGCTCGAGGGTGCCACACGCGCCGTCTTCGGCACGGGCGGCATGCTCAACCGCGGGCTCTCCATGGCCCTCGTAGTCACTGTCGTCACGATCGCAGTCGCCATCGCATTCAAGCTCACCGCCGGCCGCAAGCTTCAGCGCCACGAACCCATCGCAAAGTTCGACAAGCTCGCGGGCGCCGCAGTGGGCCTGGTCGAGGGCTCAATCGTTGGCCTTGCGCTGCTGTGGGTCCCCTTGGCGCTCGAGCCCGTCGCGACCGCACAACTCGCTGCGCGCGACATGGATCGCGCCATGCCGCCCAACCCCATTGCCGAGCGCGTGCTCGACTTTGCGCACCAGGTGCGTGCTTCATCCCTCGGCACCTTTGCCGAAGCGACCAACCCAGCCCAGGGCATTTCGCTGCTCGCCCTCGCAAATGAAGCCGCAGCCCTCCTGAGCGACCCCGCCAAGTTCGAGCGTTTCATGCAGTCCGATGCCGTCGCGCGCCTCCAGGCCCTCGCCAGCTTCAACCAGGCACTGGACATGATGAACACCGATCGGGAAATTGGCCGCGTCTTCGACGCCAAAGAACTCGACGCCGATGTCATCCGACAACTCGCGGAGAGCGACACGATGCTGCATATCATGGACGAAACGACGCTGATCGCCGATGTTGAGCCGCTCGTGGCTGACATTCGTCAGGCGATTGCCGAAGCCGCCGCCGATCCAGAGGATGCACACAATGTCGGTGAACACCAAGACAGCGAACCGAAGAACCGTACAGTTCAACTCCATTGCCGACCTTGAGCAAGAGCTCGAGGCCCTTCAATCCGCGAGCACCGCAGGCACGCTACGCACAACCGGCAACTGGACGCCCGGCCAGATCTTTCAGCACTGCGCTCGATTCTGGCGCAGTGCGATCGATGGATTCCCCGCCGACATGAAACCGCCACTGTGGATGAAGTGGACCGCACAACTCTTGCTCAAGCGCATGGCGGTCCGGGGCAGCCCGCCGCCTCCCGGGATCAAACTCCCGCCGCAAGCCGAAGCCCTCCTCCCGGATGACAGCGTGTCCTTCGACGAAGGCTTGTCCGAACTGCGCGCTCAACTCGATCGAACGAAGGCGGGCGACCAGTTCGCAGCAGTCAGCCCGCTGTTTGGCAAGCTCACGCATGACCAGTGGCAACGCATGCAGCTTGGCCACTGTCAGTTGCATCTCGGCTTCCTGCACCCAAACTGATTTCGCTCCGTCGCGGTCTACTGCCCCACATACTTCGCATAGATCGCCCGGGCGCGCTCAATCCGGCGCGTGCCATGCACGATCGCCCGCCCATCCGCGAAGACACTCAGCCGCAATGACTGCCCATCCCCGTCGCAAGCCTCATCGCACGCCTCGCCCTCCAGCGTGCCGCGCACCATCCAGGGCGTTGCCTCGAACGTGCCCATCTGCGCCAGCTTGCCTGCCAGCGCCGCAAGGTCGACGCTCGCGACAACTTTGGGCGTGATCTGCACCGCATCACTGCCACACAACACGACCGACCCCGCGCCGGCCAAAGCCTCCAGGAACTCAAACCGACGCCCGCCGCAGCACGGACACTTCGGGTCTGGCGCATCCATCGCCAACCGGTTGAACTCCCGGTGCCAGGGGTCGAACTCGAGCACATGTCGGCGGAGCAGATCAAACCGCCCCAGCATGATCTTGATCGCCTCCACTGCCTGGAAGCTCGCAACCGCCGCCGACACAGGCCCCAGCACGCCTGCCGTGTCGCACGTCTCAGTTGACCCAGGCGCGGGAACGTCAATCAGACACCGCAGGCAAGGCCCGGGTGACCATGCCGGCGCCTCGGCGCCCACTTCCCACGCGGGCAGAATCGTCGCCAACATGCCCTTCGTCGCGACTGCGCCCGCGTACACCAAGGGCACGCCCTGCTTCACCGCAACGTCATTGAGCAAAAACCGCGTTTCGAAGTTGTCCGTGCCATCGAGCAACACCGTGGGCGCTGCGCCCACAAGGTCCAATATGGTCGTCGAAGTGCAATCCGCGACCATGCCCATGGCATTCACATCGCCATTGATGCGCTGAATGGCGTCTTGGGCCGCCGCCGCCTTTGGTCTCCCTGCCAGTGCGTCCACCTCCGCATAGAGCGTTTGGCGATGCAGATTGGTCCACTCGACGATGTCACGGTCGATGAGCCGCAACTCGCCCCCCGCCTCGCGCAGCCCGACGCCCGCCCGTCCGAGCAACTCCGCCGCGACCGAACCCAGTGCGCCGCACCCCACGATGACGACCCTCGCGCGCGCAAGCATCGCTTGCCCTTCGCGTCCCAGGTCGGGCAGCAGCGCTTGCCGCGCATAGCGGTTTTCTTGCGGATTCGCCTGCATTTCGTGAGCACTGTAGCACCGCAGCGGTCGGTTGAATCAACCAAACGCTTGCATTGCAAAAATGGAAACGGCCCCGCGAAGGGGCCGTCTGGGTGTTCGTTTGGAGAGGTCAGGAAACTCGGAGCGGGCTTCCTGCATGAACTCAAACCAAACCAAGCTCCCCAAGTTGTCGGTCAGTGTAGATCAAGTTGGTCAACAATCTCAAGTCCAAAAGCCTCGAGGCCCGGAAGTTCCTTCGGATGGTTCGTCAACAAACGTAAGCGCGAGAGCCCCAGATCGCGCAGGATTTGGCCGCCAATGCCAAACTCGCGCAAGTGCATCGGCACTTGGCTCGACATGCCCGCACGCATGCCCGCCGGACGTCGAATCGCTGTTAATCGTTGCGACAACCCATCTCCAAGCCCCTCAGGACGCAAATACACCACCGCGCCTCGCCCTTCCGTCGCGATGCGCTTGAGCGCCGCGTGCAACGTATCCGCCGTCGCTCCAACGCCCGACGTCGACAGGTCGTGGAACACATCGCCCAAGAGATCACGTCGATGCATCCGTACCAACACCGGCTCATCGTGACGCGCCGCATGCCCATCCCCGCCCAGCGCGCCAACGCCGCCCACGGTCAATGCCAACTGGGGCAGCGCATCCACCTGCGACTCATACGCGATCAGATTAAACTCCCCAAACGCGGTCTTGATCGGCGTGCCGCTGACTGGTTCGATGCGCTTCACCAGGCTCTCACGCGCAAGGCGATACTGGATCACCTGCGCAATCGAGCACATCTTGAGCCTATGTTTTTCGCAGAAAACCTCGAGATCCGGGCGACGCGCCATCTGCCCGTCATCACGCATGATCTCAAGCAACACCGCCTGCGGGCGCAGCCCCGCAAGCCTGCACAAGTCCACAGACCCCTCCGTCTGTCCGATCCGCACAAGCGTCCCACCATCGCGCGATCGCAGCGGGTTGATGTGCCCCGGGCGCACGAACTCGTCCGGCCCATAGTGCGGATCGATCGCCATCTGGATGCACTTGGCCCGCTCGTGTGCCGACACCCCCGTCGTGAACCCGTGCTTCGGATGCCCATCGATCGACACCGTAAACGGGGTCTCCCGCACCGAAGTGTTCTTCGGACTCTGGGGCGGCAGGTCCAGCCGCTCGCAATCCCCCTCCGTCAAGCACAAGCACAGATACCCCCGCGCGTGCGTCAGCATGAAGGTGATCGCCTCGGGCGTCACGAACTGCGCCGGCATGATCAGGTCGCCCTCGTTCTCGCGATCCTCATCATCCACCAGCACGACCATCTTCCCGGCACGCAGGTCGTCCAGCACTTCTTCAACTGTGGAAAGTGAACTCGTCATCGTCGTGGGCATGTTCTCATGGTACGCCGATCAACGCGCTGGCACGCTCGTCAAAGGCGTGCGATCCTGCTTGGCGACGATGACCTCGCACATCACACCCGCCTTAAGGATGCGCTGGGCGAGGACGGGCATGTAGGGCCGTTCCGTCTCCGTGTGCCCCGCCAATGCCACAGCGCAGCCACGCTCCAGCGACGCCAACTGCCCATGGTGGCTCATCTCGCCCGTGACAAACAGGTCCGCCCCGCCCGCCGCCGCTGCTTCCGCAAGGGACCCACCCGAACCAGGGCACACCGCCACCCGCCGCACCATCACGTTCGGATCGCCCGCCAGTTGCATCGACGCCACGCCGAGGCGCATCGCCAGCCGCGCAACCAGATTGCGCGCGGGTTCAGGGGCGCCCAGCGAACCAATGCGCCCCGCGCCGATCGATCGATCCGGCTTCGGCGCAAGTGCATACACATCAAACGCCGGCTCTTCATACGGATGCGCCGCGCGCAACGCCGCCACCACATCTGCAAGCGCCCTGCCCGTGCTCACCATCTCCAGGCGCATCTCCCCGACGTGTTCGAGTTCCCCCTTGCTTCCGACCGCGGGATTCGTCTCTTCACCACCAAAGAACGTCCCGGTGCCATCAACCCGATATGAGCAATGCGTGTACTGCCCGATGACCCCCGCCCCCGCACGCGCCATCGCATCCGCCACAGCATCGACTTGCGCCAGCGGCACAAACGTCACCACCTTGAATCCCGCCGCGCTCCCAGCGCTGCGGCTCGCGGTAAGCGCCTGCCGATCCGTCCACGCCGCTCCGCTCGGCCCACACTGGTCCAACAGCCAATCCGCCAATCCGCCGGGCGCCGCATCCAGCGCTGTGTGGGGCGAAATGATCCCGATTTTCCTGGCTGCACATTCGAGAACGGTCGTTCCTGCGCGATCATTGGACGTGATTCGTTTCGTTGGCGTGAAAAGTGGGGGGTGGTAGGCGACGATCGCGCTCGCCTTGGCGGCGATCGCCTCTCCCATCACCGCCCGCGTGAGGTCGATCGCAACCACCACCGGGCCGGGCCCGATCGCCCAGCTTGGGTCACCCAGGAGCAACCCCACGTTGTCCCAATCCTCAGCGAGGGCGGGCGGGGCGATACGGGCGAGGGCCTCAGCAAGGTCCGCAAGTGTCTGCGTGGACATTCGGCACAACCCTCCCAGAGGTCTAGGGTCCAGGGGTCATGGGCCCGACGATCCGCTGCGGAGCGGGGCCGCCTGGAGCCGACAATACCCCATAGAGTGTCTCTGGAAGAGGGAGACGGCAGGCGGAGCCAGCCAGCTTGGGAAGGCGTCGCCGGCCACAACCAGGAGGGAACGGTCCATTGAGCGAGGTCCAAGAGCGCACAGGCAGACCCGCACGCAAGACCCGTCGGCCGCCTCGGCGACCGAACAACGCCCCGAAAGGCACACCCACGCCAACCGAAACTGAGCAAAGCACGAACATGCCAAACACCGGCATCAAGACCTTCGTGCTCGACACTTCTGTCCTGCTGCACAACCCCGCGGCGTTGTTCGTCTTCGAGGACAACAACATCGTCATCCCCTTCGCGGTGCTCGAAGAAATCGACAAGTTCAAGAGCGTCTCCAATGACGTTGGCCGCAACGCACGCCAGTGCGTGCGCTATCTCGACCGCCTGCGCGAAACCGGCCCTTTGACGGATGGCGTGCCCCTGGTCGACGCCTACCCGGAAACGACCCGCGCGGGCGACAACCAGCCCTCGAACCCACCCAGCGGCAGCTTGCGCATCGATGCAACACCACACAAACGTCCAGACGCAATCAGCGCCGACTCGAATGACAACCGCATCATCGCCAGCGCCTGGGCGCTCCACGAAGGTGGCGAGAACGTCGTCTTCGTCTCGAAGGACATCAACGCGCGCATCAAAGCCGACGCCCTTGGCATTGCCTCTGAAGATTTCGAGAACCAGAAGGTCGATATCGACACGCTCTACTCGGGCTATCGCACCCTCACCGTGCCAAGCGATGTCATCGACCACCTCTACGCCGAGAAGATGCTCGCCCTCGCGGAGCTCGAAGCGTCGCTCCCACCGCCGAAGAACGGCAACGGCAATGGAAGCCGCCTCGCCGGCATCGTGCCCAATGAATTCGTGCTCCTTGTCGATGCTGCTGACGACTCACACACGGGCCTCGCCCGCCGACTCGCAGACACCGAACACGTCATTCCGGTTTCCTCACCCCGCCGGCCAGTGTTCGGCATCATGGCGCGCAACGTGCAGCAGACCATGGCGCTCGATCTCCTGCTCGATGACGAAGTGCGCCTCGTCACCATGATCGGATCCGCCGGTACCGGCAAAACGCTCCTCGCCGTCGCCGCCGGCATGACCAAGGTCTTCAACGACGAGGCCTATGAGAAGCTCCTCGTCGCGCGCCCGATCATGCCCATGGGCCGCGACATCGGCTACCTCCCGGGCGACAAGGACGAGAAGCTCATCAGCTGGATGCAGCCCATCTTCGACAACCTCTCATACCTGCTCTCCACGCGCGGCCATCCCATGCAGGCCCCCGACAGTCACTCCACCGAGCAGCGCATCAACCGCCTCATTGGCGATGGTCGTCTGGTCTTGGAGCCGCTCACCTACATCCGCGGCCGATCGATTCCGCACCAGTTCATGATCGTCGATGAGGCGCAAAACCTCTCGCCGCATGAAGTCAAGACGATCATCTCGCGCGTGGGCGAAGGCACGAAGATCGTCCTCACGGGCGACATCGAGCAGATCGACAATCCATACCTCGATGGCTCCTCCAATGGCCTGTCCTATGTCGTCGAGCGCATGAAGGGCTCGGGGCTTGTAGGCCACGTCACTCTGCAGAAGTCTGAACGGAGCAATCTGGCGTCGCTTGCGACAGATCGCCTGTAACCCCCTGATCCGTCGAATCCAGCCGCCTCCATGGCCGCACGATCGCGCAACCGATCAGCGCCATCACACCGGACACCGCAAGCTCGCTGAACGTGACCAACAACGTCAGCGTCATCACCGGTTCACGCTCGAGTCCGACCGCCGTCCCAACCAGCGTCACACCCCACTCGCGCACGCCAAGCGCGCCGATCGGCGCGACGACCGACAGAAACACGAACGTCGACGCCAGGATGATCGCCTGCCCCGCCTCCAATGGCGTGCCAAGGATGATGGCGCCCGCGATCGAGAATCGCCATGCAAGCTGCGCCATCTCCCCGAGTCGTGATGCCCCGTGCATCACAACCACCACCGGGCGCGATGTCATGTCATCCGCATGCAGAATCAGGCGCGAAAGCCGCCCGCTCATCGCGCCGCCCTTTGTCCATTTGCTCACCAAGAGCCCGGTCCCGTGCGTCGCAATGAGCAACGCGCCAAGCGAGAGCCACCAAAGCCCATCCACCTCGCCGCGCCAAAGGCTCACCGCGGCCAGGGGCACGAAGCCCGCCGCCCCCAGTGCCGTCATCGCGCCGATCCACGAGAAGATCAGTTTGAAATTCATCCCATCGAGCCGGTGATGCAGAAAGACGCGCGCCACAAAACCAAGCTTGAACGGCAGCGCGACCATGAAGATCGCCAGCGCATTGATGGTCGTGACATGCAGCAGGCTGATCCGCCGAAGCGGCAGCAACGTGAGCCAAAACGTCAGACCAACAATCAGCACACCGATGCATGTAGCGGCCGCTAATAACGCGACGTCGCTCGCGTGGGCCTGCGCAAGGCGTGACCGCGCCTCAGCGTTCCCTGCTGAGAAAACGAGCGAGACCGCCCACACCAGCAGCCCGAGACCAACTACCGCGCCGACCGCCTGCAGCGCTTTGCTGCCCTTGCGCCCAGGCTCGAGCAACGCCAGCACGCCGCCCGCGCGCTTGGGCGAACTCAGGGCCTCATTTGCGGCTCGGGTGGGCTCCACGCCACGCAGACTACCGTCGAGGCCCGTACACGGTACGATCCCTTCGTGAGCCCAAGTCGCGAAAAAGCTGTTGCCGCATCGACCCGCTTCAAACGCACTCGCGCGGATCATCGCGACGAGACCGCCGAAGACTATGTCGAAGCCGTGGCCGACCTGATCGAGCAGACCGGCGAGGCGCGTGTACGCGACCTGGCCAAGGTAATGGGCGTCTCACACGTCACAGTGACCCGCATCGTCTCCAGGCTCTGCACACTGGGCCTGCTGTCCACCGAGCCACGGAAACCCATCCACCTCACCGATGATGGGCGACAGATGGCGCAAGCCTCCCGCGAGCGCCACGAGGTCGTGCTTTCCTTCCTGAAGGCGCTGGGCGTCCAAGAGGAAAACGCCAACCTCGACGCCGAGGGCATCGAGCACCATGTCAGCGAAGAGACGCTGGCAGCGATGCGCCGGTATCTGCAATCGGTGTGAGCGAACGCTACTCCGGGCGCGCGATGGCGACATGCACCGTCTGCTTCTGAAGCAGATCGACCTCAGCCAGCTGCCACCGTGTCTCCATCACCATGTCACTCACGCGAGCGACCAAGCGTCCATCCTCAAGATTCCATTGCGTCGTGGTGGTGCTCGAAAACGCCTCGACACCAAGGGCCGGACGCGCCGCATCCTCCACAGTCGGACGACGCACGCCCACCGTGCCCTTGCTCACCAAGGTTGCCACAGGCCCGTTGATCGAGTCGAGCATGACGTCGTCTGTGAAATCGAAGACCGCGACCGGCGGCACGTCGACCGTGCGCGTTGTTTGCCAGCCCGCACCGACGCGGCGCGATGTGCCCGCCGCCCCTTCCGCGCCAAAGATCGACTCCAGCGTCTGCTCGATCTGGCCTGGTGCAATGGGGCCCAGCAGGCGAACGTCCGATTGCTCCAATTGCCCAAAGGCCTCCATCACGCGCTCGAGCCCATGCACGTTTTGCACGTCACCCTTTGGTGTGACGGTGAAGAACACCTGCGTTTGATCGATTGCCGTCGACAGATTGTTCAGCGCTTGGGCATCCCCTTCGTCCGCGCGAGCCGTCGGAGGCACCGGGATCGTCAACTGTGTGCGCCGCATCTCTTCGCCCGCGCCATCACTCACGATGACACTGCCCGGACGCATGCGCATCACCAGCTCCGTATTACCCGCGTCATCAAT
>JAGQOH010000045.1 GCA_020427635.1 Phycisphaerales bacterium
ACCTCGTCGACACCATCGCGGCGCCCTTTGAGTTCGCAGTTGTCATCGCCATCCTGCTCGGCTTTCGGATGCGCCTCTGCTGGGCGTGCGTCGCCACGATGTTTGGCGGCTTCGCTGGCTACTCCCTGAGCTACTACCTGGCCAAGGAGAGCTGCGGCTGCTTTGGCTCCCTGCTCGTGAATACACCCTTTGAGTTCCTCACGATCAAGGGCGTCTCGACGATCATCGACGTCGCCTTCGTCCTCATGGCGCTGGGCCTGCTTGCATGGCGCGGCTGCATGCGCTGGCCCGCCGCCGCGCTGATCCTCGCGCTGCTCGCCGGCACGGGCGGCTTCTTCTACGCCAACCACGACCGCGCGAAGGCGATGCAGTTCATCGAGGATCAGAAAACGCCCGAACCCGATCCCGCCACTGGCGTCGTCGCCAAAGACGCCCCCACGCAACTCTACGAGTCCGCCCTCCTCGCCGACGTCCGCGCGCAGCCGCCCGGCGGCCCCGCCTGGTACATCTTCGTCTACGACCCGACCTGCTCGGAGTGCATGGAGCTGCACCCATACTTCGAAATGGACCAGCAGCGCCTCGAAGACACCGACGACCCCTTCCTCCGCGTGCGCATGTTCACCAAGCAGGACCTCGACACCCAGGGCATCGTCAAGTTCTGGGATTGGCCCACCGGCGCATCCATGCTGCTCATCCGCGACGGCGTCCTCACCAACGTCTACTCGCACGACCACTCCGACGATTCACCCACGCCCGACATGATCTATGAACAGCTCGAGGTCGATGACCTGCCGCCGAACTATCCGCCCGCGGCATCACCGACCAGTTGAGCGACGCCGGCGTGTTGCAACTGTGCTGCCACACACAACAACCACAGCAAACACCCCCGGCGCGGGGATCGCAGTCAGCGCGGCGTAGTAATGACTCTCGCTCAGTGTGATCGTGTTGATCGTCGCGCCGGTTGCGGGGTCGATGGTGTAGAGCGTGTTTGTCTCGCCACGAGCGCCTGGCGCATCGCCGATCCCGTACAGGGCGCTGTCTGTTGTACTCCATGCAAGCGAGTGCATCGGGGCGATCGGGCCCAGTTCGGTCACCAGCGATGTGTCAGGATTCCACCTGCCAAGCGAACCAGGGAACGGATCAGCAACAAATATTTCACCGGAGGCCGGATGGAAAGTCATTGCGCTGCCATATGGAGTCGGGTCGCCGATCGGTGTAAACGCTCCAGTCACACGGTCGATTTCCGACATTTGGGCCCCAAGTGGCACTCCCAAGCTCTCAGCGCCATAGAGTTTGTCCCGCACCGGGTCATAAGCAAGTCCGCCAACTATTCCTGCACTTGTTTGGCTGGCTCCAACAAATGCAACGTCTGCAGTTAGCGGATCAATTGCAACCAATGTGTCAGGAATACTCGCAAACGCAAAGAGTGTTGAAGATGACGAGTCCCAAGCGATTGCTTGTACACCTATGGACCCCAGGCTCCCAATCGTTGTCACAATTCCGGTTCCGGTGTCAATTGTAGCGAGAACATCTCCCTGGCCCAACACTACATATGAGGCATAGAGCGTGTCTGCGCTCGCCGTCCATGTGATCGAGCCTGCCACCACAGTTGCAAGAAGCGCCAATCGCGTCATTGTCATTCCCCCCACACCAGATATGAACTCAGTACCTCAGCGCTATGTGTAGCGCGCTGCGATGCATTCAGGCTCTGCACATAATTCGTGTACTGCTTCAAGCTTCCAAAGCCGAGTTCTTCGAGAAATGCCGGCACGGGCGTCGGACTCAGTCCTTCCATCACCATTTGCGCCGGCGGGTGGCCCGACTTGCTTGCCAAGTCGGGTTTGTCGGACCTGAGGCCGCAGATCCAGTTTGCTGACCAAGCCGCTTTCTTGCACCGACCACCTCCTTGGAGCCCGCTGCAATTATCGGTTCCCTGCCCCAAAACACCCAAACGCAGGGCCCCTCCCTCCCCCCAGCCCGGGAATGTCAAATAAATCCAGCCGTCGCCACTGGTTGCGCCCCGGAAGAGGGCCGATAGTTCCGGGTGTGGGCGCGCGGCGGGGCCGCTGCCGTCGCCGCCCCGGGGGAGACGCGATGCCGGGCAAGCAGACGTGGGGGGTGTGCGCGATCGCCAGCATGGCGCTGGCGGCTGTCGTCGCGCCCGTCGCCCACGCGCAGGTCAGCTTTACAAAGAACACACTTCAAAGCGTTGGCGAGCTCGAATACCCAACCTCGCTGCAGTTCGGCCCCGACGATCGCCTGTACGTCGCGCAGCAGGATGGCAAGATCCGCGTCTACACCATCGCGCGCACCGCGCCGGGGCAGTACACCGTGCTCGCAAGTGAGACCATCACGCTCGTTCACACATTGCAGAACCACAACGACAACGGCGCAATCAACACAACCGTCAAGCGCCAGTGCACGGGCATCCTCGTCGTCGGCACACCCACCAACCCGGTGATCTATGCGACCAGTTCTGACTGGCGCATCGCGATTGGTTCCGATGCAAACCTCGATACGAACTCCGGCATCATCTCCCGCCTCACATGGGACGGCACGCAATGGGTGAAGCTTGACCTCGTGCGAGGCTTGCCACGCTGCGAGGAAAACCACGCTGCCAACGGCATGGCGCTCGACGAAGCAACCAACACGCTTTTCGTCGCCCAGGGCGGCAATACGAACATGGGCGCGCCCTCGCACAACTTTGGCGAGTTGCCCGAGTACGCCCTGTCGGCTGCGATTCTGAGTGTCGACCTGAGTGCCATCGGCGAAATGACCTATGACATTCCCACCCTTGATGACCCGTCGCGCTCCAACAGCGCGCCGGGCATTGACCAGAACGATCCTTTTGGCGGCAACGACGGCGCGAACCAGGCCATCATCGTGCCGGGCGGGCCCGTGCAGGTCTATGCCCCGGGCTTTCGCAATCCGTATGACATCCTGCTCACCGACGATGGGCGCATGTATTCGATCGACAACGGACCCAACGCCGGCTGGGGCGGGCCGCCCGTCGATTGCACCAACGCGGTGCGCGAAGATGGCAGCGCGTCGAATCCCGATGGTTTGCACCTGATCACCGGGCCCGGCTATTACGGCGGGCATCCCAACCCCTTCCGCGCTGACGTCGCCAACACGATCAACGGGCAATCGCCGATCACCACGGGCAACGCGATCGAGTGCACCTATTTGCAGCCGGGCGTGTCTGACGGCGCGCTGGTCACCTGGCCATACAGCGTCAACGGGTTGACTGAATACAGAGCCTCAAACTTTGGCGGCGCGATGCAGGGCGATCTGCTCGCAGCGGCGTACAACGGCAACGCGATCTACCGCGTCACGCTCAATGCCACGGGCGATGCTGTCACTGCCGCGACGACGCTCTTTCCCTTCGTGGGCACGAATCCACTTGATGTGATTGCCATGGATGACCTTGCGACCTTCCCGGGCACGATCTGGGCGGTCGATCATGCGCAAGGCAAGGTATTCGTCTTTGAGCCGACCGACGCTTCGTTTTGCACCGGTGTTGATCTCGCGGGCATCGACGAAGATGGCGACGGCTACATGAATGATGATGAACTCGACGCCGGGTCGGATCCGTGCTCGCCTGCGAGCGTGCCTTCGGACAATGATGGCGATTTTATCTCCGACTTCAACGACCCTGACGATGACAACGATGGCCTGCTGGACTTCGAAGACGCTTTTGCGATTGACGCGACGAACGGCGCATCAACCATGCTGCCGATCGACTACGGCTGGGGCATTGGCGAGCCGGGCATTGGCCTGGCGGGGCTTGGTTTTACGGGCCTGATGAGTGATGGCGTGACCGATTGGGCGGACTTGTTTGATCCTGTGCGCCTCACGCCCGGCGGCGCTGCGGGCAAGTTCACGATCGACGATGTCACCGCAGGTGATGCGGTCGGCCCCCCAAACACGCAGGACAGCGCGTTTCAGCTTGGCGTCCCCGTAAGCACAACAAGTGGCGTGCTTGAGATCTCGACGCGCGTGGACATTCCGAGCTTCGGATCGGAACTTGCGGGTGACCAGCGAGCCGTCGGTCTCGTGATTGGCGATGGCACGCAGAGCAACTTTCTGCACCTCGCCATCGTGCCCGACGGCAGCGACCTCGCGTTCTCTCTCATCGACGAGCAGAGTGACGCACCAACTGGAGTCTTCAAGATCGAAGACGATGACCTGGACTCGGCGCTCAGTGTTGAGCTGACGTTGCTTGTTGATCCTGTGTATTGCATCGTGCAGGCCCGCGCCGCGATCGATGGTGCTCCGCCAATCTATGTCGGTGCGCCCCACACACTCGCCGGTCCATTGCGCACCCTCATCCAAGGACCCGAATCTCTCGCCGTTGGCGTCATCGCGACGTCTCACGGTGGCCCGACTTTCAACGCCACCTGGGACTACCTGCGCATCATCGAACAGCCCGCCGGCGCACGCAGCGAAGTACGCATCGACCCTCCAGGTACGGGCATCAACAACAGCACATACGTCGGCGGAAGCTTCTTTGTAAACAACCTTGCCTCATCCGGCCGCAAGCTTGTGCGCATCACCATCGATACCCGCACCGCAATCTTTGAGGATCTCAACTTCGACATCGACGGCACGGGTGGCGACAGCGTCTTTAAAGCATTCGAACTCACCAGCAATGGGGGCGTCGGCACGCCACAGCCCGCATATCTGCAGCCGCACCCCATTGGTGGCGGCTTTGATGTCCTTGAAGTCAACTTCACAGACTTCGACCCAGGCGATTGGATGTCGTT
Source organism: Phycisphaerales bacterium (assembly GCA_020427635.1). Classification (GTDB taxonomy): domain Bacteria; phylum Planctomycetota; class Phycisphaerae; order Phycisphaerales; family UBA1924; genus JAGQOH01. The sequence goes on from JAGQOH010000045.1 coordinate 4,767, forward strand.
TGCGATCGACGTCGATCCCGCACATGTCATTGGCACGCCGTCACCGGGCCCGCACGAAGTGGCCTCCGTCTCTGGCCTCGAACTCGCCGGCGCGACATGGACCGCTGCGTTCGACGATGGCTCCTTCATCGCAACGCGCATCTTCCCGCGCGTGACCAGCGACGATGGCGCCGCGAACATCGCGCAGGCCCTTGCGAAGCCTGAGCCGCAGATTGAAGTCCTGGGCCAGGCGACATCACCCTTCGACACCAACGTCCCCGACCACACCGTGCGCATCACGGGTCCCGCTGGTGAGACGGTGCGCCTCGTCATCATCGAGGGCGGGCGCTTCGTCGATGGGCTCGTCGATCCGAACGCCGTCGGACCTTACCAGGCCAACACCGCGCTCTTCGTCCAGGAGCACACCGCCGTCATCGAACCCGGTGGCACCGTCGATGTCCCGATCACCTTCACACGCAGCGCGCCGGAAGGCGGCTACAACCTGATCGTCGCCGCGCTCTCAGATGGTGCTGCGCCGTCGGTCAGTGCCATGTCAAACCTCATCATTGCGCGACTTGGCTGCGTGGGCGATGTCAATGGCGACAACGTCGTGAGCCTCGACGACCTGCAGTTGCTGCTCTTTGGCTTTGGCTCGACCGGGCCCGGCGATGTGAACGAGGACGGCTTTGTCGACCTTGCCGACCTGCAACTCATGCTTGCGTACTTTGGCGCCAGCTGCGACTAGACCCAATCGCTAGGGCCGCTCCGTCGTACCGTCAAACGGCGGATCATCGCCGCGCTTCGACAAGCCAGTCGTCAGCACGCGCATGCGCTGCGTCACATGCTGATCGCCCGGCGTGGGCAGCCAACCCCACAACAGCGGCGGACCTTCAGACATCACGAATGTTGGCGGATGCCAGTGCAGACTCAGCGGGCAGATCCACTCGCTGTCTTCGTTCTGCCCAAAGAATTTCCAAGGCTGCTGGATCGGCGGCGCTTTGCTCGCGAAGGCGCGCTGCGGCACGATGTCGACGGGCACCCACTCGCCGCGCGCGTTGGCGTTGTCCCACAGGAAGAACTCAACCCAGGCCGTGATCGCGGGGTACGCGTTGGGCTGCCGCTCCGATCGCGTGTCATAGCCAATCACCACGCGCGCCGGAATGCCCGCCGCTCGATACACAGCGCACAAGAGGTTGGGCAAGTCGAACACCGGACCACGATGCTGATCCGCCGTCGCCGCCGCCACCGCTCCCTCGACCCGCAGTCCGTAATACGTCCCCGCGACAGGCAGCACCACGTAGAAGTTGTAGCCACCATCAAGCGTGAGCGTTGTGTACCGATCATCGAGCGGCATGTAATGTTCGATTACCTTCGCCGCGAGCGTCTTTGCAAGCGTGTACGGCTGCAAAATGTGCGGGTCGCCACCCGTCCAGTTGAACACAAGCTCGCGAATCTCCGGCGCGTCGCTCTCGATGAATCGTTCGGGTTGCAGCGCCGACAGCGCCTCTTCCGGGTAGAGATCCTCGATGTCTTCCGTGGGCCACCGCTGCGCGAAGGCGCGCCGCTCATCGATGCGCGTCTCCCAACAGCGCATCGGCACCTGCACGCGAGCGCGCAGGTGGTGCGTCGTCAACGCGTCCACATCAAGCGCGACCAGTCGGTCCCCGCCCGGATAGCCCTCGAGCAATCGACCTGCATCATCCAGCGTGCGAGGCGTCGCATCGATCTGGCCACGATCGCCTCGCAAATCAGCCACAACATCCGACGTGCGCGGCGCTGAACTCGCCGTCGCTGGCGCCACCGGAAGCACAACGACCGCCTTCTCCAGATCAATCACATCCTGTGTTGTTTGCCGCCGACTGTAGTTGTGGTTGTAGTCACCCTCGAGCACAACTTCGAGCGTGAGCCGCCAATCGCGCGACGCATAGGGCAACCGCTGCACGATGGTCGGCATGCCGGCACGGTCGCTGCGGACCTGCTGCTGCGCGGGGGCCACGATTGCGCCGAATCCGATGATTACGGCTGCCATCCCAAGGAGTGCGGTGCGCCTGGTCATCCTAAGGCCCTCCGATCTGTCTGCGTCCCGATTCCTGCTTGACGCTCCGCAGCCTCACCTGTTCCGCATGAAATTCGCCGTATGCGTGAATCGGCTGCTCAGGAAACTATAGAGCGGCCCAGTGATCTGGCGATCCTTCATGGCCCCGTGCATGCAAGCAAGCCACGCCTCGACCGCCGCGTCGTCGATCGGAAAGGGCATGTGGCGCATCCGGAGGCGCGGGTGCCCGTGCCGCTCGATGTACAATTGGGGACCCCCAAGCCAACCGCTTAGGAACTCAAACAGCTTCTCACGAGCCTCCGTGAGGTCGGGTTTGTGCATGGCGCGCATCAGAGGATCATGCGCAACGCGGTCGTAAAAAGCGTCGACCAGACCCCGAACGCCCGCGTCCCCGCCGATTGCGTCGTAGGGCGGGTTTGCGGCGTTGAACGGCGCGTTGATGGTGGGTTCGAGTGTCATCCGACGACACCTTACCCACATTTCGGGGGACTTCTCGGACGCCAAGACCCTGTCCTGGACAGGATTTATGGCACATTTTCTTGGGCAACGCCCGTTTCCGAGTTACATTGCTCCTGCACAGGAGGGAATCCGGGGAGTTTCGGATTCATCAGGTGAGGGAAGCACGATGAGCGCAACGCGCGCCGCCATGATCGCGGGTGCGGGTGCGATTCTGGTTGGGGCCCTTTCGACCCCAGCCAGGGCGGACTTGCACCGCTTCGCGTTCCGAGGTCAGCTCGGGGAGATCCCCGAGCCGCTCCTTGGCTCGCCCGACTGGTCGGGCATTGCGCCGGGCGACCCGATGCTGATCTCCTGCGTGCTGGACGCTCAGGGGGAGCTGGTCAGTCTCCCAGACCTGGACACCGCCAAGCTCATCAGTGTGAGCCTGGTCATCGGCGGGCGCTTCGAGTCGTGTGATGGCGCCGAATCGACTATTCGGGCGAGCCTGGAGGAAGGCATCGCCCGTGCGGGCGCCGCTGGCATGCACAACCAGGTCGTCTTCGACCTTGTGCTGCCCAGCGGCGTCCGTGTTTTTGTGCACCAAGCGATCAGCGCCGGCATCGCCGATTGGGCCATTGGCGACACCACCGGACAACTCCGCGCAACAACCGGAGCAAGGGAGCCTGCCATCCTTCCGCCGCTCGACCCGCGCGCTCGCACCGCCGTGGTATCAATCGACACCCCTGCCACATCATCCCCCTCACCTGGGGGGATCGCCCTCTTCATTCCTGGGCTTGCATATGCCGCTCGACGTCGGCGTTGCCACAAATCCCTGCAATCCGAAGATAGGGTGTTGTAAGGGGTCTTCGGTTAGGGTAATGTGCGGGCATGATCGCCCGCGTCTCATCGTTCATCCTGGAAGGCATCGCCGCGGTTCCTTGCGAGGTCGAAGTCGATTTCGACCCCACTGGATTGGAGCGGCAATCCATTGTGGGCCTGCCCGACGCCGCCGTCCGCGAGTCGCTCGAACGGGTCAAGGCTGCCCTCACCAACACCGGCTATCGCTGTCCTGTTGGGCGGCTGTTGGTCAACCTCGCCCCTGCCGACACGCGCAAGGAAGGTCCCGTCTATGACCTTGCAATCGCGATCGGACTGCTCGTCGCGGGCAGTGTGATCGAGCCCGCGCGCGGCCGCACCGCCATGATCGGCGCGCGCCAAGGTGAGCACGCTCACGCGCGCACCAACGGCGCATCGCACACCGCTCGCGACAATGGTGGGGTCGCGCTGCTCGATGCAGAGCCTGGTGGGCCCGATGGCCTCGACCTGCGCCGTTTCATGGTCGCTGGCGAGCTCGCCCTCGATGGGCGCGTGCGTCCCGTGCGCGGCATCATTGCACTCGCCGCGTTGGCCCATGCCCGCGGCATGCGCGGCGTCATCGTTCCGCAAGCCAACGCGCGCGAAGCCTCCGTCGTCGGCGGCCTCGAGGTCTATGGCGTCTCCAGCCTCGCCGAAGTCGTTGGCCTCGTCACCGGCATGCTCGACGTGCCCCTCGAACCGCCCGTCGACGTCGAAGCGCTCATCGAAGGCACGCGCCCACCCGTCGACTTCGCCGATGTGCGGGGTCAGGAAACCGTGAAGCGCGCAATCACCGTTGCCGCAGCTGGTGGCCACAACATCCTCATGCTTGGTCCCGCAGGCACGGGCAAGACGATGATGGCCCGCGCCCTCCCCGGCATCCTGCCGCCCCTGACGCGCGAGGAAGCCCTCGAAGTTACGCGCATCTACTCCGCAGTCGGGCGTTTGGGAGGCCCGCCCGATCGCGCGCACACCAGTTCCCACGGCGGCGCTAGTGAAGAAGAGTTCCGCGACCTGGGCCTCGTCACGCGCCGACCCGTCCGCGCGCCACACCACACCGCAAGCTCCAGCGCCGTCATCGGAGGCGGCGCCATCCCAAAGCCGGGAGAGATCTCCCTCGCCCACCGCGGCGTCCTGTTCCTCGATGAACTCCCCGAGTTCCCGCGATTCGTCCTCGACACGTTGCGCCAGCCGCTCGAAGAAGGCTCCGTCACGATCGCGCGGGCACACTCCGCCGTTACATTCCCCGCCCGCTTCATGCTAGTCGCCGCGATGAACCCCACCGCCAAAGGGGACATGCCGACCGACGGCTTCGGGCGCAAGGAGATGGAGCGCTACTTGGGACGCCTCAGCCGCCCGCTCATCGACCGAGTCGACATCCATGTCGAGGCGCCCGCCGTGCCGTGGTCGCAACTGTCAGGCCCGCCAACCAAGGGAACCAGCACTGCAGAGATGCGCGATCGTGTCGCCGAAGCCCGTCATCGCCAGCACGCGCGCCAGGGTCGTGCGCTCAACAGTGCACTGTCAGGCCGCCAGCTTGACGCCCATGCGCCCATTGCGCCAGATGCATTGCTCCTGCTTGGCCAGGCCATGACCGAACTCAAGCTCAGCGCCCGCGCCTATGACAAGATCCGTCGCGTCTCGCGCACCATCGCCGACCTTGAAGGCGTCGACATGGTCACCGCGGCCCACATCGCCGAGGCAGTGCAGTACCGCTTGCTGGATCGGGGGGTGTAGGAAGTTAGGCCTCGCCACAGATTTGTTGCAAATTGAACGGCATCTGGTGGAAACAACTAAGAACAGCCTGGGATGCGCCAGGTTCTGTTTCGAGCACGCCTCGGCGCTGTTTTGAGTATTTGTACTCGGCAGCGTCGGAGTCTTATGTTAGTCTCGACCTTCACGAGAGGGGGGTCATCATGAAGACCGCAGGCTTGGCGGGCATCGGGATCGCGATCGCGTTGTCGGGTGTTGCACGGGGTCAAGTCGTGACGCTTGAGGGCGTGGCGCTTGCGCTTGTGCCAGCGTTTGGACCAGGTGGCGGCGCGAAGTGGTCAACGTTGGACACGCCGCTCATCAGTCCGGATGGCAATCTGGTCTTCCAGGCTCGTCTGGACGCGGGGCCCGGTGTAGCGCCGAATGGCGTGTGGTACGGCGACACCGGCGCGTTTACGGAACTCGCAGGACCGAACACGTTGCCTCCCGGCATCCCCGCGGGCATCAACTGGTACGCAGTGCCCGAGACGTATACGCCTGTGATGACACCGGATGGCCTGATCGCTTTTCGAGCAACGCTGCTGGGCGGTGGTGTGGCGACGAATGAGGACAAAGGCATCTGGGCCGGCCTGCCCGGCTCGATCCAGCTGGTCGCCCGAGAGAACGACAATCTGACGGGTGTTGCGGGCGAAGCGATCGATGAGATCACCAGTGTGAGCAATGGACCGAGTCTGAGCAACGGGAGGCTCGCGTTCCATGCTCGTATTCGTGGTGCGAGTTCGCTCAATGATTACGCGACATGGCTGTGGGAGCCGGGCGCCGGCCTCACGATGCTGGTGCGCGAGGGCGATCCCGTGCCGGGCGGCCTGAGCGCGACTTTCGCAAACAACTTGGGAACGGGCATCAATGTTGCTCCGGATGGCTCCGTCTGGTTCAACAGTGCCCTCGCCGGTGCGGGTATTGACACAACGAATGACGACAGCCTGTGGTATGGCCAGCCTGGAGCGTTGCAACTCGTAGCGCGAGAAGGTGACCAAGCGCCCGGATTGGATCCGGGGATCACGCTTCGCAATTCGGCGCGCCTTGACAGCGCGAACGCGCTCGGTACGTTGCTCTTTGACAGCCGCATCCAAGGTCCCGGTATTACGTCGGGCCAGAATGATGCATGTTTGTGGATGGGAACACCCGGTTCATTCGACGTCTTGATGCGGCAGGGCGATCCGCTTCCCGGAGGCGGTCCGGGCATCGTGACTGGCCTCTCCGAAGCGCATCTCAATGACAGCGGTCAGGTCTTGAGCAGTGTCCTGACCTCAGAGGGGTTTGGCTTGCTTCTTGGGTCGCAAGGCAACCTTGCTCCGATTGTGCGGGAGTACTGGCCCGCTCCGGGCGCAGGGGACGGCGCCGCTTTCCACGCGGGAGACTTCTCGCAGTGCTTCCGGTTTGCTCGCATCAACGATGCTGGCCAAGTCGCCTTTGTCGGCCGAGTGTCCGGGCCCGGCATTGCCGGTTCCTACGCACAGGGCATTTGGGTGCACAACCCAGGGGCTGGACTCGCGTTGGTGGCCATGGAGGGCCAGCAGATCATGCCGGGCGACACCAGCACGCGCACCATCGCAACAATCGATGTTCGTCTTGATTTTCCAAGCAGCGGTCGCGGCACGTGGTTTACGACCGACACTGAGGGGAATGGCGTCCTTGCGTTTCGTTTTACCGACACGTTCGGCACGCAGAACATCATGCGGGCGACCATCAAACGAATCACTTGCCCGGGTGATGCAGACGCCGACAATGATGTTGACATTGATGACCTGAGCGTTGTGCTGTTCAACTATGGCACGGCAGGGCCTGATGGCGACCTCAATGGCGACGGCGTCGTCGATCTGGTCGATCTCAATCTGCTTTTGTTCCATTTCGGGACCGTCTGCCCAGTATGATCGAGTGGTGAAAACATCGTCCCCGCTCGAGCATGCACAACGCATCACCGTCATGGGCCTTGGCCGCTTTGGCGGCGGTGTTGGTGTCGTGCGCTTCCTCCGTGCGCAGGGCAAACAGGTCTTACTTACCGACCTCGAGCCCGCCGACCGACTGGCTGAGTCGCTTGCCAAGATCGATGATCTGGTCCAAGCCAAGCAGGTCACGCTGCGCCTTGGCGGCCACGACGAGCGCGACTTCGTCGACACCGACCTTGTCGTAGCGAACCCCGCAGTGCCCAAGCCCTGGCAGAACCCGTTCCTGCTCGCGGCAGAGCACGCGGGCGTGCCCATCACCACCGAGATTCGCCTGCTTGTCGAGCGCCTGCCCCGGCGCAACCACGTCATTGGCGTCACGGGCACCGCCGGCAAGAGCACCACGAGCGCCATGATCGCCCACGCCTTGCGCGTCCTCATCGCCGAGGCCGGCACGAGTCACAAAGTCTTCCTTGGCGGCAACATTGGCGGCAGCCTGCTCAATGACCTGCCCAGCATCACCGCCGACGACCTGGTCGTGCTCGAACTCTCCAGCGCACAACTGTACTGGCTTGCCTCGCGCGAACCGGCAGCGGCATGGACGCCTAGCATCGCCGTCATCACAAACATCGCGCCCAACCATCTCGACTGGCACGGCACATTCGATCATTACGCAGCATGCAAGCGCGCGATCTTCCATGATGCAGAGATCAGAGTCGAAGGGCATGTCGACAGTCTTCCCCCGATGAATCTGCGCATTCCAGGCCTGCACAACCGTTCTAATGCGCAACTCGCCATCGAGGTCGCCGTGGCGCTGGGCTACGCGCGTACAGCCGCAGCTTTTGCACTGGAATCCTTTCCCGGCTTGCCCCATCGACTTCAACTCGTCCACGAGATCGACCGCATCCGTGCCTACAACGACTCCAAGTGCACCACCCCTGAAGCCACGGCGCTGGCGATCGCGGCGTTTGACGAGCCCAAGCGCATTCGCCTCATCTGCGGCGGGTACGACAAGAAGATCGACCTGGCACCCATGATCTCGCCCGCGTCGGCGTGCGCATGCGTCTACACCATCGGTGCAACGGGCCCCACGATCGATTCACTCGTGCGCAAAGCAGGAGGCAACAGCGCATCCTGCGAAACGCTCGAAGTCGCCGTCCAGTGCGCCTGCGATGACGCAAAGCCAGGCGACGTCATTCTGCTCTCGCCCGGCTGCGCTTCATGGGGTCAGTTCACGAACTACGAAGAACGCGGCGAGCGATTCGGGCGCCAGGTATACTTGGAGCTGACAAAGCGCGTCATGGCGCGGTAAGCGCCCGTTCGCGCCACCACGCAAGCACTTCATGGGCCTCAGCTGCCCGAAGTTCATAGGAAGCCGTGGCAACCTCAGCGAACTGAAGCAAGTGTCTGCCGCGGTCGCGTTCGCCCCTCGCTTCATGAGCGGCCTGCAACTCGCGCGCGGCTTCGTCCCAGGTGGCACTCGGCTTTGGCGCAGGCAACGTCAGCACCTGCTTCGCCGACAGCTTGATCGCATCGACATGCAATGCAGCGCCCGAATAATGGCACAACGCATGTGCGCTGCAGACGGGCGAGGCGAGTGCCGCTGCAACATGCCAAAGCATCTCCGGTTGCCTGGGCGTCACCGTGATAAGTGGTGTGCTTGGCACGTACACGCCCTGCGCATCGACAAACACCTCAATGGTGCGTGTTTGCGTTGCAAGGATCACCTTGGGGATCATGCGGTCGGTGATCCACGCCCCAAGCGAGCCTTGCGCATCCATGCGCGCTCGATCAATGCGCGGAGCACACCAGCGCGACTTGAGGATGCGCGTGGGCCTCGTCCCCCAGCGACAATCCGCCAGATCAATAAGCCCCGTGGTCACGATGCGTGGAAACGCGCAGGTGCCAGCGCGTTGGTCATGATCTAGGTCACCATCCTCAACAAGAAAGCCGTCAAGACCGTAATACTGGTCGCGGAAGTCAGCGGTCGCGTGCGCGAAGGCTGCCAACGTGCGCTCGGTGTTGACGGTGACGACAGGCACGCCAAGTGACTGAGCAATGAGACTGCTCCACGTGGCCTTGCGTGCGAGTGCATCATTGTCGATTTCGACCGTGCAGCGCTCTGTGAAAGCCGCAGTCTCCGTGCGCACAAGTGGAGCAATACGGGGCCCGCCGCGCAAAAACGCAGGAACGCATGTGTAAACACTTGCGCCGTCGAAGACATGCTCATTTGACACCCAAAGGGCCGACAGCGTACTGGTGCGGAGCAGTTCCTTGCGCACGGGCCTGGCGTCTCGAGCGGCCAAGAGCGATTGCGGCTGCACCATCGCAACCCGACCGCCTTCGCACAGCCAGCCAATTGAACGCACAAGGAATGCAGCCGCTGAGTCGGTGTACGCGCCAAGAGCACCGTTGGTGTGGGCGCGCAACTGAGCCGCGGCATCGTGTGTGCGGGTCGTTGCGCGCTGGAGTTGATTGAGGAAAGGCGGGTTCCCCACGATCACGTCAAAGCCATCGGATGTCTCGTTCAAGAGCGATTGCACAAGCTCAGACTCGAGCAACGCGTCGCCAGTGCGAAGATGGCGGCTCCACGCGGCCCACGGAGGCGCAAGAACGCCAAGGTCGAACCACAGCGCAAGCTTGCACAATGCAATGGCCAAGGGATTGATGTCCACACCGAAGATGCAACAGGTCAGCACATCACAGAGGGCGCTCTGTTTGTCCGCTTTGGGGGACAAGCCAGCTTCAAAGCGAACTCTTGCCAGGCGGCGCGCCAGTCTGCGCGCCACAGCGACGAGAAAGTGCCCCGCGCCACATGACGGATCACAAATACGGAGCGAAAGCAGCACCTGCTCATGATCCTGAACGTCGGTTTCAGCAAGCTTCTGCTCGAGAGCCGGCTCCAGCACAAGGTCAAGCACATGTTCAACGAGTGCAGCAGGCGTATAATACGATCCGGTCGAACGGCGCTCATGACTTGGCGATGCCTGAAGGTCAAGGGTCGCTCGCGCAATGTTCGCAACCGCGCGCAGTTCGAGCAATGATTCATAGACCGCGTTCAACTGCCAGGGCGTTACGTTTCGATGCGCCCGCAGCAACTCGGAAGCCTCGCTCCACGCCGGCGTCCCGCGCAGGTCCATTAAGTGTGCCGGCTCGGCAGGCGGCTCAAACAATGCATGCGCAGCTCGGGCATGCAAGCCACGCGACTGAGCCATGTGCCCCGCGAGCATCTGGATTGTGAGCCACTGCAGCCGACGAAACGGCGGCTGACTGTCGGCGTTGAAGCCGGCAACAATGGTCGACGCACCCGTACTGCGCAGCGACTGCGCGCCCAGCAGCTCTATGGCGCGAACCGCGTCATCATAGAGAGCACGCTGCGCTTCGGCATGCGCAGGCCATGCGCATTGAGCTGCTGATGTGGCCAGGGGCTTGTCCTCCGAGCAGAGTGTATCGGCGCTGTACCCTCGCCGGGTACACCTGTTGTGCAACGGGAGGATTGGCAGGACAATGCCGCCGGACGCACGACTCCCAAGGAGCCCGGCCCATGCGGCGATTGGAAGGCATCTCAAAGCTCAGTGGTCGCGAGCGCTATGTTGATGACCTGCCATGCGACGGCGCGCTGTGGGGTATGACTGTGCGCAGCCCATCGCCGCGCGGGCGTATCCGATCGATTGAGTTTGGCCCGGGCGTGGAGTGGTCGCAGTTTGTCGTCGTCGACCATCGAGACATTCCAGGACCAAATGAGGTCTTTCTCATCGAGCGAGATCAACCGGTGTTGGCGAGTGACTACGTCCGGCACATGCACGAGCCGATTCTTCTCATCGCGCACGAAGACCGTGCGATGTGCCGTGCAGCAGTCAAACAAATCCGCATCATCATCGACGAGCAGCCCGCCGCGCTTGACTACCGCGTCCTCCCTGCGTCCGATCAAGTGCAACGCGGCCAAGACAATGTACTCAAGACCTTGAAGATCGAGAAGGGCGATGTGGAGCACGCGCTGGCCGAGGCCGCACACGTCGTCGAGGGCGTCTACGAGACAGGCGCACAAGAGCACATCTACATCGAAAACCAGGGGATGCTGGCGTGGGTCGAGCAGGGTGTGGTGGTCACACAGGGATCCATGCAGTGTCCGTACTATGTTGTGAATGCATTGAAGCACGCACTCGCACGCGATGAGTCACAGGTGCGTGTGATTCAAGCACCGACAGGTGGCGGGTTCGGCGGCAAGGAAGACTACCCCTCCCATCTCGCATTGCATGCAGCGCTGCTCGCGCTCAAGGCGAATCGACCGGTCAAGATGATCTACGACCGGTCGGAAGACATGGCCGCGACTACGAAGCGGCATCCGGCGCAGGTGCGCCATCGCACCGGGTTCGACGCTTCGGGCAAGTTGGTCGCGCAAGCGATTGATGTGGTCATGGATGGCGGCGCCTATGTCACCCTGTCGCCAGTGGTCTTGAGCCGCGGGATCATTCACGCCGCAGGACCGTATGCCTGCGACAACGTGCGCATTGCAGGTCGAGCCATGCTGACAAATGCCGTGCCCTTCGGCGCGTTTCGCGGCTTTGGTGCGCCCCAGACACTCTTTGCGCTTGAGCGGCACATGGATGTGTGCGCCGAGACCCTTGGCATTGACCCGATCGATCTACGCCGAATGAACCTGATTCGCGATGGCCAGGAGACCGCGACGGGCCAGGTGATCAACGACGGTGCGGATCGCGAGCGTGTGTTGGATCTAGCGACAAAGCACATCGAACTCCCAGAGCGGCGCGAGCAACATGCGACCTTCAACATCACCCATCCGTTCTTGCGCCGCGGCATCGGCCTCGCCATGTTCTTCCACGGTGCTGGCTTCACCGGGAGCGGAGAAGTAGCGCTGCAGTCCCGCGTGCGCGTCGCCGGGCTGAAGGATGGGCGCATCGAAGTGCTCGCCAGTAGCACCGAAATGGGGCAGGGCACGCTCACTGTGTTCACGAAAATCGCTGCAGAACGCCTCGGCATCGACCCAAGCCAGGTCCTGATCGCCACACCAGACACGGCGCGCGTGCCCAACAGTGGACCAACGGTGGCATCGCGAACCTCCATGGTTGTCGGGCGTCTCGTCGAGCGCGCATGTGATGCGCTGCTCGAGCAAGCCGGGCTCAGTCGCGACGCGAGAGGCGAGCGCGTCCAACAGGCGATCCGCGCCTGGCACGTGGCGCACCCGAATGCACAACTTTCTAGTGAGGCAACGTATGAACGCCCGCCAGGCGTGCAGTGGGACGACAACACTTACCGCGGTGATGCCTATGGAACATATGCTTGGGCGGCATACGCTGCCGAAGTGGAGGTCGATCTGCGCACCTTCACTGCACGCGTCATCGACTTTGTGGCCGTTCAGGATGTTGGAAAAGTGCTGCATGAAACCCTGGCTCGGGGGCAGATCCAAGGCGGTGTGGTCCAAGCGATTGGATGGGCGCTGCTCGAAGAGTGTGTGTGGGAGCGCGGCGGCATGAAGAATTGTCAGCTCACCAACTACATCATCCCAACCAGCGACGATGTACCGCCCATCCGTGTCTACTGGATGCAAACACCTTATGCTCATGGCGCACAGGGCGCCAAGGGGATTGGTGAATTGCCTATGGACGGACCCGGGCCGGCAATCGCCAACGCGATTGCAAATGCAATTGGTGTTGAAGCCAATGTGCTGCCACTCACACCGGAGCGACTGATGCAGATGATGGATGGCGCCCATGTCTAAAACCGAGTTGATCAGCGTGAGCCTGACGTTGAACGGTGAGCATCGGTCGATTGAGATCGCTCCGCAGGAACGACTGCTCGACACGCTACGCTATCGCCTCGGATTGACCGGTTCGAAAGAAGGGTGTGGCGAAGGTGAGTGCGGCGCGTGCACCGTGTACATCGACGGACTGCCCGCAAATGCATGTCTTGTGCTGACGGTGCAAGTGCGCGGGCGTGCCCTTGAAACGATCGAATCTGTCCAAGTCGACGACCTAGGATCGATGCATGTCAGCGGCGCAACGCAGTGCGGCGCCTGCACACCGGGCGTGGTGATGACCGCCTGCTGGATCAAGCGACACCCTGAACTCGCCAAGACACACACGCTGCGCGAGCTGATGGCGGGCAATCTGTGCAGATGCACAGGCTACGACGGCATCATCGAGGGCATTGCGGGAACGGATTGCGCTTCGTGAGAGTGCTTTGCCCAACCAGCATTGAGGAGGCGTGCACGATGTTGGTGCAAGAGCCAAACTCGATCCCGTTGGCTGGCGCAACGGACGTGCTCGTGCATTGGCCTGCCCACTTGGATGCGCACGCGAAGACCTACCTGGACTTGTCGGGACTCGATGACCTTCGCCACATCTCGTGGAACCAGGAGGCGCTCACGCTTGGCGCGCGAACCACCTACTGGGACGTGATTCAGGACGAGCAATGCCATCAGGAATTCCCATTGCTGCAGCACGCAGCACGCCAGGTTGGCGCTGTACAGATTCAGTCGCGAGGCACATGGGCGGGGAACATCGTCAATGCATCGCCGGCGGCAGACGGCGTGCCCGTGCTCATGGCTTACGACGCGGTTGTCGTACTGCAGTCCACTGCCGGAACGGAAGAGGTGCCCCTCAACGAGTTCTACATGGGATACAAACAGATGCGCCGGCGCACAGACCAACTTGTGGTCGCGATCCGACTGCCGAGGCGGTCCTATGCCGTACAAGTGTTTGAGAAGGTGGGCGCTCGGCGAGCACAAGCCATCACCAAGGTGGGCCTCGCGATGACGCGCTCGTCCGTCGGCTGGCGCGTCGTCGCCTCTGCAGTGGCGCCAACGATCCGCAGATGTCCAAGTGTCGAACGCCTGCTCGAGCAAGACGCCCCCGTGTGCTCGCCTGATGATCTTGCAGAGGCCTTCGCCACCGACACGCAGCCGATCGACGACATTCGGTCTACAAGCGCGTATCGGGCGCGGGTGCTGGCGCGCGTGGCATTTCATGCATTGCAAAGCCAAGCGCCCGGACGCAGCTAAAGGCGGTGCCTGTGTCGAGTGACAACGCCATCTTGAGAGCTGCGGGTGAACTCATTGCAAAAGGCCAAGCATTCGTGATGTTGACAGTTGTCGGCATCAAAGGAAGCACGCCGCGCGAACTGGGCGCACGGATGTTGTGGCGCCCAGACGCCGAGATGCAAGGCACAATTGGCGGCGGGCAGTTCGAGCACCTTGCACTCGCCAGTGCCAAACGCGTGTTTCGGGATCGCACGCGCATCGTGGAGCAATTCGTACTTGGTGCCGAGGCTGAACAGTGTTGCGGCGGCGTCATGGAAGTGCTCATCGAATATGTGGGGCCTGCGCTTCGGCTCGTCCTCTTCGGGGCGGGCCATGTGTCCAAGGCCCTGCTGGACGTCCTGCACGATTCGCCCTTCGAAGTCATCGTCGCCGACGATCGCAAGGATTGGAACGCACCTGGACGCTTTGGCCCCGCCCGGCAAGAGCATGACTACGAGCGCGCTGTTGCCATGGTCGCAGAAGCGCCGAGCGCAACCTTTGTTTGCGTCATGACGTGCTCACACGAAACAGACTTTGAGCTCTTGCGTGCCATACTTCAACAGCCCACATTGCCTGCATTCGTTGGGCTGATTGGTTCGAGAAGTAAGAGAGTGAGTCTGTTTTCAAAACTGGTCGCATCCGGCGTGCCGCAGGATCGCGTGCAACGTGTGCATTGTCCCATCGGTATTGGTGACACAGGCAAGGAGCCGCAGCAGATTGCGATCTCCATCGCGGCGCAATTGCTTCTTGAGGCACGACAGCATGCCGGAGGCTGACCTTCATCGTGAGACCGCACTTGTATTGGCCGCCGGGCGAGGCACGCGCATGGGCGGTCCAAAGGCGCTCATGCAGGTGCGCGGGCAAGTGTGGTGGCGCGAGCAGCGCAAGCGGATCGAGCAGTGGGTGATGCCCCAGCTGTGGGTCATCTCCGAGGCGGTTCATGTCGTCTTTGGCCCGCAACACGATGCGCCGCCGATCGTTGTTGGCGATGACACAGCGCCGATGTTCACGAGTGTGTTAGGGGGCCTCCGCGCCCTTGCAGTTGATCCACCAAGCGCGGTGTACGTGCTGCCGATCGATGTGCCCGCATGTGACGTCGAATCAGTGCGAGCGCTGCGACAAGCCGGTGCGCTCCCAAGCGTGCCTGTTCTTGCAACGACAAAGCAGCGTGGACATCCGGTCCGCCTGCCGTGGTCGTTCGTGGAAACCGCAATTCTGCAGCATGCAACTGATCCTGCGTGGTGTGAATCGGCTCGGCTGGATGGATTGCTGCGAGCGCACGCCGTTGATGTCGAGGTTGCCGACCAGACCGTTGCAGTGAATCTGAACACGCCCGAGGCTGTCGAGCGCTGGGCTTCAACATAAGCCGCGCAAGACGCAGCCCCGACCAGGCGAAGCCTGACCGGGGCCGCGATGTGGGTCGACGCCGTGGGGGCGCCGGCAACTCGTTGTGGGCTCGTGTCAGAACACGCAGACGCGCCCGAAATTGTGAAGCACGACATTCAAATCAACCAGGTCGATATTGCAATCTCCGGTCAGGTCGCCCTCCTCGAGCTTCGCGCTGCCAACCTTGCCAAAGTTGAGTAGCACCGTATTCAGTTCGAACAGATCGGTCTTGCCGTCGTCGTTGACGTCCGCAAGTGGCACGAGGGGCTGCGTATCAAGGCCATTGGAGGTGCAATCGCGATCCCAATCGATGCCGATGCGCTTGCCCGACCCGGGTGGCACCGCCGTGACCATCAGCGCATCAC
This sequence comes from Phycisphaerales bacterium, assembly GCA_020427635.1. GTDB lineage: Bacteria > Planctomycetota > Phycisphaerae > Phycisphaerales > UBA1924 > JAGQOH01. The sequence continues at coordinate 20,544 of JAGQOH010000045.1, forward strand.
CACCCGCGACGATTGCCTTGATGTCGGCATAGGTCAGGAGCTGGTCGGTGTCACTCTGGAACATGGGCGTAGCGCCGCCTGACAGCATGTGATAGCCATGCACGCGCGTGCCAACCTTGCCAGAAAGGACGACGTCGCAGCGCGAAGGTGCGAGATCATGCTGATCAATCATGGCAAGCAAGCGGTTCTCCTGGGCAGCATCACCAGCATTGGCCCACATGAACTGCTCGCCCACGCACGGCATGACGTTCGTCTCAAATGCGCTCAAAAACGCCAGCATGTTGGGCGTCTGCCCAGCACTGTGCAGCGCCGGGAAAAACTGCGCAAGAAACATCTCGAGCGAACTTGTAAACCCATTGCGTTCCTCGCGTCCATCGTGGATAAACCCGAATCCGGTGTAGCGGTCCATCTCGAACTTTTCGTTGATGCCCCGCAGTTGCGTAACCAACTCCACCTGTGCGAACAATCCCGCCCCGAATACATCAAGCGCAATGTCTTGTGGCGCACAGTCTTCGCGCATGGCGCCGCCATCATCGAGTTGGTGGCATGCGGCACACGAACCTGCGTACGCATCGATCGCATTGAGCGCCGCGGGGTCCTTGTAGGAGTTGTCCCTGTTGCGATAGAAGGGCGGCTGATATGCGATCTCCATGATGAAATCGCTATACGCTTGCATGTCCTCGTCAGACAATTCCTGCTCGGCGCCAAGCAGATTGACGAACGCCTCATTGAAGTCGACGAACTGCGGCTTGTCGCCACGCCAGTGGAAGGGATCGCGTCCATCAAGGCCGCGCAGTGACAGCGTGACCATTGGCCCCTTGATCGGATGGTTGAAGTGCGTCTCATTGTTCAGACAGATGTTGCCATTCGACATGGTGTGTGGCTTGGGTAGGAGGTTGGAGCCGTTCGGGTCACCAAGATCCCACGCGAGCATATCCATATGCGCATTGGGGTGGCACGTCGCGCACGACGATGAATAATTGTTGGTGAAGCGTGTTGAATACAGGAACTTTCGGCCCGAGCGGATCCGCAGTGGCTCCGGGTTTTGCAAGCACAGTGCGTCCTGCAATGTCAGGGCGTCGGCCCCCGTATTGAGCCGAGTCACCGTCATATTCGTGCGATCGAGCACATAGAGCGAATCGGTTGCGCCGTCGAATGCAAGCGAGCGCGGTGCGCTGTGTTCGCCGCCAACGTCGCGTAGTCCAAGCACATTGGCATTGCCATCAAGGATGCCGATGCGCCCGCTGCCCATCGCTGCGACGTAGGCCCGATCTCCATCGGTGTTGAAGACCACGTCTAGTGGGATCGCCAGCGCGTTGGCCTGCGCCGTGGGATTCGGGGCCGAGACATCGTCGAAGTTCGGCACGCCCGCATGCAAGTCGTGCCGCGCAACCAGCGGCGCGACTGAAGGCGAGGTCACCTTGACCACTTGGTGATCAAAGACATTGCCTCGGATGCTTGGATTGAGGCGCGTCAAGTTGTTCGCCTCCAGGTTCGTGACAAGCAGGAACGAACCGGAGGGATCCATCGCCATCCCGCCCAGTTCCGTGCCGACGTCTTCGATCGTGCCCGTGATCGTCATCCAACCGGCACTTCCGCTGTTGGCATTGACGACGCGGATGTCAAAATCATCGGTGTCTTTGGCATCATCGATCAAGCCAGCAATGACCTCGTCCGCATTGACCAGTTCAACGGGCGTGCCGCCCGCAGCAAAGAGCGCTTCCCAGGTTGTCTCGAGTTCAAGCACGGCTGCCGGATCCGGCGCGCCGTTCGGAAGCGACACGCGATCGACAATCTCTTGCCATGGGAAGTTGTTCACATCCGGCGCATGGCCCGCGTCCGAAACGATCCGATGCGTCAGGTCCGACAACTCCCCGCCCGGCAAAGGCATGATCGTGCCATCAGGCCATGGCGAAAGCAGAGGGCTCCCCCATGCGTCCGCAAGCGATGGCATGATGTACGGAATGATCAGGATCGGCGACCACACCGAAAAGTCAAAGCCATTCGGGTCAGTATCCGGAATGTTGTCCATTTTGAAGCGCAGCGGCTCGCCAACAACAGTCGTGTTGTTGCCCGAGTGCGCCGCAGCAACATAGATCGACTGCGACACCGGGTCATAGGCCGCCGCGCGCGGCGTGTTGCAATCAAGCCACAACGACTGCACAACATTGCGCGATGCGGTATCAACCGCCACGAGCGCGCCCTCCTGAATGATCGATGACAGCGATTGCGCATTTGCATCCGGAATCAGCGCGCTGCCTTCGCAAACGACAAAGGCATGCGAGCCGTCCGCATCAAACACGATGTTCACTGGGCGATCGCCCACCTCAACAACGCTCACGGTCGCCCCGATCGCCGGATCGACGATCGACACGTTGTCCGAGATGTAGTTCGCCACCCAGAGCAGCTCGGTGCCGGGCTGGCGCTTGATGGTCACAGGGCCCAGCCCAACGGGAATATGGTTCAGGATCTTAAGGCGCGTTCCGGTCGTCTCGATCACTTCGATGGTGTTGTTCGGTTCGTTGAGGGCATACAGCCGCGTCCCCGTTGAATTCAGTTCGAGCCCTTTGGTCACGGGCACTTCAAAGCTGACGAAGGGCCCGGTGCGCAACTGCTGGGCAGGCGGGTCATCGGGACTCCATCCGCCAGGATCGGGCGGAATGACCATGCCGATCGGGTCGTGCTCCGCAACTGCCCCACCCGGCATTACACCGATGGGCGCCATGGTCGGGTGCGTCGTCCCAGGCCTTTGGTTGTCAGTCGCGATCCGACCAAGCAGTGAGCGCGCCGAGGTCAAATCGTCAGGCGTCGCTGCCAGCGCAGCAGAGCCGGCAAGCAAAAGGCACGTTCCAGCGTGCGCAAACCAAATCGCGGCCAATTTCATCACATGGTCCTCCTTCTGCGAGCGATCAGGGATGGAGTCGACGCCACTTGGGGTCGCGCGCATCGGCAACCACGCCGCGGTGCATTCGGCACTGCAGCGTGGTCATGAGCCACGCGAACGGTCGTTGCCTCAGGCGGGGACATCGCGGTGGCGAAGTCGCGCCCGGTTTCATGTCCGACTGCATGGTCGGCCCCCTTGCGTGCTCGCCAAGCTACCACTCGGCGAATGTCTCTCCAAGAGACAAGCGAGAAGACCAAATGCTGCTCACGCACTGTGGGCACAGAATCGCAGGTTTTTCCAATTCTTGGGGTGGCCTCACCGAATCCTGGCCGCAAGCGCTCGCCTGCCACGCCCGGAGGCCCCCCGTTCGAGACGCGAATATACTGCCCAATCGGCCCTCACCCGTTCGGTGAAGGTTAGATGAAGGAGCGATCCCATGCCCCATGTCGTCGACCACTTCATTGCCGGCGCCGCCGTCAAAGACCCCGCCGCCAGCAACACCCTCGAAATCTCCAACCCCGCGACGGGCAAGCCCCTGGGCCTCGTGCCCATGAGCTCCACCGAGATCGCCGATCAAGCTGTCGGCGCCGCGAAGAAGGCCTTCGCAACCTGGTCTGAGACACCTGTGGGCGATCGCGTGCAGGTGCTCTTCCGCTACAAGCACATCCTCGAAGACAATATCGACACGCTCGCGAACATCGTCGTCGAAGAGCATGGCAAAACCAAAGCAGAGGCCATCGGCTCCGTCCGTCGTGGCATCGACTGCGTCGAGTTCGCCACCGCAGCCCCCGCGCTCATCATGGGCCGCACACTCCCGCAGATCGCCGTCTCGACATCCTTCTGCCGTACCGAAGATCAGGGCGGCGTCGGCATCGACTCGCAAGTCGATCGCGTGCCGATTGGCGTCTGCGCAGGCATCACCCCCTTCAACTTCCCCGTCATGGTCCCCATGTGGATGTGGCCCATGGCGATCGCCTGCGGCAACACCTTCGTCCTCAAACCCTCCGAGCGCGACCCGTTCTCAACCGTGCGCGAAGTCGAGATGACGCGCGACGCCGGTTTCCCGCCGGGCGTGCTCAACCTGGTCCATGGCGGCCCCGATGTCGCCAATCGCCTCATCACGCATCCCGATGTCGCCGCCGTCTCCTTCGTCGGTTCGACGCGCGCCGGCGAGCACATCTACAAGACCGGCACCGCCGCGGGCAAGCGCGTGCAGTGCATGTGCGGCGCAAAGAACCATTCGATCATCATGCCCGATGCCAACCAGGGCGCGGCGATCGACGGCATCGTCGGCTCCGCCTTCGGCAATACAGGCCAGCGCTGCCTCGCGGGCTCCGTCGTCGTGTGCGTGGGCGATGCGGGCGATTGGCTCGTCAAGGGTGTGATCGAAAAGGCCAAGCAGATCAAGGTCGGCCCCGGCGGCGAAAAGGGCGTGGCCATGGGCCCGCTTGTCTCGCAAGAAGCAAAGGACCGCGTGCTCAACTACATCGACGCAGGCGTGAAGGAAGGTGCAGACCTATTGCTTGACGGGCGCGCGTGCCAGATGCCTTCCGGTGGCTGCTTCGTCGGCCCGACTGTTTTCGACAACTGCACAAGCGACATGTCCATCGTCCGCGAAGAAATCTTCGGGCCGGTGCTCTCCGTCATGCGTGTCAAGTCGCTCGACGACGCCGTCGACGCCGTCAACAAGTCCGAATACGGCAACATGTCGGTGATCTTCACCGACTCGGGCCACGCCGCCCGCAAGTTCCAGCGCACCGTGCAGGCGGGCATGCTGGGCGTGAACGTGGGCGTCCCGGCGCCGATGGCCGCCTTCCCGTTCGCCGGCTGGCGACGCTCCTTCTTTGGCGATCTGCACGCCAACGGCGAAGATGGCATGCGCTTCTTTACGAAGTCGCGCGTCATGGTGACAAGGTGGCTGTAGGGCGAAGTGGTGACCAAAACAAAACGCCGAACCGCGACCCTGGTCCTGATGCACCTCGTCATCGGTGCGGCAGTGGGGGCCTCCATCGGCGCGTGGCTCATGCAGGACGTTGTGGCGGGCGTCATCATCGGTGTCGCCCTTGGCCTTCTGCACAGTCTCGTGCTCGCTATTCTGCCAGTCCTGAAAGGCGAACAAGCGTCCTCAACTGATTGAGAGGAGTTCGAAACACATGCCCCGAGTTACCCGCGCCGCACTGATCCAATGTGCCAATCCGCTCGCCGATTGTTCCGACCTCAACAAGGTCAAGCAAGCAATGATCGACAAGCATCTGCCGCTCATCAAGCAAGCGGCCGAGCAGGGCGCACAGGTGCTGTGCCTTCAGGAAATCTTCAACGGCCCATACTTCTGCGCCGAACAGCAGACGCGCTGGTACGACACCGCCGAGCCTATCCCCGATGGTCCGACCGTCAAGCTCATGCAGGAGCAGGCCAAGAAGTACGGCATGGTCATGGTCGTGCCGATCTATGAGAAGGCGATGACGGGCGTGTACTACAACTCCGCCGCCGTCATCGACGACACGGGCAAATACCTCGGCACCTACCGCAAGCACCACATCCCGCATTGCCACCCGGGCTTCTGGGAGAAGTTCTATTTCACCCCCGGCAACCTCGGCTATCCCGTCTTCCAGACGCGCTTCGGCAAGATCGGCGTCTATATCTGCTATGACCGCCATTTCCCCGAAGGCGCGCGCGAGCTTGGCCTGAATGGCGCCGAGATCGTCTTCAATCCGAGCGCCACCGTCGCAGGCTTGAGCGAATACCTCTGGAAGATCGAGCAGCCCGCGCACGCGTGCGCGAATCAATACTTCGTCGGCGCCATCAATCGCGTCGGCCACGAACAGCCCTGGGACATTGGCGAGTTCTATGGCCAATCCTATTTCTGCGACCCGCGTGGCCAGATGATCAA
>JAGQOH010000046.1 GCA_020427635.1 Phycisphaerales bacterium
CGGCTGGGCGATTGCCAGCGTCATCATCCCCCGCGGCCTTGGCGTCCGCGCACTCGATGCGATCTGGATTACGTGGATCGATCCGAAGGCGACACCTGCGTGGAGGGGTGAAGACTAACTAGCCCCAAGCGCGAGGGAGGGGGTTCTTCACTCGCACACGGTGCCGAAGTTGAGCAGGACGAGGTTTAGATCGTCCAGGTCGACGGTGCCCGAGCAGTCGACATCGCCGACAAGACAGGGGCCTGAGGACCAGCCAAAGCTGTAGAGCACCGTCTCCACGTCCGCCAGGTCAACGGCTTCCGAACCGTTGGCATCACCGGGACAGGTCCGGGGGCGAATGATGGTATCGCGAGGGTTGCGGTCATTGGGCTGATTGGAGTACGAGACGATCACCGTGCCATTGTTCGTAATCTGCCCAGGGGTATAAAAGTAGTATCCGGGCAACAGGTCTTCGATGTAGCGAGCCCCGTGCACCGGGTCCCACAAGAACGCTCGTGCGTTCTCAAGACTCCCCTCCCAAACCACAACATGTCCTTGATCGTTGATCGAGATTGCGCGCGCCGGGCCATTCGATGGAATGAGGTGCAGTGTTCCATCGCTGTCCCAGTAGGCTGCGCGCCGTCCTGTCGCATCCCAAACTGTCCCGACAATCATGCCGTGCGCGTTGATTGCCAGCGCCTGGTTCGGCACCTGTGCCTCGGGCCTGGGCACGTCAAGCAGACGAGCCCCATGAAGGGGATCCCAAACCACCGGCTTGTAGTCCGCGATGAACTCCACTTGATGACCCATGTAGCCAACAGCCACTCCGTCATCGTTGATATCGAAAACTGCTCCGGCCCAGGGCCTGCCTTCGATTGGATAGTCATCACCGAGCGAAATCGAGTTTCCTTGTGGATCAATAACCCAGGGTCGAAAGACCGCCTCAGAATCACCGGGCTCAAAGTCATCAACGACGCCACAAATCCAGCCCGTATCACTGATTCCCGCCGGTATTCCTCTGCGAAAGCCCTTCGGCAACGGAAGTGATTCAACCACTCCGTCAAACGTCGCGACCCACGGCTCGATCGCGTAGTCTTCGTGGTACTCGCCTACGAATTGCCCATGCACATTGACGTCATAGACTGCTCCGCGCCGTGGAAGCACCCTAGGCGCCCCAGCGAACCCATACACGATGTCACCATCGTTGTAGTCCCAATTACTGATACCCACGATGTGACCAGCGTCGCTGATGGCGTTCAGGTAATCCCAGTAGGCTTGATGATCGTCGGAGTACGGCGGCTGGAAGTCCACAAACTGATACTCCGGCAACGGGTTCGCGCCCGCGCACGCAACCCCCATCCAAATCGCCATCGCAATCGTCGCCTTCATGGCTGATCCCCCGCGCAGGGAGGGGCAATGCGCGCCCGCCCGCACTTGTTAGATCGGATGGTGCCTTGACGGGGCCTTATGTTTTCACAGTTGGGGGGTGAGTCAGGCCCATTTCGTGCCTACACCCGCGCCTTGTCCTTCTCCGATCGGCTCTGCTTCCGCCGCTCGGCTTCACTCAACGCTCGCTTGCGCATCCGCACGCTCTCTGGCGTGATCTCCACAAGCTCATCATCCTCGATGTATTCCAGGCACTGCTCGAGGCTCATCTTCCGAGCGGCCTTCAGCTTCACCGTCGCTTCCTTGGTCGCCTCGCGGAAGTTCGTCAGTTGCTTTTGCCGCGTGATGTTCACGGTCAAGTCGTTGTCGCGGTTGTGCTCGCCAATGATCTGTCCGGAATACACCTGATCGCCCGGCACAACGAACAGCACACCGCGCTCGGCCATCTGCTCAACCGAATACGCCGTCACCTGTCCATGCTCGAGCGCGATGAGCGCGCCCATCTGCCGCTTGGGCACTTCGCCCATGATTGGCACAAATCGCTCAAAGGCATGGTGCATGATCGCTTCGCCCTGCGTCGCCGTGACAACGCGCGAGCGCAAGCCAATGAGCCCGCGCGCGGGGATCTCAAAGACCAAGTGCGCCGTGTCGCCCCGCATATCCATGTGCTTCATCTCGCCACGCCGCGCGCCGACGAGTTCCATCACCGCGCCCATCTGCGCGCTGGGCACATCGACCACAAGCCGCTCCAAGGGCTCATACTGCTTGCCATTCACCTCGCGAATGACCACCTTGGGCTTGCCAACTGCGAGTTCATACCCCTCGCGGCGCATCGTTTCGAGCAAGACGCCCAGGTGCAGCAGGCCCCGCCCCGCGACCTCAAGCTCATCGCCACCGCCCAGCGGCGCGACGCGCAGCGCCACGTTTGTCTCGGCTTCTTTCATCAGGCGATCGCGCACCTGACGCGACGTGACATACTTGCCCTCGCGCCCCGCAAAGGGAGAATCGTTCACGCGAAACACCATCTGCAGCGTCGGCTCATCGATCGCGACTGGGGGCAACGCCGCGGGGTTGTCCTTGTCCGCGATCGTGTCGCCAATATCGATGTCCTGCACGCCAATGATCGCGCACAGATCGCCCGCGCTGACCTCTTCGACATCGCGCCGACCAAGCCCCTCGAACGCGCGGAGTTGTCCGATCTTCGCGTTGCGCTGCTTGCCATCGCGCGCGATGATCGCAACCTGCTGTGCGGTGCGGATCTTGCCGTTGAACACACGCCCGATGCCAATCCGCCCGACATATTCGTCATAGTCGAGCGACGTGATCAGCATCTGGAGTGGCTGATCAACCTCGCCATGCGCGGGCGGCACATGTTGAATAATCGCCTCGAAGATGGGCCGCAAATCCGCGTCGCCTCCATCAATGCGCCCGACAGGCAGCGCCTTGAGATCGACCTCGTTTGCCGCCCAGCCATTGCGCGCGCTGGCGTACACGATCGGGAAATCGAGCGCGTGATCGTCTGCGCCCAGTTCGACGAGCAGATCGAACACCTCGCCGATCACTTCGTCGGGCCGCGCGTCCGGGCGATCGCACTTGTTGACGACAACAACCGGCTCCAGGCCAGCTTCGATCGCCTTGCTCAGCACAAACCGCGTCTGCGGCATGGGCCCTTCGGCAGCATCGACCAACAGCAAGCATCCATCCGCCATGCGCAGCACGCGCTCCACCTCGCCACCAAAGTCGGCGTGGCCCGGCGTGTCAATGATGTTGATGCGATAGGGCTCGCCCTTGCCGGGTTCTTCAGGCCACCACGTCACTGCGCAGTTCTTTGAAAGGATCGTGATGCCGCGCTCGCGCTCCAAATCATTGGAGTCCATGATCAGGCCGTGCTGACCGCCTGCGAGTTTCTCAAGTTGGCCCGATCGGAAATTGCCCGAATCGCGCAAGAGTCCATCGACCAACGTGGTCTTGCCATGGTCGACGTGCGCGATGATCGCGACGTTGCGAAGTTGTTCGTTCATGATGATGCTTGGCCGAGGGGGGCAGGGATTGCCCGCGGATCCACGCAGCCGCGCTGCAGATCGGCGGATGTGGATCGTAGCAGCGCTACCGCGCCGGGGGGGCCGACAGACGCAACTCGCCCGAACCCACCAGTGCCCCACCCGGGCCCGCCATGACTTCCCACCGCAGCGCATCCACGCTCCGCACGGTGCCGAACCATGCTGGCTGGGGCATGGGGAACTCGGCAAGCGCGTTGACCAGGGCCGCGGGACGGATGACGCCCATGCTAAGCCACGCCTGGCGAGCACCTTCCTCGGGCCCAGCAAGGGCGTCCGCTGTCTGATCGACGAGCTCTCCCCCAAGCCCAGCGGTCATCCAGCCGTGCTCAACCCCCTCTGGAGCGCGGGGAAAACGCCACGCCAGCGTCGGGCCAACGTCAGGCCAACCCATGACCGCTGCATTCCCAATTGCCGGCCGAAGGTCGACCTCGCGCAGCGCGTCGGGCGCCATGCCACCAAAATCATTCGCCGCACTGCCTCCAAGGCCGGGCAGCAAGCCCACGATTCCCGCCATGAACCGATCGCCCGCAGGCGCCAGGGCCCCAACGTCGGGGGTCTCGAGCCCCACGACAAAGTCGATCGGTCCGGTGGGCGAGGGGTACACCCCGAGCGCGACGCGGCCGCCGAACGCGCCATGATCCGGCGTCTCGATTGGATGCTCGAGCCCCGCCATAAACCGCTGCTCAATCGTGGGCCAAAGCTCACGTGACAGCACGTCCGATTCGACCACCGCAAACAACGCGCCGTGCGCAAAGGACTCGAACGTGTCCTTTGACCAAGGCTTCACATCAAGCAGCCGTTCTGGTCGGTCTTCGACCATGGTGACGAATGTGAACTTGAGCGATCCTGCTTGCTCGTCGGGCGCCGCTGCCAGCGCTGTCCAACTCGCACAGTCCCCCGCCAGATCACCGAGCCCGGGCAGGAGGCTTTCGTTCAACGATGAGTACAAGAAGATGCGCGTGCCACGTGGCAACAGGTCCACCTGCCGTTCGCGCGGGTCAGCAGGCATGAGCATCCCACCGCCATGGGGGCGACCCAACGCCGCCGCATCCAACAGTTCCGGATGATCCGCCGGCCCGAGCAATACCGCGGCGCGCCCCTTGCGCAAGTCAACCACGACCAGCTCAAACCGACCGCCTTCTGCCGCCAACACCTGGCGTCCATTTACAAGCTTGCGTGGCGCTTCCACAATCGAACGGCGCAGTGCCTGAGCCGTCTCGTCATCGACGATGCAGCGCACGACCCACGACCAGCTGCGGTTGGCATCGCGCTTCGAAGCGATGAGCACGCGACGTCCGAAAAGTCGATCAAACGTCTCTTGTTCCGACATGCCAAGCTGCTTGGCGAGGCGCCCCCATGCTGCGGGGAGGTCGGGCGCCACATGTTCAAGCATCGCCAGCCCCGCTTGGCCCAATGGCCCATGCGCCAACTCGCCCGCTTCATCAATCGAGACAATCAATTGTGCGCCTTCCGGCGCATCAAGGAGCGCATCAACAGCATCGCCGCGCCTTGCGCCGGCATGACCCTGCGGCGCAAGGCTCAAGAGCAGTGCGCTGCCGCACCAGATCGCCGCCAGCGCTCGGCGCCATGTCACACGTCCCATGCTCATGCTGAAGAGTCTTACCGATAGGGCGTAGCGCCGCCGCGTGCATTTGTCGGCTGCGCAAGTTCTCCACTCAGCCCGATCCAGTCAAACGTCGCGGTCGGCGAGACCAGCATCATCGGCTCTACGCGTGAAGCGCCTGAGGCCGGGCCCCACATTGCATAGGTGTCCTGGGCATAGGTGTCCTGGCCCGTGGTCGGGCGCATGGATTTTGCATGCGCCCACGCCAGATCAGCCTTGCCATGGGGAAGGGCAAGAAACTGCTCTGTCGTCGGCGTCATCCCTTGACCCATGGCAACGGGTTGAGCGACCGGCCTGCGAGGAGCCGTGCGTTGCAGCACGACCATCGTAAATGCCGGCTCATCGCCATCCGACGCACGCGAATCAGCATCGCACGCCACAACCACTTCATCGCACGCCTGCTGCGCCCCGGTGCACGTCCGCGCGAGTGTGGACAACGTCGGAAGATCATCCAAGCCGCATGTAATGCGCGCCTTGAACCCTGCGATTTGCGTGGTTGGCTCGGGCACCGCCGCGACCACGTCGCTCACCGGCGTCGCCTGCGGCAACAAGGTGGCCGCCTCGGGCACGAAGCGCTGCACGGCAAAAGCCCCGCCAACAACGACGACGAGTGCCGCCGCCGCCGCGACGCGCCGCATCCAAACCTGACGCCGCATCGCCGGTGTCGTAAAGCCGTGACGACGCGCCAGTTCGCCCAACACGCGGCCCGACAAGTCAGGTGTACGCACCGGGGAGCGCAACGCCTCTATCGCGCGCTGTGTCGATGCAACTTCGCGCGCCGCGTCAGGCGATTGGGAGAGTTGTTTGAACAGCGTGCGCGAATGTTCGATGTCCGCCGAGCCGTCGAGCACGGCATCGATCAGTTCATCGGGCACCCGACCCGGGTCAAACTGCTCGCCCTGTGACAACCGTTCGGTCACGCCACCACTCCGGCAAATTCGTTCGCCCAATCAGCCGACTCATGCAACTCGAAATACTTCCGCATCTTCCGCCGTCCGCGGTGCAAATGGCTCTTCACGGTGCCTTCGGGCATGTCCATGAACTCGGCGATGCGCGTGATAGGCCATTCCTGCTGATGGAACAGCACAACGATCTCACGCTGCTCGGATGAAAGCTGCTGCAAGGCCCGCCCAATCGCGTCGCGCGCATTGTTGGTGCGCTCGCGCAACAACGTCGGCAGTCCTGGCTCGACGCCATTGCCTTGCCGCCCGCCAACGACATCAGTGTCGTACACCGGCTTCATCTTCTGGCAGGCGTTCACATAAAGCCGCTTGGCGATCGTGAACAGCCAGGTCGAGAATCGGAAGCGCGGGTCGAAGCGATGCAGGTTGGTCAGCACGCGCACAAACGCGTCCTGCACCACATCCTCCGACAGCTCCGGATTGCCCGACAGCCGCAGTAGGTAGGCAAACAGCGATTTCTGATGAGCGCGGATGAGGGCCGAGGCGGCGTCGTGATCCCCCGCCTGGGCCAGCTCAATCAAGCGCAGTTCTTCGCCCTTGGTCATGACAATCAGTCTACGCCCGGTTTGGGCATGCGTTGCAAGGAAAAACCAGGTTACGCTGGGAGGTCCGATCTCCGAGCCCAACCCCTCCCCAGATGCCCCAGAACGCCCCCCAACCCGCAAATGGCCCGCTTCCGGCGGCTCCCCTGAGTTGGCCCATCCTTCTTGCCCGGTGGACCCAGTTTGCCCAAGCTGCCATCGCCCTCCCAGAAGTGAAAGAGGGGGCCGCCTGGAAGGCCTCAGTCGAGTCCATCATCGCCTTGCAGGCGGTGACCTTCGCCCTGGGGGACCTGATGCTTCTGCCGACTGCCGAGCGCCCCCTGGCCGTCGACCGAGCCGGCGTCTTGTTGGCCAGACACGAGGAAGCGCTCCAGGCCGCATGGCAAGGGCAGGACGTGCCCGCGGCCGTTGCCGAGGTCTTGGCCGACGCGACTGCGGCGTATCAAGCCGCCAAGGCGCTGCTCAGTCGGCAGTGAGGGGGATCGGTTCTGTTGCCGCGTCAGGCGAGGCGACAACCAGGTCGTAGAGCCCCGCCTCGAGTTCCGGCGCGTGCTCCAGGAGCGCCGCCTCGGGCGTATTGCAATCGCGCGACAGGTGCAAGAGCACGACCGCCCGGCGCGGGCCGATCGCGCGCACCAAAGACGCACATTGGCCATTGGAGAGATGCCCCGAGCCGCCTGTGATCCGGCGCTTGAGGTAGATCGGGCGGTCGCTCTCGCGCTGCAAGACCGGACAGTAGTTCGACTCGATCGCAAGCACATCGACCCCCATGAGCGTGCGCGCCAGCGCCTGGGATGGTGCGCCGATGTCGGTCGCATAGCCCAAAGATCGCGTGCGTCCGCCGGGCATCGCGAAGTCAAAGCGAAATGCTGAAGCGCCGAGGTCATCATGCTTCATCAGGATGGCTCGGCCCCGCACGCCATGCGCAAGCTCGAAGGTATCGTCAAACACATCGGTCCGGCGCGTCAGCGCCCCGCGCCGTCCGGCAACGCCTCGATGTCCGCGATGCACGACAAAGCGTGCATGGTCCGGCAACGCAGACACCCATGATGAATTGAAGTGATCCGAATCAAAATGCGTCATCACGATGCGATCGATGCAGTCGATCGACGCGCCAAGCGTTTCGAGCAGCTCGTTCGTGCGCTTGGGCGAGAGGCCACAGTCGATCAGCGTGGCGCGCGTGCCCGATGATGTCTGGTGCAGAATGACCGACGAATTGCCACTCGAAGAGCTTGAAAGCACTGCAAAGCGGGCAGGTGCCGCGAACTTTGTGTGACGATGAATGACGCGCACTTCGCCGACCGCTTCGTCGACCAACTCATCCCACAATTCGGGTGGCGCCAAGTGGCGAACGGCATCGTCAGGCCTTTGCTCTTGGAGCCCTTGCTCACCCATGGGCCCGAGGATAGCGTCGACGCGCCCCGTCGCGGGCCCCTCCAGTAGAATCTCGTTCGTGATCACTTCCTGGTGAAAGGAATCCTGACATGAAGCGTTTGTGGGCGGCAGTTCTTGCGCTGGTCGGTGGTTCATGTGTGCTGGCCGGCTGTGTGACGCACGACTATGTGGGCAGCAGCTTTGCTCCGTCGAGCCATGTTGAGGTGTTCTATGACGCCTCGGATGTGCCTGCAGAGTATCGGGTGATCGGGCACGATCGCGCAGAAGCCACGGAGTACATGACCTCCGAACAGATCGTTCAAGACATCATCAAGAAGGCGCAAAGCGTCGGCGCCGATGCCGTGCTGCTGGGCGGCGTGGAGCTCGTCGCAGTGGGCGCGACGACAAACACCTCGGGTGAGGATCTAACAAAAGTCAAGTACTACGCAACGCAGGACGGCAAGCTACACACGCGCCACAAGCAGACGGGCAAGTGGACGCAGTCCTCGCATACGGCAGACGTCCGCGACAAAGTGGTCACCGCGGAGTTCCTGCGCAAGCAATAGGTCGATCTCCCTTTCCCAAGTGAAAGGGGCCCGTGGCGTTTCGACGCCAGGGGCCCCGGGGGTGGAGAGAAAATGACGAATCGCACCTCGCGCAGCCTTCGCGCGACGTGCATGTTCTGTCCTAGGCGACCTTGCGCGAGCCGCCCGTTGAGACCGGTTGCGGACGCGCCTTGCGCCCAACCGTGCGCTGCTCGGCGGTTGCACGTCGCGTTGCTTGCTTGAGCAGGACTTCGCACAACTCGCAAGGATCCTCGGCCCACAAGTCGGCGCCGATCTCCTCCGCCAAGCCTTCGGCGCGATTGAATACGCCGCCGCCCACGACAATCTGTGTCTTCCGGCACGCACCGATCTCACCAAGCTGGTCGATCAACGCCCGAATGTCGGGCAGATCGCTCGGCGCGCTCGCGAAGAGCAACAGCACATCGGGCTGCGAGGTCTGCACCATCTCGAGCACCTCGTCCGAAGCGATCCCGCCGCCGGCATACTTGATCGAATACCCCTCGCGCTCGATAAAGTCGGCTGCGATTTGACCTGCAAGCTCGTCGGCATCCGTGGGGCCGCATACCGCGAATACCGTGCGCCCATTGCTCGGCTGATAGTCAAAGTGCTGCGAAGCTTGGTCCACCAACGTGCGCAGCAAGCGCGTCGCCAGGTGATGCCCCATGTTCGAGAGTTGATCGCCGCGATACAGCTTCTCGATCGTCTCGTAGGTGGGCCAATACAGTTCCGCAACGATGTCTTCTGCGGTCGACCCCATGGTGTGGGCGTCGTCCACGACCGCTCGGGAGGCGGCGCGATCGCCATCGATCAACGCCTCCAGCAGTCTCTCGCTCAACTCGACGTAGGACACGGCAGTGCTCCCCAACGTGGTTCATCTTGTGGGCGAGGCTGACGTTGCCTCGTCGCCGGCAGGTGTCATCGGGCGCGCACCGATCCCGCGATGAACGAGCCCTCGGGCAAGTCCGCAATAACTGCGCTGCGTGAGTTATCGGAAGTTCAGGCGGGCTTGTCCCCGCGGACGCACGCACACACGCCGAGCGTGAGCCGCTTGATCTGTGGGTCCTGGAACCCCGCCTCGACCATCGCGCTGGCCAGCGCTTCACTGGTCAAGAAGGTCTCGATTGAGCGGGGCAGGTACTTGTACGCCCCCGCCTTGTCCCGCGAGATGAGCGACGCCGTGATCGGCATCACCTTGTTGCAATACAGCTTGTTCAGCCACCGCACGGGTCCCGCGCTGGGTTGATCAAACTCCAGCACCACCAATCGCCCGCCCGGCTTCAGCACACGCGCAAACTCACGCAGCGCCACCATCGGCTCGCTCACGTTTCGAATCCCAAACGCGATCGACACGATGTCAAAGGTCTTGTCCGCGAACGGAAGCCGCATCGCATCGCCCTGCACATAGTCGATCACCGGCTTGCCACTGCGCAACGTGCCGCGCTTGACCAGTCGCTTTGTTTTCGCGATATCCAGCATCTCCTGCGTGAAGTCTAGGCCCGTCACATGCGCCGCGCCCGCATCTGCAAACGCGCGCGACAGATCCCCCGTGCCGCACGCCACATCGAGCACGCGATCAGTCTTCGTCACATGCGCCATGCGCACCGCCTCGCGCCGCCACGCCTGGTCGCGCCCGAAGCTATGCACCCTGTTGTTCAGGTCATACTTGCCCGCGATCGCTGCGAACATGCTGCGGACCTTCGCCGCCTTCTCCGCATGTGCATGGGGATCGGCGCGCAGTTCACCCTCGGACCAGCCGGCCCGTTGCTCGCCGCCATCGTTGGGCTGCTCTGAAGCCATGGGGCGGAAATGCTAGCCACTTGGGCTACACTTGGGGCGATTCTCACAGGGGGTGCATATGCGTCGCGTCTTGCTCGGCTTTGGCCTCATCCTGCTTTCGTTGAACGCCGCCTGCGTCACCAATCCCGCCACGGGGCGATCGCAGTTCAACGCCCTTTCCACCGAACAGGAAATCGCCATCGGCACGCAGGCCATGCCCGAACTCATCGAAGGCTATGGCGGCGTCGTGCCCGACCCGGCCCTGCGCGACTATGTCACGCGCATCGGCATGTCCATGGTGCCTTCCACCGAAGCACACTTCCCAGAGCTGCCATGGGAGTTTACGTTCCTGAACTCGTCGGTGATCAACGCCTTCGCGCTTCCGGGCGGCAAAGTGTTTGTCAGCCGCGCGCTCGTTGAGCGCATGACATCAGAAGCGCAACTCGCGGGCGTCCTGGGCCACGAGATTGGCCACGTCACGGCGCAGCACGTCGATGACAAGCTGGCGCGCCAAACCGGCCTCGAAATCGGCGCCGCCGTCATTGGCGTGATCGCGGGCCAATCCCAGGTGCAAGGCGCAGTCGAACTGGCAAACCTCGCGGTCACCGGCGCGGGCGTCTATGCGCTCAAGTTCGATCGCAACCAGGAATCCGAGTCCGATTCCCTCGGCATGCGCTACATGACCAAAGCCGGCTACAAGCCGCGCGGCATGCTCGAAGTCATGGAGATCCTCAAAGCCGCGGGCGGCGGTGGGGGACAGCCCGAGTGGATGAGCACGCACCCCCTGCCCACCACGCGCATCGATCGCATCAGCAACGAACTCAAGAAGAAGAAGTATCGCGAGACCGACAGCGATCCGACCCTGGGCACCTTCGAAGACCGCTTCGAGCGCGAGTGCCTGAGCCGCCTGCGCACGCTGCCGCCACCGGCGAAGTGAGTTGTGATGCGATGGGTCTCCGGAGTCGTGATGTTGTTCTTGCTTGGGCTTGTGTCGTCTTATGCCGTCGCGTGGATGATTCGTCCGACTCCAAGAGAGGCTCCGAAGGACGTTCTGAACTCGGAATACAGGGTTGCAGCGAACACGGGTCGCGGCTGGCGAATCCAGCATGTGGAGAAGGGTCAGAGTGAGTGCGAACTCACAGAGCTCCTCGTGAAGAATCTTCCGCTGCGGTCAGCGGCGACCGACTTCATTAGCGCGGAGGAGTGGGGGACGGCCGTCATGGTTGGCTGGCCTTGGCTTTGCGTTCAAGGTTGGGTCGCGTACTACCCTCTTGAAGACGCGTCCGGGGCGCGCGTTGAAACAAGCGGGTTCCTTCGTCCGGACACGCGTCTTGTCTACCGGTCACGGCTGCCCTATCTCCCTCGCTGGCCAGGGTTCATCAGGAACACCGCGTTCTACGGCCTCGCTTGGTGGGCGCTCCTCTTTGGAGGGCGCCGCACATGCAGACTCGCGCGCTCAGCACGTCGGGCGCGTCGCAACCAATGCCCCTCCTGCAGCTACTCCCTCCTCGGCCTCCCACCAAACTCCCCCTGCCCCGAATGCGGCGCGATGCCCGCCAAAACCCCGTCCCCCGCCCCCTGAGTGCTACCATTCCCTCATCCCCGGCCCGCTCAGCCGGACGCGTCCAACCGGGTGACCCTGTCGACCTCGAACAATGCCGTAGGAGTGTTTGCCATGACCACCGCCACCACGAAACCCGCAGCCACCGGCGCGAAATCCACCGTCCCGCTCCACCAGAGCGACGTCGACCACGTCCGCTTCTACGTCGGCAACGCCAAGCAGGCCGCCGTCTTCTACGCCGCCACCTTCGGCTTCGACGTCCAGCAATACGCCGACCTCACCACCGGCATCCGCGACCACGCCTCCTACCTCCTCACCCAGGGCAACATCCGCCTCCTGCTCACCTCGCCCCTCACCCCCGACCACCCCGCGGCCGACGAAATCAAGCTCTATGGCGATGGCGTCAAGGACGTCGCCTTCACCGTCTTCGACGCCGAGAAGGCCTACCAGCGCGCGCTCAAGAACGGCGCCGAGTCCGCCTATGAGCCCATCACTTCCTCCGATGCGCGCGGCAGCGTCACCCGCGCAGGCGTCAAGACCTTTGGCCGCGCGGTGCACTCCTTCGTCTCGCGCACCGGCGATTACGACCTCGTCAACGTCAAGAAGGGCGGCAGCTTCAACACCAAGTTCAAACCCATGGGCAGCTTCGCCTGGAACGACTACAACAAGCAGCACCCCTGCGGCCTCAAGTACGTCGACCACCTCGTCGGCAACGTCGAAGAAGGCAAGATGAACCACTGGGTGCAGTGGTACGAGCACGTGCTCGAGTTCTCCATGTTCAAGCACTTCGACGACAAGGACATCTCCACCGAATACTCCGCGCTCATGTCCAAAGTCATGGCGTCGGGCAACCAGCTCATCAAGATCCCGATCAACGAGCCTGCCGAGGGCAAGAAGAAATCGCAAATCCTCGAATACCTCGAGTGGCACAACATGACGCCCGGCGTGCAACACCTCGCCCTGCGCACCGACGACGAGCTGCATTCCGTCGCCGAGCTGCGCCGGCGCGGCGTCGACTTCCTGGGCATCCCCGATGTCTATTACGACTCGGTGTGGAAGCGCGTGCAGGCCCAGGGCTGGGAAGTCAAGGAAGACCACGAGCGCATCCGCGACCTCGGCATCCTGGTCGACGCCGACGACGAGGGCTACCTGCTGCAACTGTTCACCAAGCCCCTGCAGGACCGCCCGACCCTGTTCTTCGAGATCATCTGCCGCCGCGGCTCCCAGTCCTTCGGCAAAGGGAACTTCAAGGCGCTGTTCGAATCGCTCGAACTGGAACAGGAGCGGCGGGGGAATTTGTAGCCAGGTTGACCGATCGGGTGGCCGTGCTTGCTTGTCAAGCCCGGGGCTCCGTTACGGCTCAAGTCCCATCTGTTGCATTTGCTTTTGCGCTTCAATGCTGCCGGCTGCTGCGGCTTTGCGCAACCACTGCTCGGCCTTTTCGAAATCCTCTTGAATACCTCGCCCTGTTCCGTATGCAATTGCAAGCGAAAACATCGCGCGCTCGTCGTTGCGCTCCGCAGCGAGCTTAATCCAACGGACTCCTTCAACATCACTTTGAGGCACGCCATGCCCGCTGATATAAAGAGTCCCGAGCAGATACATCGCGCCGGGGTCGCCAAGATCGGCGCCTTGTCGTAACCACTTCACCGCCTCGGCGTCATCCTGGGCGACCCCCTTGCCAAACACATATGCTTGCCCGATCGCGTACATCCCAACGGTACTCCCCGCCTCCGCCGCATTGAGATACCACTTGGCGGCCTCGACATCGCTCTGCGCGACCCCTGTGCCGTTCGCGTAGCAATTCGCAAGTCCGTACATGCACTCCGCGTCGCCCGCCTCTGCGGCCTTGCGCAACCACGGAACTGCTTTTGCCGCATCGGCTTCCACGCCGAATCCGCGGAGGTAGGCTTGGGCAAGCGTCATCATGCCTTCCATGTCGCCCGCCTCCGCCGCCTTTTTGTACCAACGAACAGCCTCGGGGGGGTTGTACACCACGCCTGCGCCATGAGCGTATGCGCCACCAACTAGAATGTATGTGCTCGTGTCGCCTCCAAGGGCATCGTCCATCGCGGATCGAAAGGTCTCGCGATCAAGAGGGATGCGCTCGACATAATCCTGGATTGGCGCAGCGCGCAGCTCGTCGAGCAGGTTCGCCACCGATTTCTCTCGCTCCGGAGCATGCGGCAGCCGGCTCAACGCATCGAACGCGTAGCCCGCGAGATTGGTGTCTCGCGTCGCAATTCCGACCCGCCCCGCGACCAGCCACACGTCGATGCTCGGCTGATCAGGATCAATGAGAAGCGGCCCTATCGTTGCTCGCGCTTCAGCATGACGACCGCCGACGAGGTGGCGACGAGCCTCGGCAAGCAACGCGGCGGTTTCGTCACCCGTAGGGTTCTTTGGTTCATCCTGCGCAACGACCGCTTGAACTCTCGCTTCGGCGGCAAACATGCAGAGGATTCCCGCGCACACCTTGAGACATTGGTCCAGCATCGCCAGCTCTCCTTGGACTTGTCAGTATTCTAGGCTGGGTTGCGCCGGGTGCCCCGGCTTGCTTGTCAAGCCGGGTCTGAGCGATGTGCATTGCTCGCACCGCTGCAGGCACCAGCACGTCGGCGTGCAGAGGCTTTGCATCCTTCACACAACTGATCTCCCGGTTTGCAAGCAAACCGGGGCACCCGATCCCTCTGGCAATACTCCAAAGAGCATCAACCCAAAACATAAACAGGCGTGACACGCACGCGGGAGGAGCAGTGCGCGCCACGCCGTCGGGAAGTACTGCTGCGACCGAGCGGTTGCCGGGGACGGCGGGACAGATCATGCCGAGGCGAAACGCGTCGCACCGCTCCAGCGCTTCTGCATGGAGAACAGTGCCGCGGCCTGATACACCGCCGCCAAGCCAACAAGCGTGTACACAGCAGAGGAGAGAAACACGTTCTGCATGGTGATCGCCTGCACGAGGTCGAACTTGAACAGGCCGACCAGGCCCCAGTTCAGGCCGCCAACAATGAGCAGGACAAGCGCAACGATATCCAGAGCCTTCATAGGACTACTCCTTCCCGGAAAGGGAGTTGAAAGGGGTTCTTCAAGAAGCGAGTTCGCCGGGGCGCGCGATTTGGATTCGCGCTCGGTCAAGAAAACTCGGCGTCCGGGGGCTTTGCCCAGTTTGGCATTCGGGGCAGCGGGGGGCCTATGTTCTCCGCGCGAAAGACCTATTTGGGGTGACTTTGTAGTTTGCGCTCCACATTGCGGCGAGCAGTCGCTACGAATAGCTCGTCCGGACCAAGCTGAAAGGAAGTGCCAATGCGTTGTGCGATTGCTGGTGGAGTTGTCCTCATGTTCACCCTGCCTGCCTCCGGGCAGGGGCTGTACACCCTTGGCGAGCTCAACGGCTCGACGGCACATGAGGCGTTTGCGCGTGGCATGTCGCGCGATGGCAAGGTCGTGGCCGGGCAAGGCGACAGTGCGAATGGAACCGAGGACGCCTTCCGCTGGACGCCAACCGGTGGCATTTCCAGCATCGGCGACCTGCCGGGCGGTGACTACTACAGCAGTGCGTTTGGCATTTCGCCTGAGGGCACGATCATTGTTGGCGAGAGCGTGAGCACAGGCTCAGGATTGTTTGCCGAGCGCGTTGCGTTTCTGTATAGCACCGCGGGCATGATCACCTTCATGTACGAGATTGGCGACTTGCCGGGCGGTATCAATGAATCATTCGCAGTCGCGGCGTCCATCAACGGCGAAGTTGTCGTCGGTCAGGGCAACTCGGCAAATGGTCCAGAGGCATTCCGGTGGTCGAACATCGGCGGGCTCACTCCCATGGGTGACCTGCCGGGCGGCGTTTTTCAATCGGTGGCCGTCGATGTGTCAGACAACGGCACGGTCATCATCGGCCGCGGCTCGACCGACGCGGGCACGGAGCTGTGGCGCTGGACGCAGGCAACGGGCATGGTGGGCTATGGCGACCTGGCTGGAGGCGACACGTTCTGCAATGCCTTTGCGCTGTCGGGAGATGGCTCGACGGCGGTGGGGCTCGGCTCAACGGCGACAGGTCATCAAGCCTTTCGCTGGACTGTGACCTCCGGCTTCGAAGCCCTTGGCGACTTGCCGGGTGGTTCAGAGTTGAGCGCCGCGTTTGACGTGACCTCGGACGGTTCGATCATTGTCGGCCGCGCAACGGACGCAGTCGGCGCACGCGCATTCATTTGGGACGAAGTGAACGGCATGCGCATGATCGAGGACCTCCTCATCGCGAAAGGTGTTGACATTGGTGGATGGCTGCTCGAATCGGCGACGGGAATCTCCCAAAACGGGCGATACGTCATCGGGCAAGGCATGCTCGACGGCAACTTCATGTCGTGGTACGCCGATCTGGGTGCTCCGGCAAAGGGGCCAGCGTGCCCGGGCGACCTGAATGGCGACAACATTGCGAATCTCGAAGATCTGCAACTGTTGTTGTTCAATTTCGGCGCCAGCTGCCCGTAACATTGCTCTGTGACGCCAGGCGGTTAGCCTTCCGCCATGCCCCGCACGCGCCTCAAAGTCTGCTGCATCTCTTCCCGCGCCGAAGCCCAACTCGCCATCGCGCACGGTGCCGATGCGCTGGGCCTCGTCGGCACGATGCCCTCCGGCCCCGGCCCTATCCCCGATGACCTCATCGCAGACATCGCGCGCGCCGTCCCGCCGCCGATTGCTACTTTTCTGCTGACAAGCGAGGTCGATCCCGATGCCGTGGTCGCGCACGTTCGCCGCGCGCATGTGAATACGGTCCAACTCGTCGACGACGAAACGCAGCCCGATGTCTACCGCGCCCTGCGCACGGAACTCCCCGCGATCCGCATCGTCCAGGTCATCCACGTCATCGATGACACATCCATCGACCGCGCCCTCACCGCCGCACCGCATGTCGATGCGCTCCTGCTCGACTCAGGCAACCCCGGCGCGCAGATCCGCGAGCTGGGCGGCACAGGCCGCACCCACAACTGGGATGTGAGTCGCACGATCGTCGAGCGCTCGCCCGTCCCCGTCTTCCTCGCCGGCGGCCTGCGCGCCGACAACATCGCTAGCGCCGTTGCCGCCGTCCGCCCCTATGGCGTCGACCTCTGCTCCGGCGTGCGCACCAACGGCGCGCTCGATGCCGCAAAGCTCGATCGGTTCGTCACGCGCCTCCGCGCGACGGCGGGGTAGACTGCGAGGATAGAGGCGGTGGAGGTTGTGGTGGGGGAGGGGCGGTAGTCATGCAGAATTCGGAACTCTATCGTCGAAGTGTTGTACTTCCTCTTGATGCACATGCGGAAGAGTCATTGCGGGTCAACGATGTTGATCATTCCACACATGTTCAAGTCTTGGACGTTCCTGATGATGTTCTCTCCGACATGTTCGAGATGGGACTCTTTGAGGCTATTAATGCGAATTGCGAGACCTTCATTGATGAGTACGAGGATGAATGGCTCGACGCTGCTGCTATGGGCGGTGTCCTGCACGCGATCGATTCAGTAGCCGGTTTGGCACGGCGACCTTCCACCAAGACGTTTCTGGCAAATCTGAGAACGCTGGTCGTTGAAGCGTCGGAGCAGTCGCGCCCTCTCCTCTTTGTTCTGTAGCTCGCTCCTGCGGTTCCAGTCTCCGCTCGCCTGCCACCACCTTCCCCCCGCTACACTTCCCCCCATCATGACCACCTCGACCGCCACGCCAACCGCAGCATCATCGACCTACCGCACGCGCATCCACGGCGACATCGCCCGCTGGTCGCGCACGCTCATCCCGACCGCCAAGGAGCCGCCCGCCGACGCCGAGGCCCCGTCGCACAAGCTGCTGGTGCGGGCGGGGTACATCCGTCGCGTCACCGCCGGCGTCTACGAGTACCTCCCCCTCGGGTGGCGCGTGCTGCGCAAGGTGTCGCAGATCGTGCGCGAGGAGATGAACGCGGCCGGCGCGAGCGAAATGCTCATGCCCGCGCTCGCGCCAACGGAACTGCTGCGCGAAACCGGGCGGGCCGAGGACTATGGCGACCTGCTCTTTCGCTTTGAGGATCGCCACGGGCGCGACAGCTATCTCGGGCCCACGCACGAAGAAGTCATCACCGATCTCATGCGCCAGGTGGTGAGCAGCTATAAGCAGTTGCCGCTGAACCTCTATCAGATTCAGACGAAGTATCGCGATGAGTTTCGTCCGCGCGCGGGGCTGTTGCGCGGCCGCGAGTTCCTCATGAAAGACGCGTATTCGTTTGACATGACACTCGAGGGCCTCAACGAAGCCTACGACAAGATGTATCAGGCGTATACGAACATCTTCACGCGCTGCGGCCTCGACTTCACCGTCGTGGAAGCCGAAGCCGGCCCCATCGGCGGCTCGGCAAGCCACGAATTCATGGTCAATTGCGAGACCGGTGAAGACACCATCCTTGTGTGTCCCGAGAGTGGCTACGCCGCGAACGTCGAGAAGTGCGAAATTGGCGAGCGTCCCGCGCCTGCCGTCGGCTTCTTTGTGGGCGAACCCTCCGGCGCGCTTGAGGAAGTCCACACGCCCAACTGCCCGGGCATCGATGACGTCTGCGCATTCATGAAGGTCAAGCCGCAGAACATGCTCAAGACCGTGGTGTTCAAGGTCGTCAAGCAAAGCGAAGAAGAAGAGAAGAACTTCCCCGGCGATTGGTGGGTGGTTGCAGTCGTGCGCGGCGATCACGATGTCAACGAAGGCAAGGTGCGCGAGATCTCCGAGTGCAAGCTCGTGCTTGCCGATCCCGAAGAGGCGCGGAAGTCCGGCTTCGAGATCGGTTTCGTTTCGCCGCGCGCTGCGGTCGGCAAGCCGCAGACATTGATCATCGTCGATCCCGATGCTGCTGTCGGTATGGACGCCGCGAAGGGCAAGCCGATGTTCTGGGTCACCGGCGCCGACAAGAAGGACCACCACGTCAAGCATTTCAATTGGCAGCGCGACCTTGGGAAAGACCCCGTCTCTTCCTGCGCAGATAAGAAGGATTGCTTCTTCGAGGTCGGCAGCATTCGCAACGCGATGGCGGGCGATCCCTCGCCGCGTGCGAAGGGCGCCATGCTCGAAGCACGTCGCGGCATCGAAGTGGGGCACATTTTCAAGCTGGGCAAGAAGTATTCGAGCGCCATGGGCTTTAAGGTCAGCGGCGAAGACCAGAAGCTGCACGAAGTGATCATGGGGTGCTACGGCATTGGCGTGAGCCGCACGGTGGCCTCCGCGGTCGAGATGGCATTCGATGACGACGGCATTGTGTGGCCCGCCGCAATCGCGCCCTACCACGTGCTCATCACGGTGATGAAGCCGGGCGACGCGAAGTCCATGGAAGTCGCAGAGCAACTTGCCAACGAGATGAGCGAATTGGGGCTCGACGTCCTCATCGACGACCGCGACGAACGCCCCGGCAGCAAGTTCAAGGACGCCGACCTCATTGGCATTCCCGTGCGTGTCACCATTGGTGAGAAGGGACTGGCGGAGAGCGCTGTCGAATTCAAGCTGCGCAGCGACTCGGGCAAGGGCTCATTCGTTGCGATTGCCGAGGCGGCGGGCAAGTGCTCCGACGCCACCGCAGCAGCCGGGGCATAACATCGCGGCGGAGGTGCGCATGATGGAGCGTGCAGTTCGACGAGGAGGAGCGGGCAAAGCTGTCGTCGGGGCGCTGGTGGTCGGGCTATTGATCCTGCTGGTTGTGTGGGGCCTGCTTGCGCCAGAGCCCGGGCTTGAGCCCCTAGATCACGCTCAGCTCTTGATTGAGATCAACGACACACTCGATTCGTTTCACCAGTCGGCGTCACGCGCCGATGGCGAGGCCTACTTCGCTCACTTCGCGCCCGAAGGCGTCTTCCTCGGCACCGATGCGACAGAGCGATGGACTGTCGAGCAGTTTCACGCCTATGCCGATCCGGTCTTTGCCCAAGGCCGCGGCTGGACCTATGTGCCCATCGCGGGCCAGCGCCACGTCGATCTCATCCAGGGCGAGACGATTGCGGTGTTCGACGAGCTTTTGCTCAATGAGAAGTATGGCGAGTGTCGCGGCACAGGCGTCCTGCGCAACTTTGGCGATGAATGGCTCATCGTGCAGTACAACCTGCACTTTCCGGTTCCGAATGACCTGGCGGAGACAGTGACGAAACTGATTCAGGACGCATCGACACCGCCGCCCAGCGAGCCATGAAAAAACCGCGCCGAAATGACGCGGTGATTGTTCTTCTCGGATGAGCGTTCGGATCAGTCGCTAAAGACGTTCGCTTCTTCAGGCACACGGAAGCCACGCTCGCGCTTTGGCCTGGCGTGCTCCGCGGCTTCTTCACTCGATGCCTCGGCTTCTTCAGCGTCCGTCTCGAGCGCGCCCTCCGCCTTCACCGTCAGACGCACGTGCGCCTCCAGGTCCTGATCGGGCTTGATGGTCAAGTCGTACTCGCCAACGCGCTTGATCGTCTGGCCCAGACGCACATCACGCGCCCGCACGCCAAAGCCCTTCGTCGCGAGCATGTCCGCGACATCCTGCTGCGTGACGGAACCATAAAGCAGTCCCTGCTCGTTGCATGCACGCGTCGTCTCGATCTCATAGCTCTGGAGCGACTCGATCATCTTCTCACGCTCAGCCCGAATGCGCGCAACCTCTGCTTGGGCCGCTGCGCGCTTCGACGCCAGCTGCGCAATCAGATCCTGGCTCGGTTGCGTCGCCAGTTCGCGCGGCAGCAGATAATTCCGTGCAAACCCAGTGCGCACCTTGACCACGTCACCAACGATGCCCTGCCCCTCGACGTTCTCGAGCAGCAGCAGTTCAACCATCTTCTTCGCCATGGCGCTGTCCTTTCAGGCGGTGTGCCCGCCATTGAGTTGAGGAGCAAGCAACGCGCTCGCCCCAGCGTCTGTGTGAGCGATGCTCACACATTGTCAAAACGGAATGTCGTCGTCCGGCACCGGCTCATAGTCACCCGGCCCTGATGAGGATGGGGCATTGGCATATGAACGCCCGCCACCGCCACCGCCACCACCGCCGCCGTCGCGCGGTCCGTCAACGAACTGGAAGTCGTCAACAACGACCTTGAGCTTCGAGCGCTTCTGCCCTTGCTGATCTTCCCACTGATCAAGGCGCAGCTTGCCCTCGATAAACACCGCGCGGCCTTTGCCCAGATACTGGGCCATCACCTCTGCACGCTTGCCGAAGATCTCGCAGTCGATGAAGTTGGCACGCTCTTGCCACTGGTCGTTGCGGTCGCGGAATTTCTCGTTGACCGCAAGCCCGAACTTGCCCACTGCGCCGCCCGAGGGAAACTGGCGCAGCTCAATGTCGCGCGTCAGATTGCCCATGAGAAAGACCTTGTTGACATTGCCGGCCATACTCTGGCCTCCCTTCTTGCGGGATTGCGAGGCTCGTGCGCCGGGGCGAACCGTGAGGGCCTCAGATCAAACCGAACGACAATAGTAGCCCCTCGCGGGCGAATCAGCCTACGCCGTTGCTTCGGCGGCCTCGATCGGCTGTGCCGTCGCCTCTGCGGCAGCTTTGGCTTCTGCCTCAGCGGCACGCGCCGCACGCAGCTTCGCCTCGTCCGCCAGTTCCTGGGCGCCGTCGAACGACGCCATTTCCTCGCGCGTCAGGTGATCGGCCCGCGTCAACAGCACACGCATGATGCGCTCAGAGATGTTGCACGCCCGCTCGATTGGCTCAATATGCACCGGGTCGGCTTCGAAATACACCAGGAAGTACACGCCGCGCTTCTGCCCCTTGATCTCGTAGGCCAAGCGGCGCTCATCCCACTTGCGCATCGCGATCATGTCCACATGACCGCGCGTCGTCAGGATGTCTTTGATGTGCTCAACGATCGAGCCGAAGTCATGCGCCTCCGCCTGCGAAACCAGAAACATCGCCTCATACAAGGCCTTGCGGCCCTTTGACTCTGCCATCGTGTCAATTCTCCTTTGGATCGCTCGCAGCGACCTTCGATTGGTTTGTGTCTTGCTCAGATAATCTGTCGTCGCGCTTGGGCGAGGGACTCTTCGCCACAGGCTCAGGCGCGTTGAACTTGTTCATGGCTGCTTCGACGCCCTCATGTGCCCAACACGTCGCGGCATCGGCAGCACCCTTCAGCGCCGGCTCCACCGCCGAGAGTTGAGCATCCGAAAAACGTCCAAGCACATACTCGTGCTGAGCGATCGGTCCCGGCGCATCGATGCCCACACGCAATCGCGCGTATGCATCGGTGTTGAGCATTTGCTCGATGCTGCCCAGGCCATTGTGCCCGCCCGTGCCGCCACGCGCACGCATGCGGATGCGCCCACAAGGCAGCGCCACGTCGTCCGTGATGACCAACAGGTCTTCCACCGGATCGACGCGGTAGAAGCGAACGGCCGCCTGCACTGTCTCGCCAGAACGATTCATATACGTCATCGGCTTGATGAAGACGACCTTCTGCGCCGCGCCGGCGCCGGTCGAAGGGATCACGCCGTCGAAGAGCAGGGCATTGAACTTGCCCTTGCCCATCGAACCCGGCGCGCACCGATCGACCAGCCGGTCGATGACCATAAAACCGGCATTGTGTCGCGTCTTGTCGTATTGCGGACCGGGGTTGCCGAGCCCGACGATCAGCTTCATCAGTCCTTCTTCTCGCCTTCTTCTTCCTTCTTGGCGGTGATGACCTCAGGCTCCGAGCCTTCACCTTCAGTGGTTGCGCCTTCCGCTGTTTCGTCAGCAGCCTTTGTCACCGTGACCTGGGCAACAACCACATCGCCCTCGGCCTTCAGCTCCAGACCATCGGGCAACGGAATGTCGCGAGCCAACAGCGGGTGCCCGGTATCCAGGCCAGAGATGTCGACGCGGATTTCCTCGGGCAAGTGCCGCACCTTGCACTCCACGTGCAACTCGGTGATTGAGTGCGTCAGGATTGCGCCGGCGTGCTTCAGACCCTTGGCTTCGCCCACGAAGTGCAAATGCACGTTTGCTTCCACCACTTCGTCAAGATCCACTCGCACCAAGTCACAATGCACAACATTGTTGCCCAGGTAGTCGAACTGCAGGTCCTTCAAGAGCACCGTCTCGGCCTTCGACTCGCCCTGCAGCGCCAAATCGAACAGGCGCTCACCCGATTCGAAGTAGCGAATCGCCTGCTTGTGGTCTGTCTCCACGTGCAGGGGCTCCTGCCCGTGACCGTAGATCACGCATGGCAGGCGACCGGCCGCCCGGGCTCGGCGTGCGTAGCGCGACCCAGTTCGCTCGCGCCGTTGAACTTCGAGTTTGTGCTTGGCTTGCATTGCTCAACTATCTCCTAAAAGTGCAAACAGTTTGTCTTCTTGGCTATCGCTTGCTTTCCGCAAAACTTCGGAACAGCGCGCTCACCGACTGATTCTTGTGAATGTGGTTGATCGCGTCGGCAAAGAGCTTCGAAACGCAAATCACGTCCACCTTGTCTGCGATGGGCGCCAGTCGCCCGTTGTCCGGAATGCTGTTGGTCACCACAACCCGCTCGATCGGGCTGTCCTTGATGCGCTCCGTCGCAGGACCGACGAACACACCATGCGACGCCGCTACATACATCGCGCCGGCACCCGCCTTCTGCAACAGCTGCGCCGCGGCACAAATCGTCGAGCCCGTCGAAATCAAGTCGTCCACCATCAGCACCGTGCGGCCCTGCACGTCGCCCACGATCTGCGTCGACACCACTTCCGAACCCGAAATACGGCGCTTGTAAATCACCGCCAGATCCGCATTGAGCAGTTCCGCGTACTTCTCGGCGATCTTCATGTTGCCCACGTCCGGGCTGACGACCGTCAGCGGCGCGCTGCCCTGCGTAAACAAGTTCGACAAGTGCGGCAGGAGCACCGATCCCGCCGCCAAGTGGTCCACCGGCAAATCGAAGAACCCCTGAATCTGTGCCGCGTGCAGATCCAGCGCCAACACGCGATCAAACCCAGCGGTCGTAATCAGATTCGCCACAAGCTTCGCAGTGATCGGCGTGCGCCCGCGGTCCTTGCGGTCTTGTCGCCCATAGCCGAAATACGGGATCACCGCCGTGATCCGTCGCGCCGATGCGCGCCGCAATGAATCGGCAAAGATCAAGAGTTCCATCAAATTGTCATTCACCGGGCCGCACGTCGACAGCACGACGAAGCAATCGCGCCCACGCACATCTTCTTCGATGCGCACGATCAACTCGCCATCCGGGAACCGATCCGTGCGCGCCGCACCGAGCGGCAACCCGAGATGCCGCGAGATCTTCATCGCCAGCTCAATCATGTTGCGGCCGGCGAAGATCTTGAGCCCGTTGGCTTCGTCCCAACTCATCGCGCGTTCACCTTCCCGGTCCGTGCGAGGCGCTGCTCCAGCACACGCTCCACTTGGGCCAATTGATCCGGGGTATTGATCGATAGCACATCTTCCGCAGGCACCGCATCAACTACGCTCACCGCCTTGCCCTGCTGCATAAGCAGCTTGGGCACATCCGTAATGAAGCGCTCACCCGTGCCTTCGTCGGGTGTCAGTTGGTCGAGCGTGTCGAACAGCGCCTTCACATCGAAGCAGTAATAGCTCGGGTTGATCTCGCAAATCTCAAGCTGCTGCTGTGTTGCGTTCTTGTGCTCGACGATGTCCAGGAAGTCGCCAGATTCATCTCGGACAATACGCCCATAGCCCGCCGGGTCTTTGATTGTCGACGTCGCGAGCGTTGCCGACGCGCGATCCGCCTCATGCCGATCGACCAACGTCTTCAACGTCTCTGCGCGAATGAGCGGCCCATCACCCGCCAGCACGAATACGTCATGTCCACCCGTGCGAATCTCGTTCGTGAACAGGTGCGCCGCGCATGCCACTGCATGTCCCGTGCCGTGTTGCTCCGCTTGCAAGGCGAAGTCGAGCGCAACGCCAGGATGATCCGCCTGGAAGCCCTCGAGCGCCGACTTCACGATCTCGCGCCCATGCCCGACCACGATGATCACACGTGTGCAACCCGCTTCAGCGCACGCGTCCGCCACCCAGCGCACCATCGGGCGCGCTGCAACACGGTGCGCACACTTGGGCAGATCCGAGCCCATGCGCGTGCCCTTGCCCGCCGCCAAAATGACCGCACTGAGCGATTTCATGTCTCGCGTGCAGGTCAACGCTCAGATTGATCGACGGGAAGGAGTGAAGCTGGCCCGCAAGGACTCGAACCTTGAATGCCTGTACCAAAAACAGGTGTGTTGCCGATTACACCACGGGCCAGTGAATAAGCCTTCCGCCGATCATCATCGGTTGATGCTGCAAACCTCCACCAGATGCAAAAGCCCCAAGGGCCCGCATGTCAGACGACGAACCACCAGCAGCGGTTCACCGTTGGCACGCCGATCGTTCACGAGAAGTGAACCTAGGCATGCGGGAGGCGTCCCGCGGCACAACCGCTCGGAAGACTGGACCATGCGAAGCCGCGCCGCACGACCCTTCCCCGCGCCTTGCCTCGCCCTTTGGGGGTCCAGCCAGTCACGAGGGGCTCCTCGAATGAGCGAGAAGGGATTGTAGCCCGGGAGGCCCGGCCGCACAAAACACCCAGGGTGCGGTCCCCCACGCCGCCCAATGCCACTATTTCCCCTTGGCGGTCCCCGGCGGACATCTTAGATTCGTGGAGAGATTCGTTTCTGTTGAAGGGAGAACGCATGGCGTTTCGAGGCCGCATCGTGCTTGGCATCGCTCTGGTATTGACCATGATCGCCCCCGTGGGGGCCGGCAACAACCCGGACACAACCTTTACCTACCAAGGGCGACTGCGCTCGGGCGGTCTGCCCGCCAACGGCACATACAACGTGTCATTCTCCTTGTGGACCGCCTCGTCGGGCGGCACGCAGGTCGGGCCCACGATCAACCGCCCCAATCTCCCGGTGACCAACGGCGTGTTCAGCCAGCAGCTTGACTTCGGCAACCCAATCATTACTACAGGCCGTCTATACCTCGAGATCGTAGTCGACGCGCAAACGCTTTCGCCCCGCCAGGAACTGACCAACGCGTTCGGATCAATCCACACGCGCGGCGTGCATGTAAGCGCAGCCGGCGATGTCGGGATCGGGACCGATGCGCCAATGGAGTTGCTCGACGTCAGTGGCAATGCACTCATGCGCGGAGACTTGGACCTCGATGGCAGCCTCAAGTTGAACCACGGCATCGGGGAGACTGAGATCCGTCCGATCGGCAATGATGCTTGGCTGGTGAATTTCGCCACCGGGAAACTCATTCTTGCAACCACCACGAACACGGCCATCGCCAGTTCTCGAATCACAGTGACGAACGATGGGCTTGTCGGGATCGGCAACAGTGTGCCCAGTACTAAGCTTCATGTCCTTGGTGGAACCGACGTGACAGCATCGGGCGGCGGATTCCTTCAGATGGGCCCGAGTAACGGCCTCAATGTCGGCCTCGATGACAACGAAATC
>JAGQOH010000047.1 GCA_020427635.1 Phycisphaerales bacterium
CCAAACTCCCGCAACCGCCGATCAACGCCAACAGCGCAAGCCCCAACGATCCCACCGCAAGCAGGCTCAGCCGTACCCGCACTTCGCTCGCGTCCGCCACGCCGCCATCTGCATCCATGCCATCACGTCCCATACACGCCAAATGTACCGGCTTCAGCCAGCACCCGAGCCCGCCGATCATTCACCCAATCCCTTGGCAACCCCGTTCCCCCCAAGGGGTATCCGTCAGGGATCGCTACCCTCAGCGCTCCATCAGGCAACCACACAGAGAAAACATGCTCCTGTCTCGCAGGCGCCACATCCTGGTCCTTTGGTGCTCGCTCCTGTGCAGCGTTCTGATCGCGCCGCGCGCCCACGCTCAGCCAGTCACCCCAGATCCACAACTCACCATTGCCCAACTCGCAAATGGCCTGCGCTACGCCATCCGCCCCTGCCGCGACCCGGCGCACGCCATCTCCATCATCCTCCACATCGACGCCGGCTCCCTGCGCGAAGCCGACGATCAACCTGGCGCTGCACGCATCGCCGCGGGCCTCGCCGCCCGAGGATCCAAAACAGTCGATCCCCCTACCCTCAACGCCATCTTCGAACAACTAGGCCTGAGCGCCGCCACCGATCTCCGCACCGCCGTTGCCTACGAACGCGCAACCGTGCGCATCGACTTGCCCCCCGCCGCAGACCCGCCCACAAACATTCAACCGCTCCTTGCCTATCTCGCCTCCCTCATCGATCCCGACGCCGGCCCCATCGCAAGCGACCATGAAGTCAACCGCCAACGCAGGCAAATCACCAACGCCGACGTCGCCACCGCAAACGCATCCACGAGACTCTCCGCAAAAGCCCTCCCCGTCCTCCTGCCGGAAGCGCGCATCAATGTGCGCCCGCCACGCGATATCCCGGGCATCGAACACACCACCGCTGCGCAAGTCCAAGCGTTCCTCCGCGACAACTACACCCCCGCAGGCGCCATCCTCGTAGTCACTGGCGAGTTCCAAC
Source organism: Phycisphaerales bacterium (assembly GCA_020427635.1). Lineage (GTDB taxonomy): Bacteria > Planctomycetota > Phycisphaerae > Phycisphaerales > UBA1924 > JAGQOH01. The sequence continues at coordinate 997 of JAGQOH010000047.1, forward strand.
CCGAACAACTCGCCCTGCTCATCGAAGCAACATTCGCCCCGCTCCGCGCAACCCCTCCGCGCAACCCCTGCGAAGCGCACCTTGGCACGCCCGCCAAACCCGTCGTCGCGATCGAACAGGAACCTGAGTTCATCAAAGACGCGGTCCAACTCCTCGCGTTCACCGATGCCAACCCCCCGGTCGTCAACCGACAGGCCGCCCGCGAGCAGCTCGCAGCGCGCCTCACCTTCGCCGCACTCACCGACCGCATCGCGGAACTTGCCCAGGACAAGGAAAACCCCATTCGCGCAGGCGCCGCCTTCTCACTCAACAACGCCACAACAATGCGCATGTCCTCCGTCATGCTCATGGGCGAACCAAATACGTGGCCCAAACTCACCGAACTCGCAATCACAGAACTCCGCCGCGCCATCGCGCACGGCTTCGACGAGCACATGCTTGCTTCCACAAAGGCGCGCCTCATCGCGAGCCTCGATCGTGCCGCACTTGAATCCAACACAAATGCCCCTGCCCTCGCCGATCGCATTGCTGATCAACTCGCGCGAGGCGATACCCCAACAGACGCGGCGCAGGACGCCGCACTTGCGCGCGACCTGCTCCAAGACATCGCCGCAGACGACATCAAGCGCACCATGGCCAACTTGCTCGATCCCGCCCGCGCAGGCTACCTCGTCGTCACACCAACACCCGCCGCATCCGATACACAAAAAGTCCAGCGCCGCATGAGCGCCGCACTCAAGAAATCCCCGCCGCCCGTCCGCTCCGAACCACTCCCCCAACACCTCTTCGACGCGCCGCCAACGCCCGGCCAAATCACACGACTCACACTCGATCCGCACGCCGCCGTCCTCTCCGCGCAGTGCGCCGGCGGCGTGCGCATACACGTTCATGCACTCGATGCCGCAACAGGACGCGCCGCAGTCGCACTCGCAATCTCGGGCGGCAAGATCAACGAAACCACCCACACACGAGGACTCACAAACGCCCTCGCCACACTCTGGGCCCGCCCCGCCGTCGCCGGACATTCAAACATCCAAACCGAACGCGTCCTCGCCGCCCACGGCGTGCGCATCTCCGGCGCCATCACCGACGACGCGCTCTGCATCATCGCCGAAGCCCCCGCAGATCAACTCAATATCGCCCTCGAATTCCTCCGAGGCGTCATCGAACAGCCCGCGCCGGATCCCAAGACCTTCGAAGACATCCGCGCCCTCATCGCCGCAAGCGCCGCCGCACGCGCCCAACGACCCCTCGGTGCCCTCGACCAAGTCGCCACACAAGCGCTCTTCCCATCAGATGACCCCCGCCACCAACCGCTCTCCGCCGACGAAATCACCGCCCTCAGCGCCGACCAACTCGCCGCCTGGGCGCACCACCTCTTCGCATCGGGCGACATCGATATCGCCCTCGTGGGTGACATCAGCCGCGCCAAAGCCGCCGAAACCGCCGCCGCCGTACTGGGCGGCCTCAAACGACCCATCCGCGCCCCACAGGAACCCATTCACCTCCAACTCCCCCTCGGCCCCATCGCCGCAAACGCCGAGTCCCCACTCGCCACGCCACAAGCCGCCGTCGCCGTCGGCTTCCGCGGCCCCGACCGCGCCGACCACCGCGATCTCCTCCACGCCGAGCTTGCCGCAATCGCACTCACCGAACGCCTCACTCGCCGACTCCGCGATCAAGAAAACCTCGCCCCCATCATCAACGTCGAGTCACGCCCCGCCGACACCTACCTCGGCTCAGGCCGCTTCCAGGTCACCGCCACCACCGACCCCACAAAAACCACAACGCTCGTAGACCGCATCCGCTCCGAACTCGACGCCTTCTCGCGCGAGGGTCCCCAGCCCGCCGAACTCCGCGCCGCCAAACTCCGCCTCAAAGGCCTCTGGCACACCCAGCTCGAAGACCCCGCCTACTGGGCACGCGAGCTCGCCATCGCCCGCCTCCGCAACCAGCCCCTTGACCTCCTCACCGACACCCTCGATCGCATCGACCAAACCACCGCCGCCGACCTCACCGCCTTCCTCCGCCGCTACGACAAACCAAGCCAACGCTTCACCGCCGTTGTCCACCCGACCAACCCACAGACACACACCCCGTCCGACTAAAACCCAAACACCCGCTATACTGAATCCCGGCATGGAGGCCGTCATCGCCATCTTGGCGACCTTGCTCCTCGCGACCGCGCTCGTCGCCGCGTGGCTCCTCCGCGATCGCCGCGCCGCCCACCAACGCGCCCAATCCGCACAACACGACGCCGACACCCTGCGCGCTCAACTCGCCGCCCAAGACCACGCCCACACCGCCTACGCCAACCAACTCGAGGCCCGTCTGGCCGAACGCGACAAAGCACTCCGCGACGCATTCAGCGCTGCCGCAAACGATGTCCTCAAGTCCAACGAGCAACAGTTCCTCTCCATCGCCGACCAGAAACTCACACACCAGCTCAAACCCGTTGCCGATACCCTCAAAGAACTCAAAGACACAAGCGCACGCATTGAAAAAGAGCGCCACACCTCATTTGGCGATCTCAACGCCCAACTCCGCGCCGCGCACAACGCCACCGAGCTCCTCCGCAAGGAAACAGGTTCACTCGTCAACGCACTGCGCAAACCACAAGTCCGTGGCCGGTACGGCGAAATCCAACTCCGCCGCGTCGTCGAGCTCGCCGGTATGCGCGACTACTGCGATTTCGACGAACAAGCCACCACCCGCGACGCCGATGGCCGCGCGCTGCGCCCCGATTGTGTCGTGCGACTCCCCAACGACCGCCACATCGTCATCGACGCAAAGAACAACACCGAACGCTACATGGAAGCCTTCCGCGCCGAAACGCCCGAACAAGCCGAGGCCCACCTCAAAGCCTTCGCAAAGGCCGTCCTCGAACAAGCCCGTGCGCTCGCCAAGAAACAATACTGGCGCGAATACAAGGGCTCGCCCGACGTCGTCGTCATGTTCATCCCGGGCGAACAGTTCATCGACGCCGCCTTGCAACACGAACCCGAACTGCTCGAAATCGCCGCGCGCCACAAAGTCTTGATCGCGGGCCCCGCGTCACTCATTGGCCTGCTCCGCGCCGTCTGGGTTGGCTGGCGCGAGAAGTCCATCTCCGCCAACATCGAACACCTGCTCAAGCTCGGTCAAGAACTCCACAACCGCGCCGCAATCATGCTGCAACACATGGACAAGCTCGGCGCTGCAATCAGCACAACCGCCGCCCAATACAACAACCTCGTGGGCTCCGTCGATCGCAACCTCATGCCGACGCTGCGCAAGTTCGAAAAATCAAAGGTTTCCTCGGGCAAGACGCTCATCGAACCCAAGCCGCGCACCGTCGAGCCGGCAACCTCAAAACACTTGCCGCCGCCGCCAACACAACCATCACTGCTCGATGAGCCCTAGCTAGCGCACCACCAACGTCGGCCCCTGTGCGCCCGCACGCCCCGACGCCAGGTTCGCCTGCATCTCAATCTGCTGCACCAACCGCTCAAACGCCACATCCACGCCGCTTCCCGTCTCAAAGTTCTTCACCGGCGTCCCCGCATCCCCATGCTGCCGAAGCGCCATCGTCAACGGCACCGCCCCCAAGAAGGGCAACCCCAACCGCTGCGCCATCATCTCCGCGCCCCCGCGCCCAAAGATGTCATATTCCTTGCCGTCATCACCCACAAACACACTCATATTCTCGACAATCCCCAAAACATCGATCCGCAACTGCTGGAACATCCGCACCGCGCGAATCGCATCGTCCTGCGCAACCTTCTGCGGCGTGCACACAATCACCGCCCCCGTCAACTGCATCAGCTGCGCCATCGTCAACGGCACATCACCCGTGCCGGGCGGCAAGTCCACCACCAAGTAATCCAACACGCCCCAATCCGTCTGCTCCGCCAACTGCTTGAACGCCCCGTGTGCCATGGGCCCCCGCCAAATGAGCGGCTTCTCCGGGTCCACAAGCTTCCCAATCGTCATCGCCTTCACGCCGTGCGCATAGAACACCTGCAACCGATTCTCATGCATCGTGGGCTCGAACGCGTCTAGCCCAAGCAGCGTGGGCAACGAAGGCCCATAGATGTCCGCATCAAGCAAACCAACCGCGTGCCCCTGCCGCGCAAGACCCACCGCAAGATTCACCGCGATCGTGCTCTTGCCGACGCCACCCTTGCCCGCGCCCACCGCAATCACACGACCAACGCCGGGTAACGCCGACTGCTCCCCCGCGCCCGACGCAGGTGATGAGGCCGCCGAATCACGCGGCGCACTCGATTGCGCCGATTGGCTCCCCGCCCCGACAAACGCCACCTTCAACTGTTTGATCGTCGCGCCGCGTGCCTTCGCATGTGCGTCGACCGCCGTCCGCACCCGACGCTCAATCTCCGCGCTCTCGCCGCCCGCAAGATCGACCGTGACGTACCCGTCACACGCCGCCACTTTGCGCACAAGATCGCCCAGGTCGCCCTTCGCTTGGGCCAACGCCGCCGTCACATCATCTTTGTTCATCCACGCCACAGCGCGACTATAGCACCGCTCGCGTCAATCCGGCACCACGTCGATGTCGAGTTTCCAGGGCGTGCTCGCAAGCACCGGCTCCTCACGGATCACCCCGTCCCCAGGTCCACTCTTCCCCTCGGGCATCACCGCCACCACATCGAAGAACCGCAGCATCATCGTGTCCTGCTCAACGCTCACGATGATCTCCGCCCGCGCCGCGTGCATCAGCAGGTCATCGCCATTGTCGAACCGCACATCGACCAACTGCAGCGTCTTCAGGTCCACAGACCCCGCTTTGAGCGTCCCAGACGTCCCGAATGGAATCTCCTGGTCCCGCGCCCGAGCCGCAAAGTCACGCTTCACGTCGCTCACGCGCTCCTTGGCGCGCGATTCACACCCGCCGGCGCCAACAAGCGCCAACACCATCGCCGCAACCAGCCACCGTCCCGGGCGTCCCATGAACGTTCTATCGGCTGAATCCACCCGCCACGCGAGCATGCCCCAGGCCCCCTCAACCCCGCCTCGGCACCTCCGCCATCTCCCGCCTGATCAGATTGGGCTTCTCGAGACGCACCAAGTGCCCCGCCGGCACCGACTCCATCACCAGCGCCGACCCCGCAATCACACAGTCATCCCCGATCACCGTCTCACCGCCCAGAATCACCGCACCCGCGTAGATCGTCACCCGATTGCCGATCGTCGGATGCCGCTTCGTATCGCCCGTCCGCTTGAGCTGCCCACCCTTGTCCAACTCAAAGCTCGTCGCCCCGATCGTCACCCCCTGATAGATCCGCACCTCGTCGCCAATGATCGTCGTCTGTCCGACCACCACCCCCGCGCCGTGATCAATGAAAAACGATTTGCCGACCTGCGCGCCCGGATGCACATCGATCCCCGTCCGCTTGTGCGCAAGCTCCTGCATGATCCGCGGCAACAGCGGCACGCCAAGCTCATACAGCGCATGCGCCATCCGATGCGTGAAGATCGCATCCACCCCGGGGTAACACAGAATCGTCTCGTCCGTGTGCGTCGCCGCCGGATCGCCCTTGTACGCCGCCTGCACATCCAGCGCCAAAAGACCGCGAATCGCCGGCAATTGCCCCATGAACCGCGCCGCGATCTCGTGCGCACGCCGATCACACTCCGCATCCTCCGATGCATCCGCGCTGCTCACCTCCACATCACTGTGGTACCGCAGCACGTTCCGCACCTGCTCTTCAACCGACAACTGAATCCGCGACACCAACTCCTGCACATGCAAATGCAGGTTCTCCTCCGTCAACCCACGCCGCGTAAAGAACCCCGGAAACATCAACTCCCGCAACTGCTCCGTCAGCTCCGCAACCTCCACCGTCGACGGCACCCGCGCCCCACGCAAGTGCCGCGTCTGCGGCCCATCCAGAATCGAACGCACCAGCGCGCCAACCAACCCCGGGTCAATCCCCGACCCCGACGCCGTCGTTTCTGCCCGTCCTGACTTGTTCACGTCGCAAACTCCCTTGTCCGCGGCCCACGATGCTATCCACACCACCACCGCGACAATCAACACCCACCCAACGCCAGGCTTTCGGCCTCACACGACCACCGCTTCGCACCGATCAACCACTTTTCGGGAACCGACACCCCGATCCCTGCGTCACCTTCCTTGCCGGGCTTCATTGGGTCGTTTTGACGCCCTTGGCCCCCCCCGCTACAACAAGCGCCCGGCCACGGTCCGCCGGCGTCAGATCCGCCACGATGGTCCCAAGGAGTTGACACACATGCGTCGGAACACTGTTGCTCGCTTGCTCGTCATCGGTTGCGCCGCCACCGCCGCGCTCACACTCGGCGCCTGCGGCTATCACGGCGCCGGCCCACGCTATAGCGAGTTCGCCAGCAACCCAACACCCTACACACAATCCCTCGCATACTGGCCCGTCGAACGCCACAGCACCCACCGCCACACCGAAGACACCAATGGCCGTGCATTCTGGGATGACGTCGATCGCCTCATCCTCCGCAATCGACCCTCACGCATGACCGTCCCCCCCAACGCCTACTAATCCCCGCGCCCGCCAACACGATCGCGCGAGCCTAGGCCTCAGCACACCAAGGCGCTCCGCAGCATCCTGCGAGCGCCTTCTTTCTGCGCGCCACACACACGCCCGATCCCCACTATCGTGCCCACGCTCGGCGCTCCGCTCCAACCAAAGGACCCACCACCGTGCCCCTTCCATCGATCGCCAAGCCGATCGCGCGCCTCCTGCGCCCCTTCGCACCAGCTTCCATGCCACGCATGAGCCGACCCGCATACCGCTGGGAACTCGCAAGCGCCGCATGCATGCCCATGGCGCTCGCATGTGTCGAAGGCTCCACCATTGGCGTCATCGCTCAAAAAACATTCGGCGCCGACAACCTCGTCATCGCACTCCTCACCGCAGCACCCGCACTCTCACAGATCCTCAGCTTCCTCTGGGCACGCATCCTCCACGGCATCGACCGCGTCCGTGCCATCGGCACCATGCAGGCCTATGTCGTCGCTTGCGTCATCCTCATCGCCCTCGCCCCCATCTCACCATTCGGCGAAGGCCTCATCGTCGCCGCCGTGCTCGCCGCCCGCAGCGCCATGTCAGGCATCATGGTCGCACGCGCAGACGTCTGGCGCGCCAACTACCCACGCAACGCCCGCGCTCGCGCCACGGGCAAGCTCTCCATGGTCATGACGCTCGTCAACAGCACCTCCGCCCTCGTCATCGGCACACTCATGGACATCGAACAACTGGGCGTCAACGGCTTCCGCTACTTCTACGCCCTCGCTGCGTGCATGGGCCTCGTCGGCATCTGGGCCTTCTCACACGTCCGCTGGCGTGGTCGCTCCGCACACATCGCCACAGAACGCAACGACGACTCCGCCCAAACACACGCCACCGCACGCGCCATGTTCAATACCCTCCGCGCCGATCGAGCCTACCGACGCTTCATGTCCGCCCAGTTCGCACTCGGATTCTCCAACCTCGCCGCAACCGCCCCCTTCATCATCGCACTCGAACTCATCTTCGCCCCCAGCTACACCCAAGCACTTCTCCTCACCACCGTCCTCCCCCTCCTCGTCCCGATCCTCGCAATCCCCATGTGGGCCAAACTCCTCGATCGCATGCACATCGTTCAGTTTCGCGTCTACCACTCCTGGAGCTTCGTGATCGCAAATGTCCTGATTTTCCTTGCATTCATCACGCAAAGCCTCCCCCTCATGTTCCTCGCCCGCATCGCGCTCGGCGTTGGCTTTGGCGGCGGCATGCTCGCATGGAACCTCGGACACCACGACTTCGCAACACGCGAAACCGCACCCATCTACATGGGTATCCATGCCACCCTCACAGGCGTCCGTGGCGCCATCGGCCCCTTCATTGGCGTCGTCCTCTTCTCCGGCGCAACGATCACCATCGGCGCAGCGCACCTCGAGCTCCCCCCGCTCGGCGCCTACACCTTCGCCTTCTTCGCCGCCGCCTCAGCCGTCGGCGCAATCATGTTTGCGCGCTTGCACGCCGACATTGGCCAGAGTCTCGGACCCCGTGCCAACTAAGCCATCGCTCAGACACCCACCGTCGCGATCAGGAGCGCTTGCGCCGCCGACCCCGCGCCGACCCACCGCCCGCGCCGGACTTCGACGTGTACAACCCACGCCCCACGCGCGTAAACCGCGGATCCTTGATCAACGTCTGATTCACAATCGTGCGAAAGTTGGGCGACGTCGTGCGATACCCCTGACGTTGCACCTCTTCCGAAACCTCCGTGACGCTCAGCGTTTGCTTCGACAACACATCCGCCAGTGCATCCGCAAGGTTCTGGTCATTTCGCGGACGCTTGCGCGTCACACCCATCACCGGCGCGCTGTGCATCGCGGCACTCACACCAGCACTCGCCACGCCGCTGATTTCCATTCCCAAGGACGCGATCTCTGAGTCAATCGCTTGCATTTGGGTCGCCAGCTTGTTGCGACGACGCACCAAAGACTCCAACTCCCGTTGCCGGCGCTGGATCTCGCCGTGAATCTCGCCAAGGCTTGCGCTACGCAAGCTTGACTTGGTCACTGCCATCATGTTGTACCGCCTCTCGGCATGCAATCACTTGGCGTCTGTGCTGATGCACCCACATGTACAAACCATCACGCACAAAAACGCCGACAGATCGACTATAGGTTGCCCTAGTTTTGCCCGCAACTCAACGAATGTGTGTTGTAGGCGATTTCCCCTAGCACAATTCTGTGCCACGGGGCCGCGGGCCAACTACGACGAAGCCGAGACCCCCAAGGCTTGCAAAAGCCGATCAAAATGGTCCAGGTCATAGAACGCAATCGAGATCGTCCCGCGCGTCCCATCTCCGCGAGACTCGATCGTGACCTCCGTCGCCAGGTGCTCACGTAACTGCCGTTCCATATCCATCACCGCAGGCGACTTCCCAGACGCCATGCGCGACGCCCCCGCCCCACTGCGCCCAGGGCCCGTCAGCTGCTCGAGCCGACGCACGCTCATCCCTTCCTTGGCTGCCCGCTTCGCCAGATCCACCCGACGAACACCCGGCGCAACCGCCAACAACGCTTTCCCGTGCCCCGCACTCAGCGCGCCAGTCGACATCAACTCCAGAATCGCCGGCTCCAACTCCCCAAGTCGAATGAAGTTCGTCACCGTCGAACGATCCAGCCCCACGCGCTCTGCAATCGCACCATGTGACAGGCCAAAATCAGTGAACAACCGGCGCAGCGCAGTGCATCGATCCACCGGGTTCAAATCCTCTCGCTGCAGGTTCTCAACAAGCGACCACTCCGCCGCTTCTTGATCTGTCAGCGTGCGCACCAACACCGGCACATGCGTCAACCCCGCATCACGCGCGGCGCGCCAGCGCCGCTCGCCCGCAATGATCTCCAACCCCTCCCCACTCGCGCGCGCAAGAATCGGCTGCATCACACCCGCCGTCTTGATCGACGCCGCAAGCTCCGCCAACCCACGCTCATCAAACACCCGACGAGGCTGGTACGGACTAGGTGTCATTCGCTCCAGCGCAACAAGCTCAACACGATCCTGCGCCTCAACAGCCTCCGCCGAAACATCGCCAACACCAAGCGCAGGCATCGGCGCAGGCGCTTCGCCAGAAACCGCAGCCTCCGACGGGGCCACTGGTGATGCCGGAGGCGCCACCGCCACCGGCACCGGCACCGGCACCGGCACAGGCTCCGACAGCAGGCTGCTTAAGCCTCTTCCAAGACGCGACTTATGCTCTTTGCCCGACGGTGTTCCCGCCATGTCACATGCTCCCGCTCAAACGTTCCATCCGATACCAACCCCAGACGCCAGCGCGGGCGTACGCCTGGACTCCGGTGCCGCGGCGTAAGCCCCAAAGCCCAGGCATCCCAATGCCGGGAACTCGTCCAAGCACTTCTCCGAGCCACATTCGCCCCAACACCGAAGACTCCCCGACCCGCGCTTCCTTCGACGCCGAAGACCCCAACTCCCCGATCCGCACTTTCCTCAGCACTGAAGTCCCCAGTTCGGACCACAACCGCCTCAACACCGAAGCCCCCGCCCGGCGGCGCCACAACGACACTCCCAGCGCCGAAGCCCCCGCCCGGCGGCGCCACACAAGCGGATCCCTCCGCCCGCAACCCTTGATTTCCCTGTTACTCATCGGCATATATGCTATTTGAGATCGGCACGGAGCCCCGCCGGGTCGGGCCAGCTCTTGCCCGCCAAAACGCAGGTTTGCCCTCCGCCTCCCTCCGCAAAACTGCGACGTCTCCAAGCCGCGACCCTCCGCCAGCCCGCGACCTCTCCGAATCGCGACCTTCAGTCTCCCTCCGCCGGCCCGCGCCTCTCCGAATCGCGACCTTCCGTCTTCCCTCCGCCGGCCCGCGGCCTCCGCCTCGGGGGCGACGCTGGGCACATAAAGATCCACCCCCGAAAGCCAGTATATTTCCTGGTTATTCATAGACATGTATGCTATGCGGCTCTCATCCCCGGGCCTCTGGCCGGACGATGCTCTATCCTAACAACGGCATCGGCTGGCCGTTTTCGGACGCACCAGCTTTCGGGGGCATCACCGCAATATGACCGCTGCACCCAAGCACATCGAACTCATCGCGCGAGCCCTCATTGTCCGGGACCGCCGCGTCCTGACCTGCCGCGAGATTGGGCAGCACCACTGCTCCTTGCCCGGCGGGCACATCGATCCGGGCGAGGCCGCCGCCACCGCCCTGTCCCGCGAACTCGCCGAGGAAGCCGGTTTGGGCGACGCCCACGTTGGCGCCTGCCTTCTAGTTCAAGAGCACCGATTCGACCAGCGCGGCAAGCCGAAGCACGAACTCAACATGGTGTTCCACGTGGAACCTCCCGAGCGCCTCGGGCCGGGATGCCCCCCCATCGCCGCCCTCGAGCCCAAGCTGAGCTTCGCTTGGGTCGCCATTTCGGACTTGGGCGATGCCAACCTGCTGCCTGCCGAGTATGCCGGCTGGCTGGCCTCGGGGGTTGATTTGGACAAGACGTGCTGGCAAAGCAGTCCAGCCCCGCGCTGATTTGCGACTCGGCCCCCCACCGCCTCGTGCCGGCGATCCGCTGTCCCGATGTTCATCGGCGGTATCGCTATGCCTTCGCAAGACGCCAAACCTGACCTGGGGAGCCAGCTCGTTCAAAACGCGACGGGCCTGGAGGATCGTCTTGCCGAGCTCGAGCTCGAGCTCGAGCGGGCTGGCCGGCTGGCCACGCTCGGCATGATGGCGGGGGCCGTCGCACACGAGTTCAACAACTTGTTGACGCCCGTGCTCAGCTACGCCCAGCTTGCATTGAACGACATGGACAATCGCGAGCTGGTCGAGAAGGCGCTGACCCGGTGTGTCGAGGGCGCCGAGAAGGCCGCGACGATTGCGGCGTCGATGCTTGGGCTGGTTCGGCCGGACGGCGCCGAGATGCGGGCGGACGTTGCCGCCGTGATCGCGCAGGCCGTTAAGTCCCTGTCGCGCGACCCGGCGAAGGACGGGATCGAGCTGGTGATTGGAGCACCGGCGGGGCTGGTGGCGGGCATTCGGCCCGTGGCGCTGGAGCAGATCATTTTGAACATGGTGCTGAACGCGCGATCGGCGATCATGCCGGAGCCTGGCACGATCCGGGTGACGGCGGAACGTTCCACGTGGAACATGGCGAGCAAGAAGCTGACGATGGCGGGGGCCGATGGTCACGTGCCAGCGTTCACGGCTCGCTCGAAGTCGGCAGAAGGCGGCGAGGACGAGTCCCGCGGGCGCGGTGGCGATGAGCCGTGCATTCTGCTTCGGATCATGGATACTGGTCGGGGGATCCCGCCGGAGACGGCTGGTCGGCTATTTCGGCCCTTGGAGACGCACTCCGGGACGGATGCGGCGGGGCACACCGGGACTGGTCTGGGGCTGATGATCTGCAAGCGCCTGATCGAGGAAGCGGGGGGCGCGATCGGTTTCAAGACGGCGCCCGGGGTTGGGACGAGCTTCACGATCGTGCTGCCGATCGCGCATAGCTGATCATTTGGCCTATTTACAACTAGGCAATTGGTTCGGGAACAAAGGTGTTGTCGATGGTGTTGTTCCAGGCTGGTTGCGTTGGCGCCGGCAGCGCGGTGTTGGTGCGCGCTCAACGACCTTTGCAATGCGGCGGCCGCTCAGAACAAACCTGGTTGCCGACGGCATCGAGCCTGTCGCAGGAGAAACACATGGCGAAGAACACGGCACGATTGGGACTGCGGGCGATGGTGGTGAGTGGGGCGGCGTTCGTGATTGGCGCCGCATCTCTTCTGGCAGTGGGCGGCGTGGCGCAGCGCGCAGATGCGCGGCAGGCGTCGGAGTCGGGCGGTGCTTTTGCGGTGGACGGCACGCATTCGAGCGTATTTTTTGCAACAGGCCACATGGGAGTCGGCAAAATCTATGGTCTGTTCCACCGGCCCGAGGGGACGTATCACCTCGACGCCAACAACCTGGCGGACTCGTTCATCAACATCTCCATTGATGTGGCGAACGTTGACACGGGAAACGAAGGGCGCGAAAAGCACTTGAAAAGCCCTGATTTCTTCAATGCAGAGCAGTTCCCGAAGGTGACGTATGTGGCCAAGATGTTCAAACCGATGGGCGAGAAGTCGATGCGTGCGAGCGGCGAACTGACGCTGCTTGGCGTGACCAAGCCCGTGAGCGCTGACATCACGCTGATTGGTGAGGGCGAGACGCGGCAGGGGTACAAGAGTGGATTCGAAGCGACGTTCACGATCAAGCGCAGCGACTTCGGCATGGGCAAGTATGCCGAGGGCGACATGGACAACGTCGAGTTGCGTGTGGCGATCGAGGGGGCGAGAGAGTAGTCACTGGAGACTGGGCGTCGGGCACTAGGATGGAAGTGCCGTGCCGTATGCTCGAGAGATCCTGAGTACATTCGTGATTGCGCCTGCTTTTGCAGGCGTTTTTGCGTTTTTGGCGCTGCGGATGCGGGTTGTGGGCGGTCGGGGGGCGCTCATGGTGGCGGGCCTGGTGCTTGCCTATGCCGTGGCGCATGTGGGCGTGGCGCGGCAGGCGCCTTTGCGACCCCTTACTGCGGAGCATTGGCGGCTGTGGTGTGTAGTGCTCGGTGGGGTGATTCTGGGTTTGGTGCGGTGGCAAGGTGTGCGCGGTGTCGTGTGGTTTGGAAGTGTCGGCATTCTTGGTGCAGCGTCGGGGGCGTTGGTCTTGCACCGCAAGGTGGCCCATGGGGACTGGGGTGCAATTGAGCTTGCTGGGGCGGCGAGCGCGATGGGCGTGTGTGTTGCGGTGTTTTCCGGGCTTGCGATGCGCGTTGCACGCCGCTGCGGCACGCGGATCGGGATTGGGATGGTCGCGCTGTTGGGGGTTGTGCTGAGCGCTGTGCTCGGGATGACGTGGGGCGGCGCATATGCGAGTGCGGGGCTGATCGGTGCAGGTTTGGCGTTGGGGCTTGGCGCGCAGGCAGCGTTGGGGCCTGTTGCGCAAGTGGATTTGGCGCCAGTGTTTGCGATCGCCTCGTTGGTGTATGGACTGATGCTGACTGAGGCGCGGGTTTGGGCATCGCTTGAGCCAGGGCTTGCGCTTGTGGCTGCGTTGGCGACGTTTTTTGTGGCGGTTGCTGTTGGCTTGGTGGCTCGTGGGCGTGGTGAGCCGGGTTCGCGGAAAGTGGATGAGGGTCTTCGGTGAGGTGTCGTATTTGCTAGGCGGTTTTGCTTCTGAGCGGTACCTTGGGGGCATGGGCAAGGACACAGACGCGAGGGCGGTGAGTTGTGCCGGCCTGTTGGGTCTTGGGGGGTTGGCGGTTGGTGTGGCGATCGCGGTGCCGGTGGGTCTTGCGACGGGCGCGATGATGAAGTGGTTGCTGTTGATCGTGCCGATCGGTGTTGGGATTGGGTTGGCGGTGGGGGCGATCGTGGCGGTGTGCTGCTGGTGCGGGTGTGGGTGGTGTCCTGGGTGTGGGAAGTCGGTGGCGGACCCGGACGTGCACAAGTGCCCGAATTGCGGGGGTCACTTGATGGGCCCCGAGGAGTCGGAGCACACGCAGTAGGCAGTGGGCGGTCGGGTCAACGCGGGTGGGTGGAATTCGGGTGAATCGCCTTACAATGTCATCGTGAGCAAAGTGACCGTGGATCGTGTGATGGCGGATCGGCGTGCCGCGAGTTTCGCGACGAGGTCGATTAAGACGACATCCAAGGGCGAGGCCCTTCGGATGGTGTTGTCGATGATCGACCTGACGACCCTTGAGGGGCAGGACACTCCCGAGAAGGTGCGGAGCTTGTGTCGAAAGGCGATGCTGCCTGATGGCAATGATCCGAGTTTGCCCACAGCGGCGGCGATCTGCGTGTATCCCGAGTTGGTCGCGGTGGCGAAGGCGGAGCTGGGGGACAGCGGCGTGCAGGTCGCGAGTGTCGCGACGGGGTTTCCGAGCGGGCAGTACCCGCTGGCGGTGCGGATTGAGGACACGAAGCGCGCGGTGGAGGCGGGCGCGGATGAGATCGACATGGTGATCTCGCGCGGGGCTTTCCTGGCGGGCGAGCGCGGCAAGGTGTTCGACGAGATTGCCAGCTTCAAGGATGCGTGTGGGCGTGCGCACCTGAAGGTGATTCTGGAGACGGGCGAGCTCGAGACGTATGACAACGTGCGGGCGGCGAGCGATTTGGCGATCGCGGCGGGGGCGGACTTCGTCAAGACCAGCACGGGCAAGGTTGCGCCGGCGGCGACGATGGGCGTGACGCTGATCTTGCTCGAATCGGTGCGCGATCACTATTGGAAGACGGGCAAGTTGATCGGCGTGAAGCCCGCGGGCGGGATTCGCAGCGCGAAAGAGGCGGTGCGCTACCTGGTGATGGTGCACGAAACGGTGGGGGAGCAGTGGCTGACGCCCAAGCTGTTTCGGTTTGGGGCGTCGACGTTGATGAATGATGTGCTGAAGCAGCTTGCGCGGCAGCGAACCGGGCAGTACATGTCGAGCGATGACTTTACGGAGGCGTGAAGATGATGGCAGACGAAACGACGACATCTTCAGCGAAAGCGCCGCCGGCATCGGTTGGTTCGCGCGGGCACAAGCATCGGTTGACGTTGGCGGGGGGATGGGAGTATTCGCCGGCGCCGGAGAGTGCGAAGGTTGAGATTGCTGATCGGTATGAGCACTTCATCAACGGGAAGTTTGTCGCGCCGAAAGAGGCTGGAAAACAGGCCCATTTTGCGACGGTGAACCCCGCGACGGAAAGCGTGTTGACGCAGGTGGCGCGAGGGAGTGCTGCGGACATTGACGCAGCGGTGCGCGCAGCGAAGAACGCGCTGCCCAAGTGGGCGGGATTGCCTGCGAAAGAGCGCGGCAAGTATCTGTATCGCATTGCGAGAAGGATTCAGGAGCGGGCGCGCGAGCTTGCGGTGCTGGAGACGATGGATGGGGGCAAGCCCATTCGCGAGAGCCGCGATGTTGATATTCCCTTGGTTGCGCAGCACTTTTTCTATCACGCGGGGTGGGCGGACAAGCTGCAATATGCGTTTGCGGGTCGGACGCCGCAGCCCGTGGGCGTGTGCGGGCAGATCATTCCCTGGAACTTCCCGTTGCTTATGGCAGCGTGGAAGATTGCGCCGGCGCTGGCGTGTGGCAACACGGTGGTGCTGAAGCCTGCGGAGACGACTCCCCTCACAGCACTGCGTTTGGCGGAGATATTTGAGGAAATCGAGCTGCCGGCGGGGGTGGTGAACATTGTCACGGGCGATGGTGTTGCAGGCGCGGCGCTTGCGAATCATCCGGGCTTGGACAAGCTGGCGTTCACCGGTTCGACAGATGTCGGCAAGAAGATTGCAGCAGCAGCTGCGGCTCGGAACATTTCATGCACGCTTGAACTGGGCGGCAAGAGTCCGAATCTGATCTTTGAAGATGCGTCAATCGATCAAGCAATTGAAGGCATTATTCAAGGGATTTACTTCAACCAGGGGCATGTGTGCTGCGCGGGGTCGCGGCTGTTTGTGCAGGAGCCGATTCTGGAAGAAGTGATTGCGAAGCTTGCGTGGCGGATGAAGTCGCTTCGTGTTGGCGATCCGATGGACAAGAACACGGATGTTGGCGCGATCAATTCGAAGCAGCAGCTCAAGACGATTGAGAAGTACATCGAAGTGGGGCGGCAGGAGGGGGCGCACTTCATGGAGCCGGGCGAACAGACCCTGCCAAACAAGGGGTTTTGGTGCCGACCTTGCTTCTTTACGGGTGTGCAGCAGAGTCACACGATCGCGCGGGAAGAAATCTTCGGGCCGGTGCTTGGGGTGCAGAGTTTCCGCACGCCTGAGGAGGGTTTGAAGCGTGCGAACAATTCGCGCTATGGGTTGGCGGCGGGCGTGTGGACGGACAAGGGCTCGAAGATCTTTGAGATTGCGGGGCGCTTGAAGGCGGGCGTGGTGTGGTGCAACACGTACAACATGTTTGACGCTGCCAGCCCGTTTGGCGGATTCAAGGAGAGCGGGTTTGGGCGCGAAGGCGGGCTGCAGGGCTTGCGGGGGTATGTGAAGATATGAGCACTCGCCTCAACATCACCAAGACTCACAAGCTCTTTATCAAGGGCGCGTTTCCGCGTTCGGAGAGTGGGCGGTCGATTGCGGTGACGGATGCGTCGGGGCATGTGGTGGCGCATGTGCCGCAGGGCAGCCGCAAGGACTTGCGTGATGCGGTGGTGGCGGCGCGGGGGGCGCTTGATGGGTGGAGTGCGCGGAGTGCGTACAACCGCGGTCAGATTCTTTATCGCATGGCGGAGATGCTCGAGGGGAAGGGCGGGGAATTTGCGGAGGCCATCGAAGCGATGGCTGCCGTCAAGCCCAGGACAACCAAGAAGAAGACAACCAAGAAGGCGGGCGCGCGGGCCGTGCCAAAGCCACTCTCCCCCGACGCGGAAGTGGATGCGGCGGTGGATCGGTTGGTGGCGTATGCGGGGTGGGCGGACAAGTTCTCGCAGGTGTTGGGCTGTCACAACATGGTCAATGGGCCGTATTACAACTTCACGGTTGCGGAGGCGACGGGTGTGACGGCGGTGGTGGCGCCGGATGGGCCGGCGCTGTTGGGGTTGGTGAGCTTGATTGCGCCGGTGATCTGCAGTGGCGGGACGGTCGTGGCGCTGGCGAGTGAGCGCGAGCCGATCACGGCGTGCATCTTTGGCGAGGTGTGCGCGACGAGTGATGTGCCCGCGGGGGTGGTGAACATTCTCACGGGGCATCGCGAGGAGCTTGTGCCGCAGGTCGCGGGGCATCGGGATATTGATGCGATTCACGCGGCGAATTTGCCCAAGGACCAGGGGCAGCAGCTTCGGGATGGCGGGCCTGACAGCATCAAGCGTGTGCGTGTGCGTGAGGTGGCGGATTGGACGGATGTGCAAGAGTGCGAAAGTCCATGGTGGATTGAGCCGTTCGTCGAGATGAAGACGATCTGGCATCCGGCGGCGAGCTAGGGCGCGGGCCCGGGGCGCTGGGCACAGAGCGCGCGTGGTTACCCAAGGCAACCACGGCGCACGGCAATAGTGCCGGAACCAACCCCTCACCCGGCGAAGCGCCACCCTCTCCCCGCGAGCGGGGCGAGGGAGCGGAAGAAGTCCCGGAGTTGACAAGCAACCCCGGGCACCCAGAGCGGAGCGCGGTCTTCGCGGACGCAGACCAGGGCAGCCAAGCCTCAGGCGTGTGTGTTTTCGGGCGTTGTGTGATCGAGTCGTACACCGATAATGATGTGGGTGGTGGGATTGTGTGATTGGCTTACGGGGTCGTGATTTTGGTGGTTTGGCGGCGTGTCGATAGGGATATGCCGCAGTTTTGTTGCGCGCGGAAGGGGAGGCATGGCCCAAGCCGCTGGGGAGTCAAAGGCGCCTGCAGGTGTCGCGGGGGCGGAGGACACGGACGTCCTGGGCGTCGGTGTGTCGTCGTCGTGCTATGGCTCGATTGAGCGTGGTACGCCGCTGGCGGTGCGGTGCGCGATGCTTGCATTTGACATTCCTGCGATTACGGGCGCGGTGGCGTTGATTGGGACGCAGATGGGGATGTCTGTGCGCGGCGCATTGGTGCTTGCGATGGGGGCCGGTTTTGGGGTCGGCCTGATGATTGCGTGGTCAATGATCATTGCGCCCTCTCGGAAGCTGGCGCGTGATCGCAAGCGATTGATTGATCGGATTGCGCGTGTGTCGGAGGTGGAGCGGGATGCGCAGCTGGACGGGCTGCTCGCGATTGATGAGAAGCATGAGCTTGCGCCGTTGGCGAAGGCGGTGCATGGGGCGTTGACGCGGGCGCATCAGCATCGGTTGGCGGCGTCGCGATTGAAGCGTGAGATGGATGCGCGTGTGCGTGATACGGCGCGGAAGCAAACGGCGCAGCTGAGCCGACTGAGCGTGACGGATGAGTTGACGGGGCTGCTCAATCGGCGCGGGTTTACGGTGCGGTCGGCGGAGATGTTTGGCGCATCGGTGGTGGGGAAAGCGGAGCTCAGCGTGATTGCGCTCGATCTGGACAAGTTCAAGCAGTTGAATGACACGGCGGGGCATGCGGCGGGCGACAAGGCGCTGCAGGTGTTGGGGGAGTTGATTCGGGCGCACATTCGGGATGGGGATATTGCTGGGCGGCTTGGGGGCGATGAGTTCGTGGTGTTGATGCCCGAGGCGGGCTCGACGGCGGCGGCGCATGCGGCGGAGCGGCTGCAGCGGATGTATGCAGCTCATCCGGCGGGGCGGGACTTGCCCTGGCCTGGGATTTCGGCGGGTGTGGCGTCGCGGGTGGAGCATGGGGCGAAGACGATGGATGAGTTGCGGCACCTTGCGGATGAGGCGCTCTATCTTGCGAAGCGGAGCGGGCGGGGGCGTGTGACCAAGGCGCAGGGCGGCGGTGGCGACGCGGGGCGGACGGCGGCCTAGCGCGGTTTTGGTGGGGCCGTGTTGGCGCGCGTCGAGCACCTTTGGCGGCTACCCTGAGTGACGCGAGATGGGCAATGCTGTGGCAACCAAGGTGACGGTGGGCGTTTCGGTGGGCGATGCATCGCCCGAGGGTGCTGCTGCGCAGATGGTCGGGGCGCCTGTCGGCGTGATGCGGGTCGGCGGGTTTGCATCGGCGCTTGCGGGGCTCGTGGCGCTGGGGGGGATTGGCGTTGGGCTGATCGCGTTGTCGCGTGGCGACACGACGCAGGGTGTGTGGTTCTTGATTTTGTGGGAAGCGGTAGCGCTTATTGGTGCGGCGTATGGGGCGCTGGGCGGCTTGGCTCGGCGGTTTGGATCAGGGCCTGCGCTGGCGCTGTTGATTGCGGCGGGGTGTGGGTTTGTGGCGGCGGTGTTGAATGAGCCTGGGCTTGTGACGAAGGCGATGGGGCGGACGGTGAACTGGGCGGCACCGGGGGGGATTCGGATCCTGCCTTTGGTTGGCGCGCAGTTGGCGTTGTCGGTCGTGCTTGGGGCGTGTTCGGCGGCGGCGGTACTGCTGCGAGCGCCGGGGCGCGCGCTGGGGAGCTTGGTGCGTGGGCTTGTCCTGTTGGCACCTGCGATGGCGGGGCTTGCGGCGTTTGGTCTTCCACGGTTGCGCGGGCCGATCCTGGCGTGGTTGTCGGGGCATGCGATTCTTGGCGCGGGCGTGGTGGTGATCGGTGGGCTGTTGTTGGCGGGGCTGTTTTGCGTTGGGGTGCACAAGGTGATTCGGGCGTTTGAGATCGGGATCGCTGCGGGTTTGGTGAAGGCGGGTGAGGCTGGCGGGTCCGATAAGTGCGATTTGGGGCAAAAAGCGGCGGTGGCGGAAGTGACGTCATCTGTCGGCGAATAATGCTCTTATGAGCGATCTGACCATTTTGGGCATCGGACTTGGCGTGGGCGCGGTTGGCGTTTTGGTGTTGGTGTGGCTTGTGCGCCGGAAGGGCGGGCAGAGCATCGCGGAGACGGTGCAGCATGTGTCGGTTGTGGAGCGTGTGCGCTCGGTGGGGAAGCTTGTTGGGCTCGAGGTGCATGCGAAGGAGATTGCGACAAGCACGCGGGGGTGGAGTTGGTTGCCGCCCATTTTGTTGTCGCAGGCGAAGGTGGCGATGATTTTCCACTTCGAGAAGCAGTACGCGGTGGATTTGGGCGTGCTGCGGGATAGCGATGTGGAGGAATTGGGTGTCGATCGGTTTCGGATGACGTTGCCAGCGGTGGAGGGGGCGCTGCGGCTGACGAATGTGACGCCATATGACATTCAGGCGGGGCGCGTGTTGGGATTGCTGGATGTGATCCAGATGAATGCGAACACGCAGAAGCAGTTGATCGAGAGTGCGCAGCAAGAGGCGGCGCGGTTGTTCGAGCACAACGCGGAGCGGTATGAGCTGGAGGCGCGGCGGAGTATTGAGCGGCATCTGGCGGCGTTGATGAAGCTTGTGGGGTTGCGGGTGGAGGTGGCGTGGCGGGAGAGCAGTGCGCCGAAGACGGGGCGTGTGGAGTTGGATGTGGCTCCTGCACAGGGGTGAAGAAAAAGATTCACCGCAGAGGCGCAGAGGGCACAGAGAGAACTTAAGGAGAAGAAAGCCCAGGCATCCCAAATGCTTGGGCTTTGGTTTTGTATGCCGCGCTTGCGCTTGGGGCTGGTCAGGACGTGGCCTTCGCGGAACTCAGGCCACGACACCCGAACCAAGAAGCCCCTCACCCGTCTCGATCGCAAGCGATCGAGCCACCCTCTCCCCGCGCGCGGGGCGAGGGAAGCAAAGAAAAAGCCCGGCCGGAGTTGGCTGGGCTTGGTGTGAATCACATCAATCCGCTCCCGGTTTGACGAGCAAACTGGGGCACCCAGGACGAGCAAATCCGACTTGGCAAGCAAGTCGGGCCGCCCGAATGGGCGTGCTACTTCCCGGCCTTGAGGAGTGAGCCCTTCATGACAACGCCCTGGTCGGTGAAGTGGTATTCGCTGACCATGTCGCCCAGGACTTTGTAGACGGGGTCGAGGTTGGGGATGTGCTTCATGAAGTCGGGCATGTTGGCCATCTGGTTCTGGATTTCTTCTTCGATGAAGGGGGCGAACTCGGGGTCATCGCCCCAGTTGGCGGCCATTTGTTCGCGCAGGATCTTCTCCTGGTTTTCGAAGCTCCACTTCATGTACTCCATGCCTTGCTTGAGGTCGGACCAGGTGTAGCCCAGGCCTTGCGCGGGGAGGCTGGCGAGGGCCTTCTTGACGCGGGCTTCGTTGGCGAGGCGCGGCGCGTTTGCGTCGGCTGCGGTGCGAATGGCGCTTTCGAGCGCGTTGGTCGGTCCCACGAAAAAGTGGCCTGCGGCGATGCCGAGTGAGATCTCGGGGACGCCCGGCATGGTGGAGGCGGGGGCCCAGATTTGTCCGCCCATGAAGTCGCGCGATTGGAATTGCATCATCGGTGCGAAGCCGGCGATGGTCTGGCGGAGTTGTGCTTCATCTTTGGCCTGGATGGCGAAGAGCATTTGTTGGCTCGTTGCGGAGAATGGGCGCGAGATGGATTGCATGGAGTAGACGCGTGGTCCGAGGTTGGCGAGGATGGGGCCGGCCATCATCTCGACCTGCGGGAGCATTTGGTTTGCGCCTTCCTGCATTTGCGGGGGCAGCTCGGCGATGATTTTGCGGGCGAGTGGAACGACGCCAGCGAAGTCGAACTGGAACGCGGCGAGGCTCATGGCATCGCCACCGGCGAAGCTGGGCGGTGTGAAGGCTTGCGCGGGGTTTTCGAAGAGTTCGAATATTCCTGCGCGGTGTGGGACGAGGCCGGCGAGTGTCCATTGTGAGACAGCGCCGGGTGTGTCGAATGTCATGCCCATGGAGAGGGCGTGGATGTCGCGGAGGCCCGTGGCTTTCATGATGGCGGTCATTGGGCCGCCACCCATTGCGGCTTCTTCGCGTTCCATCATGGTGAAGATTGGTTCGGTGCGTGCGACGGCGAATGCTTCTTGCTTGCCGACCATGGCGAGTGCGTCGAGGTAGGTTTGGTCGTCGGCGATGCTCTTGATGGCTTGGCCGGCGAGGTGATCGATGGAGTCTTGGATGGCGTCGAGGTTTGTGCCGTAAACGAGCGAGGAGCCGGACCAGGCGTACATGACCTTGTCCATGGCGAAGGGGCCATTGGGCGCTTCGTCTTGGCCTTCCCAATCCCATTCCATGTCGTCTTCATCTTCGACGGCGGGTTCGTCGGCTTCGATGCGCTCAGCGGTGTAGATCGTGACGTTGCGGTAGGTTTCGTCGGAGAGGTTGACTTCGCCCTTGCGCTCGGCTTCATCGAGCGTGGCAGTCAAGAACTTGGACATGTTGTCGGCTTCTGCGCCGAAGTCTGCGATGGCGATCATCTGGAAACGATCGGTCTCGTCGACGGCGGTGGGATCGATGAAGACGGCGAGGCCGGCGGGGCCCTGCGGCGGGGCGAGATCTTCGAGTTTGAAGCCCAGGTCGTCGAGGTCGCCTTCGAGTTTTTCGAGGCTGTCTTTTGCGCCGGACATGATCCATGACTGGATGGAGGGGTCGTCCCAGATGTCCATGACGCCTGCGCGCTTGAAGGCGTCGTGGAGGGCGGTGAAGTTGTTCGTTCCGGCGATGAAGATGGTCGACGGGGGCGCGATTTCAGCGATGGTTGCGCCGGCGATTGCGGAGGGGATGAGCGTCAGGGCGGCGCCTGCGCAGGAGAGGGTGAGCAAGAGGTTGGAGTGAATCGTGCGAGGGGCACGCATGGTCGGTCGTCCTTTCTTTGTGCAGCGCGCGTCGGGCGATGCTGCGGTGAGTCTTCACTGAAGTGGTTCGGATGCAGGAACGCGCGGTTCCAGTGTCTGGTTTGGTGCCTACTGCGCCGTGGAATCGTCAAGGATGCTGGGTGAGGAGAAGTCGCGTCGGGGCGGGGGGTTTAGGTAGTTGTAGCCGGAGTTTGGGTTTTCGCGATCGTAGGCGAAGGCTTCGTTGTTTCGGATGAAGTCGCGGACGTATCGGGCGGGGATGGCGAAGCCAATGCCATCGGCGGAGAGTGCGCCCATGTTGATGGTGCCAATGACTTCGCCTTTGAGGTTGAAGAGTGGGCCGCCCGAGTTGCCGGGGTTGATCTCGGCGGTGGTCTGGACAAAGGTGAGGCCTTCGAAGTTGCGCTGGGTGGTGGCGATGACGCCCGAGGAGAGGGTGCGTTCGAGGCCCAAGGGGTTGCCAATGGCGAAGACTTCCTGGCCTACTTCGAGATCTTCCTTGTCTTGGATGTAGACGTAGTGGAAGGGGCGGGCGTCTTGTTGTGGGAGCTTGATGAGCGCGAGGTCGATGTGTGCGTTGACGGCGATGATCTTGACATCGTCGATGGTGACGCGTGTGAACTCGCGCGAGCCTTGTTCGAAGACGGTGGCTTGGATGCGCGTTTCGCCTTGGATGACGTGTGCGTTCGTGATTGCGTAGCCATCGGGATGGATGATGTAGCCCGAGCCAAGGCCCGAGGGTGTGGAGACTTTGATGACGGCTTCGCCAAAGCGTTTCGCGAGTTCGGCGGGTGTGGAGACGGGGAGGCGCGAGGCGTCGACGGTGCGATAGAGCTCGTTGGTGGTGACTTTGGCTTGGACAGATTGCGCGCGGACGATGTCGAGGATTTCGGTGCGCGGGACGGCGAGGACGTCGAAGCCCAGGTCGATCCAGATCATCTGGGGCGTTTCCTTGAGGATGGGGCCGGCGACGGTGCGGCCGTCCTTCATGGTGACGGTATCGACGGTGGGTGTGTCGTTGGAGTCTTGCGCGAGCGCGGGGGTGGTGAGGAAGAGCGCTGCAAAGAGCGCGAGGACGTGGCGGCGGGGGTGCGTTTGTTGCGTGCGACGCGGCATGGAAGCTCCTGAGCGACGAGCGGTGTGGAACCGCCTTGGAGGTCTGGCGAGGGCGGGGTGTCGGGCCGATGATGAGGCCATACAGTATGAATCGTCGGCGATCGGTGTTGGTTCCCTGAGTGATATACGGATGTCGTTCGGGAGCGCTGCAGTGGTGTCGGCGGGTTGATGGGTGATGTGAGGAGGTCGGCGATGGGTGGTCGAGCAGGGCGGAATGAAGTTCGGATGGGGTTTTTCGGCTTT
>JAGQOH010000048.1 GCA_020427635.1 Phycisphaerales bacterium
CGCTCATGCGGATCCGTGCGCACAAAGACCACCAGGTCCCCCGAAGCGGAGATCTGCAGTTCACTGGCGCCCCGCAAGTCAACGGGCAATCCAAATGGAGTCGGGTCGCGCCACAAAATGGAGCGCAGCGGCGCCGCGTCCGCCTCCGCCCGAATCGACTGCCCGTCGGTATAGATCTTGCCAAGCCCGCCGCGCTGGGCATAGACCAGCGCGCCGCCCGCAATAAGCGCGCCGCCCAAGAGCACGATGCCCAGCATGGCAAACAGAACGCGGCGCATCCATCAACCCCTATTGCATGGGAACGAAGTCGACGAAGGGCTGCTCAACACCTGCCGCTTCGCAAATGTCCAGCGCCTGCGCCACAGCACCCCAGGCCGCATCGCGATCCGCCCGAAGCGTCACCTTCTGTTCCGCATTCTGACCCACCGCTTGTTGCACAATCGTGCGCAAGTCGTCCGGTGCGACCGTGCGCCCACTCACAACGAACGCTCCATTGCGATCGACATTAATCACCAACTCTCGAAGGGCCACCGCGATCGGAGCGCCCGATTGTGCATCTGGCAGCGCAATATCAATCTCACGCTCCGTCTGCTGAAATGTCGTCGCAACAAGAAAGAAGATCAAGAGCAGAAAAACAATGTCGATGATTGGCGTCAGATCGACGCCCACGTCCGCTCGACTCGTGTGAGGCTTGATGAGCATCTAGGCCTCCGACCCAACCGCCAACCCACTCGCGCGCGCTCCGGTGTCATCAGCTTCCGCTTCATCTTGGAGCGCATGTCCGTTCAAGCTGGCACGATGAGCCGGCACACCCATGGGCGCCTCATGGCTGGCAATCTCCAACAGATCAAATGCAATCCGATCCATTGTCGCAGCGAGGTGTTCGACACGCGCACTAACCCAGTGATGCCCAATGATCGCGGGCAACGCAACGATCAGACCCGCTGCAGTAGTAATCATGGCCTCATAGATCCCGCCTGCAAGCAACTCCGTCTTGCCAAGCGCCTCACCTGATATCGCGACCGTCTGAAAGGCGCGAATCATGCCGAAGATCGTGCCGAGTAACCCAAGTAATGGCGCAATCGCCGCGACCACCGCGAGCGCCCGCATGTGCTTGCGCATCCGAAAGACCTGATGCTCGCCTTCCGCCACCACATGCTTCTCGACGACATCTGCCGGCGCGCCAAGTCGTCGCAGCCCCGCCGCGCACACACTCGCAATTGGGCTCGCATGATCCTTGCAATACTTGAGCGCCGCCTTGCGCCGCTCCGCCAGATCTCCCTTCTTGCCTGCCAGCACCCGGTCCAGTCCCTGCATGAAGTCCGGCGGAACAATCGCCGATCGGCGCAGTACCAACAGGCGCTCCGCGAGCACCGCAATCATCACAAGCGAACACAAACCGATCGGGATCATCATCACACCGCCCTTGATGATGAAGTCCCACACGCTATTGACCTGCGTCGCCGGCGATGCACCTGCGCCTTGCGCGGGCGCCGCCGCCAGCCAGATCTGCGGGATGGTCTCGAACAGTGTCTGCATCATTGATCTCCACCCACGCGATTTCGCCCAGGCGGGTTCGCCTGTTCAAGCGTGTTCAATCGCTCTCGTGCGCTCTGCGCCCACGAAGACTCCGCAAAACGCCGCACGACCGCCTCATACTGCGCCCGCGCATCTGCAATTTGACGCATCTGCTCAAAGCACTTGCCCGCCTCGTGCAGCGCCGCCGCGCTCCATTGCGGATAGGCATATAGAATGTCCACACGCATCAGCTCGCGCGCCGCCTCAGCAAGGTCGCCCTTCGCAAACAAACACTCTCCAATCTGGAACTGTGCTCGAGCCGCCGTCTCGCCCTCGTGTTTCTCCGCCACAGTTCGGTAGCTCTCAATCGCCTCATCCAGCATTCCACTGTGCTCCAGCGCCCAGGCCTTCCCGAACGCAGCTTGGAACCACAGCGGCTCATCTCCAAACTGCGCCAGATACCGTTCGAACGCATCTCGGCTGTCGTTCCATCGCTGCAGCGTCGCACATGTCTCACCCAACCGCAGCAGCGCAGCCTGCTTGTCCTGCGGACGGCACGTCTCATCGTCCACCGCCCCAGCAAACATCACCGCCGCGTCACTATGCCGATTCAATCGCATGAGCGACTCGCCACGAATGAGTTCAGCCGAAGATCGCACGGTCGATTTCGGAAAACGCGCGCGGAACCCGGCAAGGGTCGACGCCGCTTCTTCGAACGATCCCAGTTTGTAGCCGCACGCGCCGCGTCGATACACAATCTGCTCGACCACATCCGCCCCAAGCACCGCATCACCAGAGTCCGCAATCGCGTTCGCCTCGCCAAGCAGCTCACTAGCATCCGCCAACTCACCCCGATCCATAAGCAACGCCGCGCAATCCAGCAGCGCATGCCCGCGGACCATGGGCGATGGACCGGCACTCAACAACGTGCGATACGCATCAATCGACTCCGGACGCTCGAGCGCTCGCAGACACCATGCAAGCTCATACATCGCCGATTCGCGAAGGTCCTGCGCAAGCGCCTGATCCCGCTCAAGCGCCCGTTCGAGATAAGGCAATGCTTCTGCACTCTGCCCCACGCGCGACAACGCCAAGCCAAGCTGCGCTGCACACGCAGCGCGCTGCGCCGCGTCGCCCTGCTCGAGCAACGCCTCCAGCGCCGGCGCCGCTTCTGCATAGCGCCCCGCCGCAAGCAAGGACCGCGCCTCCTCGTACCGAGACTCGCCGGCAATCGCCTCAACACCAGTGCCCGCCGCACGCTCGAACCAACGCCGAGCCGCCTCATAGTCGCCCCGCTGCTGCGCCAACGCGCCCAGGTCGCGCATCGCAAATGGAGCAAATCGGCTATCCGGCGCTTCGCTCACAACCGCCTCAAAGGCGCGCGTGGCATCCGCAGGTCGATCGAGCGCCACAAGTGCCTGGCCTTGCTCGAATCGCGCATGCGTTGCATGTGTACTTTGGGGATACTCCTTCAGCAATCGCTCAAACGTCTTCAATGCCTCGTCCGCGTGCTTCTGACGTGCTTGCGCCAGACCCAGCTTGATGAGCGCATCATCGATCGATGCGTCGTCCGGCGCAAGGTCAATGAACAACGAGAACGCGTGTTCCGCCTCTGCATAGTCGTCCGACGCAAACAGACCATCCCCAAGCTCGAACGCGGCTGGAGCAAACACCCGCGGCGTATTGGCCCCATCCAACACCGACTCGAAGAGCGGCCTGGCCTGAGCGAACTGCCCTGCCCGCGCCAGGGCTTGTGCGCCCCGGAACGCCGATTGCATCTGAAGAGCACTGCTTGACGCTGACTTGCGCACATCAGCAAAAGCCTGCGCTGCGTCTTCGAAACGTTGCAGCATCAGGAGATCTTCCGCACGCAGCATCCGCAGCGCCTCGGACTGCGCCGGAGCCGCCATACCAAGCGCCGACTCCGCGCTACGGAAGCTCTCCTCATACGCTCCGCGATTGTGCTGAAGCGACGCCAACGTCGCCCAAGCCTCGCCCGCCAATGCATGCGCTGAATGACGCTCAGCGAACAGCGCAAAGGCCTGCTCCGCCGCCTCGTCTTGCCCCGCACGTGTAAGCGCAACGCCCAGGTCATATCGCATCTCAGCGAGCAACTCAGACTGCCCAAACTGCCCAACAGCATGCTCAAGGAGTTCCGCTGCAACGCCAGGCTTGTCAGCGCGCAACGCACACTTGGCCGCCCAGAATGTCGCGTCGTCGCGCAAGGCAACCGGCCCGGCTTTCATCAATGGCGCCAAGAGCTTCGACGCCGCTGCAGGCTGATCTTCATCAACATACACCCGCGCGCGCAGCAGTCCCGCGTGCGCTGCAAGCTCGTCCGTTGGTGAATCCCGAAGCGATGCGTCCAGCGCCTCCGCTGCTTGTTCGAGCTGCCCCTTCGAATAGAGCAACCGTGCCTGTCCAAGCATCGCCTCGCGCTGCAGCAGCGCGTCGTCACCAAGCGCACCACGCGCCGTTGCGAATGCGTCCAACGCTGCATCGGCCCGCCCAGTCCGCTCCAAGCACCGCGCCTGCATCAACGTGGCCCGTGCGGCGAGTCCCGCTTCCGCTCGATTGGCGCACGTCGCAAACCGGCCGGCAGCCCGGTCAAGCTGGCCCTGCGCCATGTCCGCTTGTCCGGCAAAGAACGCCGCGCGCGGCAAGAGCGCCTCGTCAGGCCAGCGCGTGGCAAGCTCGTCATACGCCGCCGATGCGCCCGCAACCTCGCCGGCTCGCTGCAGGGCCTCGACACGCACCGCCGCCGCCTCACCGGCGCTTGGGTGCTCCGCAAACGATCCGACCAAAACGCCAAATCGTTCCGCAGCCCCCGCCGCGTCACCAAGCCGCAACAACGCGTGCCCTCCAATCAGCAGCGCATCCCCTGCAAACTGGAACGAGGCGTCGCGCGGCACGCCATCCAGTGCGTCCACCGCAGCTTGCCACTGCTCCAAACGAAACCGGCACACCGCGAGGCCATACCGCGCAGTCGCAGCATCGCCACCGTCAGGCGCAAGCTGCAGGTACGACTCGTACTCCGCCGCCGCCAGTTCGTGCAACCCGCGCTCCAGCAGGCCATGCGCTGTCACGAGCGCCCGCTGCGCCTCATCGTCCGTCGCGTGCGTCAGAGGCGCCGCCGCCCCCACCACCACCGCCATGAGCGCACCGATCGTCAGCCGCTGCGTCAGGGCACGCCGCATCCCTCGGCCCAAAAACATCATGGGACCCACCTCCGTGTCGTCGAAGCGCCGCGCAGAGCGGCATCCACCTGCAAGAGCACGCCCCCCGTCTGCCCACCAGCAACAGGGGCGGCTCCACTGCATCATAAACAAAGCGTGTCATGGGGCGCGCGACGGCGGGCACGACCACCGTACCCGCCGCCGCGCGGGAGGGTTTGCACCATCAACTGAGACGGATCAGCACGCGTCGCCTGTCGCCGCGGGGGCTTCTTCTTCCTCCGCTTCCGCCGCCTCGTCATCCATCTCCTGCATTTCCGCCTGGAACTCGGCCATTTGCTCGTCGAAGTCCGCCATCGCTTCTTCCCAGCTTTCCATGGCCTCTTCGATCGCTTCGGCAATCTGCTCGGCAACTTCTTCCGCAGCCTCCGCCGCCTCGTCCAGCTGCTCCGCTTCCGCCGAAGCAAGCTCAGCATCAGCGCCACGCGCCGCCGCCTCGTGCTCCAGCTCGGCAAGCTGCGCAGTCACGCGCTCAATGCGCTCATGAATCGCGGTGCTCTTGCGATCAACCGAAGCCCGCGCATCATCATCCTCATCGTCGTGATCCGCGTCGTGCTCCATGTGCTCGTGCAGCTCCTCGAGTGCTTCGTGCAGCTCTTGCAGATGCTCGTGCAGCTCTTCGATCCGATCATCAATCGCATCCGCAGCGCTCTCATCGTGATCGCTCTGGCGGCGTGCCCGCTCTGCCCTTTGACGCAGTTGTTCAGCAGTCCGACGTTGCGCTTCCGCCGCACGACGCTGCCCATTCGCCTCCGCGCGGGCCTGTGCTTGGCGCTTCGCCAACTCCGCACGAACCTTGGCCTGGGCCTCGAGCTTTGCCTTCACCTCTGCACGCGGCGCCACCCGTGCAACCGCTGCCCTCGGGGCAACCTTCGCCGTCGCCGCAACCTTGCCCTTCAACGCCGCGTCATGCTCAGGCGTGTGATGCTTGAACTTGACCGGATTGCCCTCTTCGTTCGTCACTTCAACCCCATCCGGATTGATCATCACACAGAACGAGTAAAACACACGATGCTGCGGAATCGTCGCATGCACCGTGATCACGTCATCATCCGGCGTAATCAGGATCGGCACATCGCTCCGAGACATCAGCCCGGTCATCGCACCAAGCTTGCCCTTGGGCAGGTGATACGTGAGCGTCATCTGCTCCTTCGAGGGCGCAGTGCTGCCCACCGCCGCCCCCCAATCGGTGCTCGGCGCCGCCACCGAAAAACCGGGCTTGGGCGGAGTCGGAGCCGTTGGCGCACTGAAGGAGAGCTCACGCGCCCGCGCCTCCATCTGCCGCGCAGCAGCCTCGAGCTCCTTCTCCATCGCTCGCATCTTCGCCTCGAACGCATGCATCGCTTCGGCGCCTTCCGCGCGATCCTTGTCGAGCATGTAGCGATCAAACGTGCTCTCATCAGTCGTCGGCGTCGGCGCCTTGGGAGCCTTCGGTGCTTTCGGCGCCTTGACACGCACTTCCTTCACCTTCGGCACTTCCTTCGCTTTGTCCGGGCACGCAACCGCCGGCATGACAACCATGCCAACCGTCGCAACAAGCGCGCACAATGCCCCACCAAACACTGAGGGCCTACGTCGTGATCGTTCCGTCATCACCATTGTGATTCTCCTTCCGAATCGTCTGGCCGGACCTGTCGCCATCCCGAGCGCACCGACCGGCGCTCGCCCCCCGGGGCGGCCATGGCCGCCCACAAATGTCGTTGTGCGCACCAACGCCTCGGCATACGCCCGCCGACAACTCGGCAGCAGCGTCGTCACCCAAACGTCGCACGCCAGATCTGCTTCCTCGTTCAATCGCTTGCGCACCCACCACACCACAGGATGCCACCAGTACGCCGCCCCGATCAGCAGTTCAAGCCGACGCACCCAATGGTCTCGACGACGCAGGTGCGCAAGTTCATGCACCAAGACCGCACGGCGGGATGCCTCATCAAGATCATTCCAAAGCTCACTTGGCAGCACCACGCAAGGCCGCGCGCCGCACGTTACCAAGGGCGAGCTCCGTCGCCTCGTGAACTGCACAGGCGGCGCCTTCGCGAGTCCCACAAGCGCCGCCGCTTCGCGCGCCATCCACCGCGTCGCCGCATCAGCAGGTGTCGCGTTGCGCAAGAACCACTGTTGACGCATCAAACGGATGCAAATCATTACGCCCATGACCAACATGCCGCCAAGCCACACAACCGGCGGCATCGGAGGCACTGCCAGTATCGCATCACGCACGTCAATTAGGAATACCTTCCACGCCGCGACATTGGCTCGCAGCCCAGCAACAGCCCCAACAATCCACGATGGCGCCGGTACTTCGCCCGCTGCTTGAGGCGCTTCAGATTGCACACGTAGTCGCGGCGCTTCCGTTGTGCCCGCCTGCATGTCCCATTGCGCCAAAGCCGGAATGTCATCCGCGCCATCGACGATTGCATCCGGAACCAGCGGCAGATCCTCGTATGCGCCGCACGCCGGCGCATCATCCGCCGCCACAACAAATGGCGCTTGCTCGCCAATGAGCCTCGAAGGCTCGCCCACGCCGCGCAAGTCCTGGATCAGTCGATCCGCAACCGTCGCAGGCGCCGCAACGGGCTTTGCCGCTCCGGGTTCCACCTTCGCCTGCTTGGGAAGATTCGCACGCACACCGACCGACGCAAGCAATGGTGCCGTGAAACACACCAACACCGCGAGATATACCGCATGCCGCGTCGCGGGCCGCCGCAGGCCCAGACAACACAAGGCCCCCGCCAACAGCGCAACCGGAGCCAAAGCAAGCGAGGCAATCCAAAGCGATCCATATTGCGCCGCGAGCACCGTCATCATGCCGCCCCCCCTGGCTCCTGCTGCGCAAGGCGGTCTATCAGCATGCGAAACTGCTCAATTTCCTCGGGCGAGAAACGCTGCGACTCCATGAGCTGCAGCACCAACGCCCCAGGAGCGCCGTCATACAACTGGTCCACGATTGAGTTGATGCGCTCCTTGGCGACACGCTTCCGCGAAACCTTCGCCCGATAGACATATGCCTGCCCACGCTTGTCCGCGAGCACCTGCCCCTTCTGCTCCAGGCGCGTCAGGAACGTCAGCACCGTCGTGTAGGCGATCGTGCGCCCGCGCTCATGCAAGTGGCTCAGCACATCTCGCACCGTCGAAGGCCCAAGCTCCCACAGCGCCTGCAGCACCTCGAGCTCGGCGCCCCCTGGCTGTTTCGCTCGCTTGGCCACCAAACTCATCCTCCGACCGGCAACAACCCGCCGAGACTACTACAACTGTAGTAACCTACTACACCCGTCGTAGCCCGTCAACACTCTTCTATGGAAAAACCGACCACCCGGTTTCGCCCTTGTGCCAATTCTCATCAAGCGAAAACGCCTCAGCCAACCCGCTCAATCGAGGCCAGCGTCACGTCGTCTTCGAATGCATCACCCCCAGCAAACGCCTTCAGGGCGGCATGCAGGGCCGAAACATCCTCAACAGGCTCCCTGGTGTCGCGCAGAATCGCCTTGGCGCGGTCCACGCCAAACATCGACTCATCCTCGCCCCGCTGCTCGACGAGCCCGTCGGACATCAGAATCAGGCGGTCCCCGGGCTCCAGGCTGGCCCGATGCGTTTCGTACTCCGAGGTCGCGTCGACGCCCACCAGGAGTCCCCCGCGCCACGCCATCTGCTCAAGCACGCCCCCTTTGCGATGCAACAGGGCATACCCATGACCCGCATCCACCGCGTCGATATTCCCCGCCGGGTCCAGCAGCGCAAACCACAACGAAGCGAACTCGGTGTCCGCCGTCTGTGCGGCAAGATGACGGTTGAGAGACGAAACGACCGTGCGGGCGTCGATCCCCGGCTTGAGCGCCGCCGCCACATAGGACTGAATCGCCGCCATGATCATCGCGGGCCCAAGCCCCTTCGATGTCACATCCCCAATGAAAACCGCCGCCGACCCATCCTCGAGCGGCAGAATGCCAAACACATCGCCCGCAACGATGCGCCCGGGTTGCGCGCGCATCGCAAAGCGATACCCGCCAAACACACCCTCATCCGCGGGCATCATCCGCCGCTGCACCTGCTGGGCCGCGTGCAACTCGCGCATCATCTCCGCCTGCCGACGTTCGAGCGATCGGCGTGACAGATTCGCCATCGCCAGGCCGCACAGCTTCGCCACCGCCGCCACAAACGCCGCCGCATCCGGTTCGACAGGCCGCGCCGCCGCCGCATCCAAGTACAAACACGCCACGACAGTCGAGCCAACCTCAACCGGCGCACACATCGCGCTCGTCACGCCTGCATCCATGATGCTCACCGCATGCTGCAGATCAGGCTGACTCTCAAGCTCCACAACCTCGCCACGCCGCGCCGCCTCGAGCAATGAGCGGCTGACTTGCAACGCACTTGACCCGGGATCCTGCTCCGCGCCGATGATCTCGAGCTGTCCCTCGCTATCAAGCATGCGCACCAAGGCGGCTCGTCGGAACCCAGTCCCCTCGCGCAACACCGGCATCACCCGCGCCGCAAGCTCCTCCTCACTCCCCACGTTTTGAATCGCCGTCGTACTCTCCATGAGCAACATCAAGCGACGCTGTGCAAGCGACCCCAACCGCCCCGGCGCCACGACATGCACCGAGCTATTGCGCCGCGCACGGTCGTCCATCGTTGCCAACGTGGACTCCACGCGCCCGCTCGTAATGACGCGGAAAATCCAAGGGCCCACCGTCAGCGCATCGCCATGCTCAATGGGCGTCGCCTCGCCCGACTTGATCGCGATGCCATTCACAAGCGTGCCGTGACGTGAGCCCTCATCCGTCACCACCCAGCGGTCGCGCGAATGCTCGATCGTCACATGTTTGCGCGACACCGCTGCGTCAGACAACTGCACCTTGCACTGCGTCGAGCGGCCAATCGTCACCGGCTCGCCAGGCACAATTTCGACCGGCGTAACCGGCGGGCCCGCGATCGCGCGCAAATGAAGTGGCCCGGCCTGCCGGTGCATACTCGCCGTCGTTGATTCATTGATATCGCCGGGCGTCACCTCAACAGGATACAGGCGAAACCGAGCCACCCAAGCCATTCTTCCGGCGCGACGCTACCCTCGTGCACCATGTCATCAACCGCCGAGGCACACCTGGCCGCCGCCCTGCGCGAAGCCCGTGGCGTCGTCGTCCTGACAGGCGCCGGCGTGTCCGCCGAGAGCAAAATTCCGACCTTCCGCGACGCCATGTCCGGCTTGTGGAAGGACTTCGATCCGATGAAGCTCGCGACCCCCGAGGCCTTCGACGCTGACCCCGCGATGGTCACCAAGTGGTACGACTGGCGTCGACTGGGCTGCCTCGCCGCAGAACCCCACCCCGGACACCTCGCCCTCGCCGCGCTCGAACGCAGGATCACATCCCGCGGCGGCGCGTTCACCATCCTCACACAGAACGTTGATGGCCTGCACCAACGCGCCGGCGTCGCCAACGTGATCGAACTGCACGGCTCCATCATGCGATGGCGCTGCATCGCCACCGGCATGGAGTGCGAGCCCGAACCCGTCGCGTTTGAGACCTTCCCGCCGCGCTCGCCATTCCATGCGGGCGACAACTCGATGCTGCGCCCAAGTGTTGTCTGGTTTGGTGAGATGCTCCCCGAGCGCGCGATCGAAGCCGCCGCCGATGCCATGGAAACCTGCGATCTCTTCCTCTCCGTCGGCACGTCGTCCGTGGTCTACCCCGCCGCGGGCTACATCGACCTCGCCATGCGCGTCGGCGCGCGCACCGCTGAAGTCAATCCCGAAGCGACCCCCTACTCCGACCGTGTCACCTGGTCCATCCGCGGCAAGGCCGGCGACGTGCTGCCGAGAGTCATGGACCTGCTTTGACTACCGCGCCATCCAAAGCAGCGCTACATCCTTGATTTCGATATCGCTCTTCCTTGGGCGCACAACCGTAGTGGTAATGTCGATGTCATCCTCGCCCATCGCCTCCCGGACCTTCTCAAGTTCCACGTGGAACTCCTGGTCCAGGCGCTCCATGTCCTGCTGGACGTCCTCCAGGGACTCCTCGGCGTGCTTGACGTCGCCGCGCTCCTTGGCGGTGCGCCCCGCGCCCTTCATGGTGGTCGATGCGCGCCCGATGTTGCCGGCGGAGAGTTTTTTGCGGCCGAGGACCGTATTGAGGATGGTCGAGCCGAGTGAGATGACGGTGTCGAAGCCGGATTTCTTGAGTTGGGCTTTTTCTCGTTCCACCTTTTGTTGTGCGCGCAGGATGCGGTCTTCCATGGTGCGCAGTTTCGGGGCGAATTTCGCCTTGACTTTTTCCAGCGCTTGGTCACGGGCTTCGTGCTGCGCTTCACGGCAGCGCACGCGGAAGTCGCCTTCGGTCTCACCCGGTTCGCTCTTGAGCTTCAGGGCTTTGCAGGCAAAGACGTGCGCCTCCTGCGTGCGATAGAGGTGGTCCTTGAGGTCTCTCGCGAAGGCGGCCCATGTCTTCTCGCTCATCGCCTCGCCCGGCAGCTCGGCAAACCGAGCGCCGTCGGCAGGTGCATCGTCGGTGTCCGGCTCGTCAATGACGATATCGCCACGCTCCCAGGCGTCGTCGCCATCAACCTCGCCTAGCACCGTGATGTCTCGCCACTCATCCAAGCCCGCCGAGGCGCGCACGAAGTGCAACGATGCGGTTCCCAACAGCGCGGGGCGATAGGTCAGGTCTTCATCATCATCGCAGCACGCAAATCGCTGCGTCACGCCCGGCGCAACGGCGGGCGGTGTTGATGATGCTTTCTTCACATGCGCGCCGGGTTTCCTTGCAACATTTGCGCCCTGTGCTTGCTTCGCATCCCATGCAGCGCGCTGCCCGGCCATCAACACGCGCACCTGATCCAGCGTCATGGGCCCCGCGAGATAGCTCATCACCCAGCGTGTCGTCATGAGTACGGGCGCGTCTTCATGCACGTTGTGCAGCAGGAATACGCGCGAATCGAGCCCAGAGATCATCGCATCCATCTTCTTGCGTTCAAATGCCGAGCCCGATGCGGCGGCGGCGCCTTCGAGCCCGTCGAGCAGCCGCGCCTTGTCGCGCTCTGTCTGCAATCGCCCGACGAACCACGTGCCCGTGTTGGACAGGCCCTTGTAGTCGAGGTCAGCCGGGTTCTGTGTCGCGAGCACGATGCCAACGCCATAGGCGCGTGCCTGCTTGAGCAGTGTCAGCATGGGCGGCTTGCTGGGCGGGTTTGCGATCGGTGGGAAGAACCCGAAGATTTCGTCCATGTAGAGGATCGCGCGGAGACTGCCGGTGCCCGGCTGGGTGCGCATCCACGCGAGCACTTCATTGAGCACCTGCGTGACCACGAACATGCGCTCGCTGTCGGACAAGTGGGCCACGGAGATGATGCTGACGCGGGGCTTTCCTTCATCGGTGTAGAGCAGCTTCTTGGCGTCGAGCGGATCGCCATGTGCCCACGCGGAGAGTTGCGGCGAGGCGAGCAACGCATTGATCTTCATCGCCAACGCCACGCGATCCTTGGGCGGGAAGAAGGTGTCGACATCCATTGCGCCGATCTTGGTCATGGGCGGGTTTTGCACCTGCCCGATCAGGGCCGTGAGGTCGAGGTCGTGCCCCGTGTCCCAGGCGGCGCCGATGATGTTCGCCAGCAGCACATGCTCGCGCCCGGTGAGCGCGTCGCTTTCGATGCCGACGAGCGCGAGTAGTGCTGAGACGGCCGCGGAGATCTCGGTGCGTCGTGTTTCTTGTTCTTCTGCACCCCCACCGCCTTTGGCGGGCGCACGGAAGCTGCGCAGGAGGGCGAGCGGTAAGCCCGCGGAACTGCCCGGCGTATATACAGAGACATCGGCGGCGGCGCGCAAGCGCTCGATGCGGTCCCCATCCTGGCCCCAGCCTGCGAGGCCCTTCTTCCACAAGCTCGCGCGATCGGCGGCGAAGTCGGCGGCGGTCATGCCCTTGCGCGTGGCGGCGGACTCATCGATCCAGGGACGAAAGTCTTGCGCGCGCAGCTTCGGGAAGGTGAGCATCAGATTCGCGAGGTCACCCTTTGGGTCGATTGCAATGGCGGGGATGTTGTCGATCGCAGCTTCTTCGAGCAGTCCGATGCAGAGCCCGGTCTTGCCCGAGCCGGTCATGCCGACGCAGACCGCGTGGGTCGTCAGGTCTTTGGCGTCATAGAGCACGGTGCGCTCGGTGGCCTTGCCCGAATCTGGCTCGACCTCGCGGCCCATGTAGAAGACACCAAGCTTTTCAAAGTCTGGAAGGTCGGCCACGCTCTGTCACCCCTTTCGTTGCAGGCAACAGAATACCGCCCTTGCGACGCTAGCTTCGTTTGAGAAGCCCGACGCTCTGGAGCCGCTTGCTCCCAGCGGCGGTGGCCACCGTGAACGAGCCCTTGCTCTCGTACAGGCACGCTGATCCAAACGCGCCATCCTTGCGCAGCGCATAGGCCGTGACATCGAAGTTGGGGTTGCCATCGGCATTGCGCAAGCGGCGCTGCTTGCTTGCGCGGCGCGCCATGACGCGGCACAACTCCATCGCGGCTTCAGTCGGGCTCTTGCCCTTGGCCATCTCCTGCACCACGAAGAACGCCCCGCAGCTTTCGATCACCGCTTCCCCACGCCCGGTCGCACCCGCCGCCCCGACCTCGTTGTCGCAATACATCCCCGCGCCGACGATCGGCGAATCGCCCACGCGCCCAGGAATCTTGTAGCTCAGCCCGCTCGTCGTCGTGCACGCGCCAAGGTCGCCACCTGCTGTCACCGCCGAGCAGTGAATCGTGCCATAGGTAAACGCGACCGGATCGAGCGCACGGGCCAGCGCGCTGGGCGACGTACCGTCCTTGTCCCAGTCCATTTGGTCATCATCGAGCCAATCATCGTTTGGGCTCAGGTTGCGCTTCCAACGCAGCCATTCTTTGCGCGCCTCGGGCGTGAGCAGGTCTTGCTCGGGGAAGCCATGGGCTCGCGCAAATTTGAGGGCGCCTTCGCCGACGAGGAATGCGTGGTCTGTCGTTTGGAGGACCTTGAGGGCGACCTGGGCGGGGTGCACGATGTTGCGCAGTGCCCCCACCGCCCCCGCCTTGTGCGTGGGGCCGTGCATGACCGAGGCGTCAAGCTCGACGACACCTTCTTCATTGGGCAGGCCACCCAAGCCGACGGACATGTCATTGGGGTCGGCCTCGACAATGCCCACGCCATCGACGACCGCGACCGCGGGGTCGGCGCCATCGGTGAGCATGGCAAAGGCGCGCTGAACAGCGCGCAGACCGTTGCCCGACGAGATGACCGCTTGTCCACGGTGGGCATCGCCCTCTGCGACCTGGAACTCACGCGTGTCCTGGCGCTGCGCACCGACTGTCCCTGCAAGGGAGGCCAGGGCGAAGCTGCCGGCGGTCGTCCCGAGGAATGTGCGTCGATCGAGCGGTTTGTGCGTCATGTCTCACAGGCTACCAGCGCGCAATGGCGTGGCGCGCTCGTGGCACTCCCCACCTCTCAAGGGGGGAAGTCGGCATACCAAGGTTGGCGTGTGCTCCCAATAACTGGCGCGTGACCTTGTTGCTCTGGCGAAAAGGCCAGAGCCGCGCAGACTTTCTATAGCACACTGTTGCGAATTCGCACGTGTTGGCTTGAGTTTGGCGCGTGTCCCGAACATGATGCAACCAACGCAGACGACGCGGGCCAGTCACAGCGCTCGCGGCGGGGCGTGCGCACGGATTCGCGATCGCTCGGGTCGGTTTGCTCTCACTCTCGATCGCGTATTGCAGTGGCACAAGGGGGTTTCGGCATACGGACCGCATGCCGAGCCCCGCCCCGCCGTCTTTCATGCGGCGTCGCAATCAATGCCAAAGTTGAAGAGGACGTCCTGCAGGTCGTTGAGGTCGACGATGCCATCGCCGTTCACATCGGGGCCGCATGGTGGCGCTGCGTTTCCAAATGCAAAGAGCACTGTTTGCAAATCGCTCAGGTCACACGCGCGATCGCCATTGGCGTCGCCTGGGCAGAGATCGATGATCTCGTAGAAGCCGATCTCGCTGACCGAGTCGGCGGAGCCTGTGTCGTCGCCTATGAAGGCGAAGCTTGGGATCTCGTAAGGATCAAGCGCGCCGGAGAAGGCGGAATAGTCGCGGAGATTGCCGGTCAAGATGAGTGCGCCATCTGCAGACAGGGCGTAGCGGTCGCCGCGCATGCAAAGGCTGTATCGGCGGAGCTGCGCCGTGGTGTCGAGCGGTGCGCCCTCGGCGTGTGTGAACAGGTCGGCGGGATCGGTTGCATCGTCGTCATAGGCCCAGACTTGATCCTGCCAGAAGCCCAGTTCGATGGCGGCGAGGTCTTCAGTCACGATGATGAGTGAGAAGCCTGCGCGATCGTTGACGCCATCGCCATTGTCGTCGCGCGCGTTGTGGCCTTCGCTCACGATGCGCAGATCAACGTTGACGATGAAGCCCGCGTGGCGATCGAGGACGGGCATGGCGGGGTGCATGCCAAAGCCCGGCACCTCGGAGAAGTAGCCGGCCTGCTCGGTGCGGACTGAGGCGGTGTTGAGCGTGGTGAGGCCCGCGGCCTGGGTTTGCGTGGCGTGGGCGCCGATAATTGGATTGGTGAAGTAGCGCCACCCTTGCTGGCTTGGCAGTGTGGCGAGGGAACCGTCATAGAGCACGACGCCATGGGCCGAGGCGGCGAGCAACGCAGACCAAGCCAATGCGCATGAAAACCGGCATCTCAAGGTGAGCCTCCTTGCGGTGACTCACCCAGTATGCCGTGTGATTCGTCCCTGGCCACCGATGTCAGCGCGTTTGCGAGGTCCGACAATCAGGGCGGGGATGGACTTAGGGCTCAGGCTCCCAGTTGGGATCGCTGCGTTTCGCGGCGGGATTTGCCCAACGGCGTCTGTCGAGCAGATCCTTCTCGGAAAGTGTCGCGCTGTGTCCATCCAAGAAGCCGATGACGGCTCGGTCCTGATAGCTCAGGCGCAGATGTCCAAACGCGGTCGCCGCTTGCGTGGTGGGCAAGCGATCGTTGTACACGCCTTCCAGCGGAGGCGGATCGACTTCCACATAGCCCTCATAGCTGCTCGGCCCTGCGACGTAGCGGGCTGAGGCGAACACGATCATGTTCGACGACTGCCGTGCATCGCTCATCCGGCGCACATGGTAGCGCTGCGCCATCCATTGGGGATTGCGCGCATCGCCGCCCATGTAGCGCCGATTGATTCCGAAGGACGGAAAGACGCTGACGTTGTACGACCAGTTGAAGAGGCCATTGGTGCCTTCGATGATCTGCTCGTACTGATCGAGCAATTCGGCGCGCGTGCCGATGTGCGTTGTGCCGGCCCAACCGTAGTCAAAGTATGGACCGAGGCGATATACCCAGCGCTGACTCACGGGTGGTACGAGCGGATTCCCAAACTCATCGTACACACCCGTGGTCGCGTCTTGAGGAGAGAGATATGCCGGGAGTACTTCGTCCTTGTGTTCAGCGGCATACATCAAGTACGCCTGCATCAGCGAGCGCGCGGCGACCGTCGCCTTGGTGGTTTCGGCAGCTTGCTTGGTCGCGGCGAGCGCGGGCACCAGAATGCCGAGCAGCAGTGCGATGACCGCCACGACCACCAACAGTTCAATCAGCGTGAATGCATGCGCTTGCGAACGATCCTTGCACATGACCACCCTCGATTCAGATGTGAGGATTAGCAGGGGTTTCCAAAGTTGAACAGCATCAACTGCAGGTCATCCAGGTTGACGAGGCCGTCGCCGTTGAAATCACCGTTGGTGTACGGCGCGACGCTGTTGCCAAACTCGAAGAGCACGATCTGGAGGTCGTCCAGCGTGACATCGCCCGAGTTGTCGGCATCGCCCACGCATGGGACCAGCGTGGTGAATGTATCGACGATCACGCGGTCCAAGCTGAGCGCAATGTCATTTGCGCTGAAGCGGATGGTGTACGTCGATGCGTTGCCATCCAGTTCGAAGCGGTAGAGCGCATCGATCTGGAAGCCGTTGGCGCCAAGGCTCACGCGGTCGAGCTCGACGACCTCGGTGGGGACTTCGCTCCCATTGAGGAGCATGGAGGGCAGGTCGACTTCGCTGCCCAGGGTGCGCATTTGCAGGAGCACCGTTGTCTGGGCGCTTGGGCCGAGCCCGAAGCCGCCCACATCGACTTGCGGCTGAACGACGCCGGTGAAGGAGAAGATGTTGCCCGTGCCTGAGATGAACGACCCGCTCGCGGGATTCGCATCAAAGCAATCGGGGGTGGCGGCATCCATGGCGAGGGTGCCGCCCGCGAAGTCTGCGATGTCGGGGGCGTTGGGCCCGCCGGGCGATGCGAAGACATCCCATTCCTGATACGTGGAGTTTGCGGTGGTCCCGCGCACCCATGGGAAGTTGACGCCGTCGGGGACGACGAATGTGATGCCGCGGGAGACAGATTGGATGTCGCGCAGGACCGCGGGGGATTGTGCAAAGGACACTGCCGCCGCGCTGGCGACAGCCAGACCGAGAACGCCAAACACGCGTTTCATGACACACACACCTCTCTGTGGTTTCCAAACGTCTTAAAACCAGACCTATTTATCAGCAATTCTCGTGCCCCCGCACCCCTGCTTTTTG
This sequence comes from Phycisphaerales bacterium, assembly GCA_020427635.1. GTDB lineage: Bacteria > Planctomycetota > Phycisphaerae > Phycisphaerales > UBA1924 > JAGQOH01. The sequence continues at coordinate 17,316 of JAGQOH010000048.1, forward strand.
GGCTTTCCATGCGGTCTTGCCCATTCTCGCGTCCACGGATTGAGAACCCAGCAAGCGTCGAGCGACTCAGTTTTGAGAATCTCGGATGATCCTCCCTCGCAGGTCCAATGATAGGTGCCGGCTTGCAAGCGGGCAGTACACTCGGCGGTGTCGTGTGTGGACGCTTCACCCATCTGTACACCTGGAATGAACTGCATGCGCTGCTGTCTCTCAGTGTGATCCCGAGTGCGACGCCCGCGCCACGCCACAATGTGGCGCCAGGGCAGCTGATCTCGGTGGTCCGCGAGGATGGTTCGGGAGCGCGTGTTGTTGACTCCCTGCATTGGGGGTTTGTCCCCGCGTGGGCGGGAGCTGACTTCGCCCCACTGATCAACGCACGCAGCGAGACCGCGGCGGTGAAGCCGGCCTTTGCCGACGCCCTTGCGACGAGGCGGTGCATCGTCCCGGCCAGCGGCTTCTATGAGTGGGCGACGGCGCCCGGTGAGCGTGCCAAGATCCCCTATTACTTTCGGGATGTCCGGGCGAGGCCGCTACTGTTTGCGGGCCTGTGGTCGCCCAGTGTTTCGGGTAGCGGGACGGTGGCGATCCTGACCACAGCGGCGACGGGAATCGCGCGGACGGTGCATGAGCGATTGCCCGTGATGCTCGAGCCAGAGGAGGCTCAGCATTGGCTTGCATCTTCAACTCGAACTGAGACGGCGTGCGCGCTGGTGCAAGGGAATCGCTCGCCCCACCTTCGAGCGTTTCCGGTGTCCAGATTGGTCAACCGGGTGGAACAGGATGGCCCTGCGCTGATCGAGCCAGTCGGCCCGGACCTTGACGCCGAGGGCCCGCGCCCGTCAGAGCCTCACTTGTTCAGCGCGTGACTCCCTGCGCCGGGCGAGCGGCGCCGTTGAGACGGTGCATCATTTGAGGTTCTGGATCCGTTTGCGCGGTGGTGCATCCATCGAGCTTGGCCTGGAGCTCATTGAGGCGTTGGCCAAGCAGCGTGAGGACGGCGGCAAAGTCCAAGCCGTTTGCGATCGCTTCGCACTGCGCCTGGGTGGTCTGCTCACCCTCGCCTGTGAGCAGCCACGTTGGCGTGACGCCGTACTCTTCGCAGATCCGCTTGACGAATCGGGCGCTGGGCTCTGTCTTGGTGCGATAGCGGCGGACCGTCTCTGAGTTGTATCCGGTGGTCCGGGCGACGGCGTTGTGCGACACCCCTTGCAGGACAAGTTGCAGGCGTGTGTGGAGCCCACCAAGCCAGACGGCCTGGGCCTCGGGTTCGTTCTGGGTGCATGAAGCTGTCGGCGCCATACTGGGATTGGCGAGCGTGCGGGCAATTCTGGACAAGATTCCCACGAAAATGGGGCAAAAAGAGGACAGACGGCGTTTTTTCGTGTCGGGAAGGGCGTGCTGGCGCGGAGGTGCTGGATCGGCTGACTAGCGATCGGCCCCCTCGGGGACGCCAATGTCTTCGTCCCACAGGTCCGGGCACGCCTTGATGAACCGCTCCATCATGGCCCGGCAGCGCGGGTCATCGGCCAGGATGAGTTCGACGCCCTCGGCCAGCAGCCAGTCCTCGCGGCCCTGGTAGGTTGAGCGCTCACCAATGATGAGGCGCGGAATGCGGTGGAGCACTGCTGCTCCGGAGCACATGGCGCAGGGGCTGAGGGTGGTGGCCATAGTCAGGGTGTGCCAGTCGCGGCGGCGGCCGGCGTTGCGCATGCAGACGGTCTCGGCATGTGCGGTGGTGTCGCCGGTTTGCATGCGGAGGTTGTGCCCGACCGCGACGATGTCGCCATTGGGGGTTGCCAGGGCCGCCCCAATGGGGATGCCACCCTCGGCACGGGACTTCTCGGCTTGGGCGATCGCGGCGTCGAGCAAGCGACGGTCGTTTTGGGCGAGTTCTGTCATTGGCTCTCCGGGTGCTTTACAGTATCAAGTCCGCCTTTGCGAAAGGAGGCCCCATGGCCGACCTCAGCGTGACCGTCAATGGCATGAAGTTGCCCAACCCATTCGTGATCGGTTCGGGCCCGCCCGGGACCAACGCGAACGTCATCGGGAAGGCCTTCGACGAGGGCTGGGGGGCGGTGATCGCCAAGACCATCTCGCTGGATGCCTCGAAGGTGGTGAATGTCGCGCCGCGGTACGCGCGGATGCGAGCCCTGGAAGGGCGGGAAGTGATCGGCTGGCAGAACATCGAGCTGATTTCGGATCGTCCGTTCGAGACGTGGGAAGCTGAGTTCAAGCAGATCAAGGAGAAGTATCCGGATCGGATTCTGATCGCCTCGATCATGGAGGAGTATCGCAAGGATCCGTGGCAAGAGATCGTGCAGCGGTGCGAAGCGTGTGGTGTGGACGCGTTCGAGCTCAACTTCTCCTGCCCGCATGGCCTGCCCGAGCGCAAGATGGGCGCCGCGATGGGCGAAGACCCCGCGATCGTGGGTGAAGTGAGCGGGTGGGTGAATGAGGTGGCGACGAAGCCGGTGTGGGCGAAGATGACGCCCAACATCACGCACATTGTTGATCCGGCACGGACGGCGCTGCGCGCGGGTTGCGAAGGGATTGCAGCGATCAACACGATTCTCTGCGTCATGGGCGTGAATCTTGACACCTTGCGGCCGGAGCCGACGGTTGAGGGGTATTCGGTGCCGGGCGGGTATTCGTGCAAAGCGGTGCGCCCGATTGCGCTGCGCATGGTGATGGAGCTGGCGACGATGATGTTTGGCGGCGGTTCGGGGAAGGCAATTGTGGAGAACGGGACGCTGCCGATCAAGGGTGAGTATCCAGATCGGACGCTGTCGGCGATTGGTGGCATCGAGACAGGCGATGACGCGGCGCAGTTCATCCTGATGGGCGCGCAGACGGTGCAGGTGTGCACGGGTGTGATGGTGCATGGTTACAAGCTGATTCACACACTGTGCGAACAGCTGTCGGCGTTCATGGACAAGCACGGCTTCAAGACGATTGAGGACTTCCGCGGGCACGCGCTGCAGTACTTCACGACGCACGCGGCGCTGGTGGAGCGCCAGCGGGAAGTGAAGGCGGCGGAGAAGGCCGCCAAGGCGGGCATGGTGACGAAGGACACTGCCTGGGAAGGCGACAAGTTTGTCGAGCAGTCTGACAAGCTTGTATCGAATAAGGAGTAGGAATCTAACCACAGAGCACACAGAGAGCACACAGAGAGCACAGAGTCGGAGTCACTTTTGTGCGAAGCCTCCGGGGTTGCAAGCAACCCTGGCCATCCATCTACGTCACGCTAGAAGTGTGTAGGTTCGCGTTTGAGGAGTTGGCCGTGCGGTTGGGCGCCGACGAATTTGCCGTTGCGGGCCTGAACCTTGCCGCGGACAGTAACGACTTCGGAGCGTCCGGTGACTTCCCAGCCTTCGTAGGCGTTGTAGTCGACGGCAGAGAGTGAGTCCTTCACGGTGAGCTTGCGCTTATGGTCAGGGTCATAGACGACGAGGTCGGCATCGGCGCCGACGCGGATCGTGCCCTTGCGCGGGTAGAGCCCGAAGATGCGCGCTGCCTGCGTCGAACACGCGTCGACCATCGTGTGCAGATCAATCTTGCCCGCGCACACACCAAACGTGTGGATCAAATCAACGCGTTCGCTCACCGAGGGGATGCCATTGGGAATCTTCGTGAACGCATCTTTACCCATGATTTTCTGATCGCCAAAGTTGAAGGGCGCGTGGTCGGTGCCGATTGTTGAGATCTCACGCCCACGCAGCCAGTTCCAGAGGTACTTCTTGTGCCACTTCTTGCGCAGGGGCGGCGACATGACGTACTTCGCGCCTTCGAAGTTGGGTTTTTCGGCGTAGGTCTTGTCGAGGACGAGGTGGGGCGCGACTGCTTCGATCCAGATGTTGACGCCACGGGCGCGTGCATGCAGGGCAGCCTCGACGGCCTGGAAACACGACGTGTGCACTGTGTAGATGTGTGCACCGGTCATCTCAGCGAAGGTGGCAAGATGATGGACGCCCTCGGCTTCGACGGCGGTCGGGCGCGAGGGCTCGTGCCACTCGGGGCCGGTCTTGCCCTCGGCGATGAGGCGCTTCTGCATGGCGTCAATGAGCTCGGCGTTTTCGCAGTGGGCGGTGACGATGACGCCCAGCTTCTTGGCCATCGTGAGCAATCCGAAGAGATGCTCATCGGGGAGATCGAGCGCGCCCTTGTACGCAAGGAAGACTTTGAAGGAGGGGATGCCGCAATCGATGGCGATGTCGCGCAGTTGTGATTGGGCGAGGGCGTCGAAGCGGACGGCCGACATGTGGAAGGTGAAATCGCAGGCAGCTTTGCCCTTGGCGTGGCCAAGCCATTCTTCGAAGGCGGCGCGGGGTTCGTCTTTGGGACCGGGGCAAATCATCTCGATGAGGGTGGTGGTGCCGCCGGCGAGGGCAGCCTGGCTTACGGTGGTCCAATCGTCGATGGCGTTCGAACCCATGAAGGGCAGATGGACGTGGACATGCGGATCGATGAAACCCGGGAAGACGATCTTGCCCGTGGCGTCGACGACTTCTGTGTCGGGCGGCAGGCTAGACTGATCGATGCCGGCTTCGATGCGCGTGATCTGTTCACCTGCGCAGTAGATGTCCGCACGCTCATCATCCGTGGAGGTGATGATGCGCCCGCCTTTGATCAGCAATCCCATGACATCTCCTTAGGCTTTTTCCGCGTCAGAAAATGCTTCGTCCAGCACCGCAATCATGAAGTCGACATCCTCGCGCGTGATGCACATGGGTGGCTTGATGCGGAGGACGTTGCCAAAGAGGCCGCCTTTACCAATGAGCAAGCCAAGTTCCTTCGACTTCTCGTGGACGATCGCGGTCTTGGCAGGTGAGGGCGCAAGCGTTGTCGGGTCATCCACGATCTCAACGCCGAGCATGAGCCCTTGGCCGCGCACGTCGGCGATGGACTTGTGGTTCTTCTGGAGGTCCTGCAAGCCGGACTTGAGATAGCTGCCAATGTCGTGCGCGCGCTGCTGGATCTTCTCTTCGAGGATCACTTCGAGCGTTGCGAGGCCCTGAGCGCAGGAGACCGGGTTGCCGCCGTAGGTGTTGAAGTGCAGGCGCGAGGCGAGGGGCTTGGCGATGTCCGGGGTTGTCGTGACGGCGGCGAGTGGTGCGCCGTTGCCAATGCCCTTGGCCATGGTGACGATGTCGGGCGTAACGCCGTGGGATTCGAAGCCCCAGAAGTGCGTGCCGGTGCGCCCGAAACCGGTTTGGACTTCGTCGGCGATGCAGAGCCCGCCGTGTGCACGGGTGATTTCGTAGACCTTCTTCATGTAGCCGGGTGGCATTTCGATGGTGCCGCCCACGCCCTGGATGGGCTCGCAGATGAACGCGGCGATGGCTCCCGAGGTGCCGGCGCGGATGAGATCGAGCACATCGGCGGCGTACTTCTCGCCAGCCTTGGGGTCGTCGTACTTGTGGGGACCACGCAGACGATCGGGCATCTGCGCGTGATGAATGCCAAAGCCCTGCGGCATGGGTTGCTTCCAGGTGTGCAGCGCGGTGAGGCCGATCGCGGAGGGGCTTGTGCCGTGGTATGCGTTGCGCAAGGCGATGACATCGAAATTGCCTGTTTTCATGCGCGCCATGGTGATGGCAAGGTCGTTGGCTTCGGAGCCGGCGTTGACGAAATAGGTGACGCCCAGGTTCGAGCCCTTGGGGAAGGTGGAAGCGAGGAGCTTGCCGAACTGCGCGACCCTGGGATGGAGATAGATGGTGGTGGTGTGCTGAAGACGATCGTTCTGTTCGCGCACGGCGTCGAGGACCTTGGGATGGCAATGGCCCACGGAGACGGTGACGATCCCTGCGAAGCCATCGAGGTAGCGCCGCCCGGTCTCATCGAAGAGCCATTGCATGTGCCCTTCGACGATCATGAGGGGGTCTTTGTAGTAGGTCAGCAGCGCCGGCGTGAGGAACTCACGGCGCATGTCGAGGACTTCTTGTCGCGAGGGGCCTTTGTAGGGGCGGGGTTTGTGGGCGCAGGCGGGAAGCTGAGGAAGGGATTGGGTTGCGGGTGTCATGATGCGTCTCCAGATTCTGCGATAGCGAACGATTCATCGTACGCGCCAGCGGCGGGATCTGCGGGGCGGGCCTTGCCAAGCATGAGGACGGCGTAGAGCACTGCGCCCAAGGGCAGGCCCACGAACCAGGCGTAGCCGTAGATGGTGTCGAAGTAGACAGCGAAGTGTTGCTCGCCCGTGGCGGCGTTGATGAAGCCGGGGAGATTAGGCAGAACGGCGAGGATGAGTGCGATGATGGCGCGCCAGTTGATGCCGGCGTATGGGCCGCGCGGGTCGTAGAGGCCTTTCAGGTCGAGGCGTGTGCGGCGCATGATGAAATAGTCGCAAAGCATGATGCCAGCGATGGGACCGAGCAGTGCGCTGTAGCCAATGAGCCAAGTGAAGATGTAGCCGCCAAGTGAGGCGAGAAGTTTCCATGGCATCATGATGACGCCCAGGGCGCAAGTGATGAGGCCGCCCGTACGGTAGTTGATCAGGTTGGGCGCGATGTTGGAGAAGCCGTTGGCGGGTGAGACGACGTTCGCAGCGATGTTGGTGGAGAGCGTTGCGACAAGGAGCGCGAGCATGGAGATGACGACGACGGGTGTGGAGCCGAGCTTGGAGACGAGCGTCACCGGATCCCAGATGGCTTCGCCAAAGATGATGACCGTGGCGCCGGTGACAATGATGCCAATGAAGCAGAAGAGGGTCATGGTTGGTGGAAGGCCGAGGAGTTGGCCGGTTGCTTGAGCGCGCTGCGATCTGCAGTAGCGGGTGAAGTCTGGAATGTTGAGGGAGAGGGTCGCCCAGAAGCCGACCATGGCGGTGAGCTGGGGGAAGAAGGTTTTCCAGAAGTCTGCGGTTGATGGGAAGGTGGACCTGCCCTCAAAGAGGGCACCGATGTCGTCGACGTTCACAAGCGCCCAGATGAGCATGGCGAGGCCTGAAGCGATCAGGAACGGCGCGGCCCAGGTTTCGAAGAACTTGATGGATTCGATGCCGCGCAGCACGATGTAGACGTGCAAGCCCCAGAACGCGAGGAAGCAGACGAGCTGCCAGGGGGTGATGCCAAGCATCGCGATCACGTCTTTGGCAGGGTCTTCGGTGATCCAGCCGAGCGCGACGATGATCGAGTAGAGGGCGGAGCCGCCAATCCAGCATTGGATGCCGAACCAGCCGCAGGCGACGAGTGAGCGTGCGATGGCGGGAACGTTGGCGCCGGTGGTGCCAAAGCTTGCGCGCGCAAGGACGGGAAAGGGAATCCCAAACTTCGTGCCCGCATGCCCAACGAGAACCATCGGGACCAGCACGATGAGGTTGCCAAGCATGACGGTGAGAACGGACTGCCACCAGTTCATGCCGGCGGAGATCATGCCCGCAGCGAGCATGTAGGTCGGGATGCACACGGCCATGCCGATCCAAAGCGCGGCGATATTGATGACGGACCAGGTGCGCTTGTCAGGGGGCGTCGGGGCGAGATCGGCGTTGATGAGGGCCATCGAGTGTCAGACCTTCGCGATCTGGGTATAGCTCTCAGGTCGGCGGTCGCGGAAGAACTGCCAGACGTTCCGCACTTCCTGGATCATGTCGAGGTCGAGGTCAGCAACGACGACTTCGTCCTTGTCGCGCGAGGCGACCTTGATC
>JAGQOH010000049.1 GCA_020427635.1 Phycisphaerales bacterium
TGGCGACGGCGCGGGAGATGGCACAATCTGCAATTGCTGGCTAGCCCCGACCGCGAGGGAGGGGGTTCTTCTAGTTCGCAAACATCATGCGCCACAGCGTCGGATATTCGCCCTCGCGCGGGAACGGGTCGCGCCGGAGGTAGATGATCACGACGGCGATGTTGGCAATGACAAGTGCACTTGCGAGTGCGAGCAGCGGCCGCACCCAGGGGATCCACTCAATCTTCGTAGTTGTGCCAGGGAACGGCCCCAATGCTGCGGCACGCTTCGCGCTCGCCGGAAGTGGCGCAAGCATATCCCTTTCGTTGCCTGTAGCGCCAACGCCAACACCGGACCGCCGAATCCGCGCGGCGTGCCACACGCGCCGGTACCAACGAAACCCGACGGTCGTGCCCTTGATGGATGTGAGCGGACTGATCTCGCGAACGATCGTCACGGCCGTATGAGGCGGCCAGTCGCTCGACCGATCGTTGATGTGGTTCAGCAGTTGCATCCCACCAGCCCGCCTGACAATGCGCCACCCTTCGGTTGCATGATGCTCGCGGCAGCCAAGACCGACCGACCACACGAGGCACACAAATGCCAAAGGCAATGCAACAAAGGTCGCCGCCAGCGGCCAGGCGCCACTTCGAAACAGCCCCTGAAACTTCCCCTTTGGCGCTCCGTAGTCGAGTGAATTCACTGTGCCGCACTCAGGGCAACTCATCGTCGGCAGGCCTGACAGCTGATACTTGCACTTTTTGCAAAGCCCTCGTCTCATCCGGCGCAGGAGTGCAAAGCGCAAAGCGCTTCGGATCATCAAGTAGAAGATGGCGACGCAAGAAGCTAGCACTGCACCGCCGCCAATGACCGAACGCCAAGAGATCACGAAGCGGACTTCAGTACGGTTGAGCGGGAGGGTGGGATCGATGTTGAGTTGACTGGGCATCGCCTCAAGAAGGTCGCCGACGGTCTCGGCGTCTAGGAGTTGTTTGAGGTAGTTGCCCCGCCTGAGAACTGCAAACTCTGTGCCTAGTAGCTCTCGGCGTCCTATGCTCCACAGCCCGTAGAGGGTCGCAGGCGCGTCGTTCTTCCAATAGTACATCCACGCGACTTGCGTGTCCCATTCAGCAGCATTCACGGGCTGGAGCTCTAAGCCGCGATTGGATTGACACACCGCGAGGAAGTGCGTCTCACGGATGCGCCAGGGCCCGGGATCTGCAATTAGCGTAGTCCCGATGGACGCTGCGACAACGATCGCCAACCACTGCATCCCTGCCATCAAGCAACTCCCGCACTACCTACGATCGGCAAAGGGGCAGTGTTCTCTCAACTCTCGCATCTGCAATAGGAACCCCCTCCCTCGCGTTCGGGGCTCGCCATGTGTTGCAATCAGCACGTCGTTGCAGACCCGGCTTGGCAAGCAAGCCGGGGCACCCGGAGGAAGAAGACTCAGACCACGGCACCCGAGCCGGTTTCCTAACGAGCCGCGACCGTGAGGGAGCGGTCTTGCACATCATCAAGAACCCTCCCTTACGGTCGGGGCTCGTCAAGACAACGCTTGGGCCTAGTAACTCTTCTCATGCACGCCCTTCACCGCGCGGCCCGAAGGGTCGACCACGTTCTTCAATGACGGGTCCCATTCGAGCGCGGTGGGTGTGGAACATGCGACGCTCGGCCCGCCGGGCACGGTTTTCGCCGCCCAATCCTGCGGGAAGTGCCGCTCGAAGATGTCGCGATAGAAGTACGCCTCTTTCGTTGCGGGCGTGTTGTACGGGAAGCGGTATTGCGCGTTCTGCATCTGCTGATCGCTCACGTGCGCCGCAGCGTGCGCCTTGAGCGAATCGATCCACGAATAGCCGACGCCATCGGAGAACTGTTCCTTCTGTCGCCAGAGGATGTTGTCGGGCAGGTAGCCGGCGCATGCTTCGCGAAGGAATTGCTTTTCGATGCGCCCCCGCTGCTTGCCCGAGAGCTTCACATCGGGGTTGAGGGACATGGCGACATCGATGAACTCGCGATCGAGGAAGGGCACGCGCGCTTCAACGCCCCACGCTGCCATTGACTTGTTGGCACGGAGGCAATCGAAGAGGTGCAACTGATCGAGCTTGCGCACGGTTTCTTCGTGCAGTGCCTTCGCGTTCGGGGCTTTGTGGAAGTAGAGGTAGCCGCCAAAGAGCTCGTCAGAACCCTCACCCGACAGCACCATCTTGATGCCCATGGCGCGGATGCGGCGGGCCATCAGATACATGGGCGTCGATGCGCGGATGGTCGTGACGTCATAGGTTTCGATGTGGTAGATCACATCGGAAAGCGCATCGAGCCCTTCCTGCACCGTGAACACCAGCTCGTGATGAACGCAGCCAATGTGCTCGGCGGTTTGCTTGGCGGCCGCCAGATCGGGCGAACCCTCGAGACCAATCGCAAAGCTGTGCAGGCGCGGCCACCATGCTTCGGCGCGTTCGTCTTCTTCAATCCGGCGCGCGGCGTATTTCTTGGCCATTGCGGCGATGACTGAGGAATCGAGCCCGCCCGAGATGAGCACGCCATAGGGGACGTCGGACATGAGGTGCCGCTTTACTGAGGCTTCGAGCGCGCTGCGCAACGCCTTGTGGTCCGTCGAGCCGTCTTTCACTGCGTCGTAGTCGCGCCACGGGCGGTTGTAGAACCGCTTGGGCTCCGGGCCCTCATCACTCGCGAGGTAGTGCCCAGCGGGGAACTCCCACGCATCCTTGCATACGGGCGCGAGGGCCTTCATCTCCGAGGCGACGAAGAGGTTGCCATGCTCATCGCGGCCCCAATAGAGCGGGATGATGCCGATGGCGTCGCGCGCGACGAGGTAGCGCTTCTTGGCCGAGTCCCACAGCACGAACGCGAACATGCCGTTGAGCCTGTCGCAGAGGCCGCTGCCAAACTTCTGGTACAGCGGCAGGATGACCTCGCAGTCCGAATGGGTCTGGAAGGGGTAGTCGGGCGTGTGGGCGGCTTGCAGCTCCCGGTGGTTGTAGATCTCGCCATTGACCGCCAGGGCGAGGGTGCCGTCGGTGCTCTTCAAGGGTTGAGCGCCGGTGTCGACGCCCACGATGGAGAGACGCTCGTGGGCCAGGATGGCCCGATCGTCGGCGTAGACGCCCGACCAGTCGGGGCCGCGGTGGCGTTGGCGGCGGGAGAGTTCCAGCGCCTGGTGGCGGAGGTCTGCGGGGTCGGATTTGAGGTCGAGGACGCCAAGGATGGAGCACATGGGGTGGGTTCCAGCGGGGGTTTCACAGTTCGCAAGGCAATCGTACCGACCCAAGACGTATCGGCGATATCATCCTCGCCCCGTCGTCGGCCGCCCGGCGATCCAGTCGAACCATGACCATCGCGTCCACCCAGGTCGACCCCTCGGCGCCGCTCGGCTCAGAGCGCAACCCCATCCTGCGCAACTTCTCGATCATCGCCCACATCGACCATGGCAAGAGCACCTTGGCTGACCGCCTGCTGCAGAGCACCCATGCGGTGTCTGATCGCGAGGCGAAGCAGCAACTGCTTGACAGCATGGACCTGGAGCGCGAGCGCGGCATCACGATCAAGGCGTCGGCGGTGACGGTGCGGCACGTGCATGAGGGGAAGCACTACATGCTGAACTTCATCGACACGCCGGGGCACGTCGACTTCTCCTATGAAGTCTCGCGGGCGCTGACTGCGTGCGAAGGCGCGGTGCTGGTGGTTGATTCAACACAGGGTGTTGAAGCGCAAACGCTCGCCAACGCGTATCTCGCGGTTGAGAACGACCTTGAGATCATCACGGTCGTCAACAAGATCGACCTACCGGCGGCGCAGCCCGAAGAAGTCGCGATGGAAATCGAGCAGATCCTTGGCTTTGCCGCTGAGGATGCCATTTTCTGCAGCGCCAAGACCGGCGAAGGCATCATGGAACTGCTCGGCGCTATTTGTGAGAAGCTCCCGCCGCCGCGCGATGCCGAGCTGAAGAACTGCCGCAGCCTGATCTTTGACAGTCACTACGACGACTATCGGGGCGTGATCATCTATGTGCGTCAGTTCGACGGGCGCGTCGCGATGGGCGATCGCATCCGCATGATGGGCACCGGTCGCACGTGGTACGTGACCGAACTTGGCAAGTACACGCCGAAGCCACTCAAGGTCGATTCGATCGGACCAGGCGAGACCGGCTATCTCATTGCATCGATTAAGACGCTGGCAGATGTGCGCGTGGGCGACACGATCACGCAGGATGTCGATCCTGCGCCGCGCCCGCTGCCCGGCTACGAAGAGCCGCGCCAGATGGTGTTTTGCGACTTCTATCCCGCGACCTCCGCCGAGGCGGGCAAGGGCGCCGACTTCGAAGAGCTGCGCGAGGCAATGACAAAGCTGTCGTTGAATGACGCCAGCTTCACGTTTCAGCCCGTGCATTCCGAAGCGCTTGGGTTCGGCTTCCGGTGCGGCTTCCTGGGCCTGCTCCACATGGACATCATCCAGGAACGCTTGGAGCGCGAAGGTGGCGTCGAAGTCATCCAGACCGCACCAACTGTGACCTACATGCTCAAGACGCGCACGGGTGAAGAGATCGAGATTCACAACCCAGCCGACCTTCCCGACGCTGCGAACTGGCTTGAACTCAAGGAACCGATCGTGCGCGTTGAGATCATCGTGCCGAGCGAATTCGTGGGCGATGTCATGAGCCTGTGTCTCAACCGGCGCGGCCTCTTCAAAACACAACAAGCCCTCTCCGACGTGCGCCAGATGCTCACCTGGGAATTGCCCCTCGCCGAGATCATCTACGACTTCTTCGACAAGCTCAAAGGTATGACGCGCGGCTACGCCACAATGGATTACGAGATCATCGGCTTCAAACCCGAAAACCTCGTCAAGGTCGACATCCTGATCAATGGTGACCCTGTCGAAGCGCTGAGTTTCATTTCGCATCGCGAGACCGCCGACAAGCGCGGGCGCTCGCTGCTCAATCGCCTGAAGAAGGAAATCGATCGCCACCAGTTCGAGATTCCGCTGCAGGCGGTCATCGGCGGCAAGATCATCGCACGCGAAACTATCAAGAGCGTGCGCAAGAACGTGACCGCCAAGTGCTACGGCGGCGACGTCACCCGCAAGCGCAAACTCCTCGAGAAGCAAAAACGCGGCAAGAAGCGGATGAAGTCCGTCGGCTCGGTGGACATCCCGCAGGAAGCGTTCATGGCTGTGCTTGATGCGGGGGAGTAACGGACCGCTAGCGCGCGACTACATAGTCCAGCCCTCGCAAGTCGAAATAGCCCGCGGTGTCCCCTATGAGAGTCATGCTCTCGGTGTCGGAGTCGATCGCGACCAGCGCCGCGCGAGGGAACCCCCCAGTGTCCTGATTGTGCGTGAGCCCAATCAGTTGTCCGTCAGGCCGGAACGCGATCGTCTGCATCACGAAAGCAGGCCGTTCGCTTATGTCGCGAACGCTCGCGGACTTCGGGTTGATCTCAACCAGCCCAACTCCGATCGTTGCGTCTCGAGTTCCCGGCTGCCCATATCCAATTCCGTAACCAAAGAGTCTGCCGTCGGGAGCAAACGCAAGTCCTTGGACTCCATCGATCCCGAGAGAACCTATCCGATCACAAGCTCCTGTCTTAGCATTGATCTTGAAAAGGGCCTGTGAGTTCGAAAGTGATTCGTCGGTGGCCACCGCGTAGAGCGTGCCGTCTCGGGCCGCTGCGAGGCCGCGCACTTCCAACGGCTGGCTTAGCTTCAACTGCGTTGAGACCTTAAGCGACTTCGGATCAATCTCGATCAGCCATGACGCGTCGGCCGCCTTGCGAATGGAATACGCCTTCCTTCCGCCTGGAGCTGCAGCAAGACAGTTCAAGCCTATGAGTCCGGAAGCACTCTTCATCGAAGGTGCCGACGCGCCGCCGGGCTCAACGCGCAAAATGTCGCCTTGCCAACTAACTGCGACCAGGACATGCGTGGGCCTGGGCCAAGTAAACCAGACCACAACACCTACCAGAAGGACAAGAACTACGGAGATAAGCGCAAGACGCAGTTTCACTAGCCAATACGATATCCACATTGCTGGGCGCCGTGGTCTAAGTCCGCTCTGGGACGAAGGCCACGTTCTTCCGCTTCTTCAAATCAACATGGCCTTCCTCGTCCCCCGCGCGCCGGGGACCTCGTCAGACCATGCCACCCGGTCCGCAGGCCATCAAGCAATCTAGTTACACACCGACCCGAACTCGAAGAGCAGGACGTTCAGGTCCGCGATGGTCACGGTGCCGTCGCCATCGATGTCGGCCGGGCCGCCCATCATGCCGAAGGCGAGCAGCATGGCGTTGAGGTCGGGCAGGTCGACGACGCCACTGCCATCGATGTCGGCCATGCACGCACTTGGGCGCAGCAGGAACGCGCGCCAGCGCCCGTCGCGGCGACCATAGCCCACGATCTCGCCCGCGTCGCTGATTGATGTGGCGCCGTAGAACTCCCAGTTGCCTGCGTCGAGCGCCAGCGTGTGCAGGTCGATTGGTGCGCCGTTTTCCCAGAGCACCGCGCGCGAGTCGGACGTGCCGACGATCTCGCCAGAATTGTTGATCGCGTATGCATAGCTCGCGGCGTTGGGGGCAAGCGTGCCGAGATCCTGCATCGACTGCACAGAGCCATCGGGGTTGACCTGTGCGAGGAACGCATGGTGCGCGCCGGTGGCGGTCCAGGCCATGCCGACAACCTGACGGGCGTCGTTGACCGCGAGGGCCTCACTTTGTGCGCCGCCTAGGGTGCCGAGGTCACTCGGCGTGCTCGCGCCTGCAGACAGGAAGAAGGCGTGCTGATGCAAGTCGCCCGCGACCGATGCGTGGCCCACGATGTCGCCATTGGTGTTGATGTCGCGCGCGGCGCTCGACGTGCCGCCCAGCGAACCGATCGGCGTGATGACGCCCGCATCGTAGATCACACCTTCGTTGGCGGCGGCGCCGATTGCGAGGTGGCGGTGGCCCACGATGACGCCAGCATCGTTGATTGCGCGGGGTTCAAAGTCGCCCAGCACGGACATCGTCATGCCGCCGTTCATCCAGCGGACGGCCTTGGGGAACTGGTCGCCCAGCTCAAAGGACACGCCGACGATGGTGCGCGAGGCGTTCATGTCATAGGCCGCCGCGTGCATATCCGTCATCATGCCCATGAGCATCATCATTGAGCCATTCATCCAGCGAAAGGCGCGTGTGCCGCCCACGGCGTCGCCCAGCACTGACATGCCCACGACTTCACCGGACGGGCTGATGGCGTGTGCCAAGCTGCCCGGCGTGCGCGTGATGGCGTCGCCGCCGAGCGTGCCCAGATCCGTGACGGTGTAATTCGGCGCGGCGTGCGCGGCCAAGGAAAAGATCGCGCAGCCGAGCAACGCCGCACCGGCTCCAGTGTGAAGTTTGCGTGACATTAGTCATCCCTCCGATGCGGGAATGGATCGCTCGGCATGCTCGTGTGGCATGTCGTGCAGGTATCGAGGATGCCGGTCTTGCCTTGCAGGAGCAGCGACTGTTGATTGTCGGCTTCGGCGCCACTCGGCAGGATCACGTGCGGACTGCCATGGCATGACACGCACATCACGCCGCCGTGGCCAACAGAGTCTTTGTACAGCACGCCTGGCTGTTCAAACTCAAATCCGGGGCGCGTGTGGCAATCCCCGCAGCGCGGGAGATCGACCCAGGGATTGCGTGTGGGATTGCCGACGTCGGCCATATCGCCATGGCACGCAATGCAGTCAACGCCATTGACCTGGTGACGCCCACGGTGGCAGGATGTGCGAATGCCTGGGTGACATGCGTAGCAGGCGTTGTCGACGATGCCATCGACCAAGTGCATGCGATCGGCATGCGCGCCGTGAATCGCGTGAGAGAGCGCGGGCAGGCCTGGCTGCCCTGGCGCGCCAAGCGCGTTGTCCGCGTGGCAACTTGCGCAGAGCACCGGGCGCTGATTGACGAGGTCCGTGCCATGGAGCGCATCGTGATCGCGCAGCACATCGAGATTGGCGGAGCCATCGGTTGCGCTGTGGCAGAGATTGCAGCTGAGTTCCGTGGACACCGGCACGACTGTGACGGTCTGCCCGGTGCGTCCATCGGCGTGCTCGACATCGATCTGCGCGAGCGGATATGGGTTGATGCGGCCATTGTCTTCGAATGGCGTGACGGGAATGCCGACGACCTCCCAGTACTTGGCGCCGCCACCCGGGCCGCGCTCCATTTCGCCTGACAGACCGTTGCCCGTGAGGCCAATGTCCGGCGGCAACGCGACGCCAAACGCGGCTTCGACCTGCGACCAGAAGTTGGTCTTGTCTGCCGATCTCGTGTTGGCCGGCAGGGAGAATCGCAGGGTCAAGTTCTCGGCATCTTCGAGTATTTGTGGACTGCCGTGGCGCTCGATCACCTGTGCGCGGATGGTGTTGAAAGGCGGCAAGATGATGAGTTCGGAGAAGTCTTCATCCATGCAGTGCATGCCAAGGTCGTTGTAGGCAATCACAACCAATTCATTTGCGGCGAGCGCGGTGGTAGCAATGCCAACGAGTGCGAGGCATGCGATCGTTCCCCGAGTGGTCGTGCGCGAGCGCTTTGTACGTAGGGTGTTTGTCATTGCGAACACATCTCCTGATTGAGCCACGGGCCAAAGGTATGTGCGTTTGCGCAGGGGCCGGAATACACCTGCAACCGAAATGAGCCAAAGCCCCTACATGGTGGCGGACCGGGAGTCGCTGTCTTCACCAGGCTCGCAATTCCCCACTACCATCTGTGCCATGGCAGCCCCGACCCAGTTCCCCAACCTCATCGTGTTCGACCACCCACTGATCCGGGCGAAGGTGACGTTGCTTCGCGATGTGAACACAGGCGACCGAGCGTTTCGGGCGCTGCTGTCACAGATTGCAGGGCTCATGGTGTATGAGGTCACGCGTTCCTTTGTGACGGACACCATCACAGTGCAGACGCCGCTGGAGCCCTGCGCGGGGGCCCGGCTCTCTCAGAAGATCACGGTGGTGCCGGTGTTGCGGGCGGGGCTTGGCATGACCGCGGGCGTGCTCGACCTAATGCCCGAGGCTCGCGTGGGTCACCTGGGCATTGCACGCGACGAGGAAACACTCGAGCCGCACGCCTATCTCAACAAGCTGCCACCCGATCTCGACGCGGGGCCGGTCATCCTCATCGATCCGATGCTCGCCACGGGCGGTTCGGCGGAGGCGGCGGCGACGATGCTGCGCAACGCCGGCGCCAAGGACCTCCGGATGATCTGCCTCGTGGCGTCACCCGAGGGTGTGCAGCGCATGGGGCGGGCGCATCCCAATATGACGATCTACGCTGCGGTGCTCGATCGCGAGATCAACGAAAAGGGATACATCCTGCCCGGGCTTGGCGACGCGGGCGATCGCCTGTTTGGCACGCACTGACGGCGTAGGCGGAATGCAGACAGGCGACCCGAGCCGCACCGATGCCCGTGGTGGGCAGGCGTTGACCAACGTCCTGCCGACGCATATACTTGCATCATGGCGTCACCATTCCACAATAAATTACCCTCGCCCAAGCAGGCCGTGCGTCGACGGGCCCGACTTGATCGCCTGCTGGACCCCGATCTCCTGAAGGCACTGGCCGAGCCAACGCGCGCCCGTCTGCTGTCATGTTTGCTCAAGTGCGGGCGGCCCTGTTCGGTGAGCGAGGTGGCTGAGTGCTGCTCGATCGACTTCTCGATGGTCGCTCGGCACTTGGCGACGATGGCACGGGCGCGTTTGCTGACGGCCAGCAAGGAAGGGCGAACCGTCTGGTACACCGCAAACGGCCCTGCGTTGGCCGACCAGTTTCGCGAATTGGCGGATGCCATCGATGAATTGAGTGGTGGGACCTGTTGCAATGAAAGCGGCTGCGCGTGCTGAGACCATGCACGCCAGCGCGCAAGGAGAAGACCAATGACCGACAAGAAGACCAATACATGTTGCGGCCCAGATTGCTGCGCCGCAGACACGCCCGTAGCGTCGACGTTGGCGAGTGACACGATGCGCGACAGAGTCCGTGATGGGTATGCGGAAATCGCCAAGTCCGGGCAGTGGTCGGGTGTGCGCCCCGCATCCGCCCGCATGCAAGACGCTGCAAGCGCTTGTTGCGGCGGCTCCTCCGGTGGCGGCGGTGGATGTTGTGGCCCAACCACGCTCACACCCGATCAGGTCGCGCTTGCGGTGGGATACGCCGACGAAGATCTCAACGCGCTGCCCGAGGGCGCGAATATGGGGCTGTCCTGCGGCAACCCAACGGCGCTCGCATCGCTCAAGGCGGGCGAGGTTGTGCTTGATCTGGGCTCGGGTGGCGGGTTCGACTGTTTCATCGCGGGACCCAAGGTCGGCGCGCAGGGGCGCGTCATTGGCGTTGACATGACGCCCGAGATGCTTTCCAAAGCCCGCAAGAACTTGTCGAATTACCGCGAGCGCAGCGGGCTCGACAACGTGGAATTTCGCTTGGGTGAGATTGAGCACCTGCCCGTTGCTGATGCGTCTGTCGACGTGGTCATTTCTAACTGTGTCATCAATCTCTCGCCAGACAAGCGGCAGGTGTGGCGCGAGATCGCGCGCGTGCTCAAGCCTGGCGGGCGCGTCGCGGTGTCGGACCTTGCGCTGCTCAAGCCGCTGCCGCAGGGTGTTCGTGATGATCTGGAGGCGCTCGTCGGGTGCGTCGCGGGCGCGCAGCTCGTCGATGAGCTTCGCCAAGGTGTCCTCGACGCGGGGTTGACCGATTTGCAGCTCACATCGAAGCCGCAATACATCGAGACCATGACGAACTGGCAGGATCCCTTGTACAAGAAGATCGCGGCGTCGCTTCCGGAGGGCGCGACGATGAGCGACTATGTCGTGAGCTTGGACATCGCGGCACGGCGGGGACACTGAAGCCAAGGTCGGACCGCAGGCGCAGTAGCGGTTGCGCCATATCAGAAGCGGAGAGGGGGGGATTCGAACCCCCGATAGGGTTACCCCTATACAGCATTTCCAGTGCTGCTCCTTCAGCCGCTCGGACACCTCTCCAGGAATGCTGGTTTGAACCAGGTTGTCGCCCGGCCATGAAGCCGGGTGCGAGAGTGTACCGATCTTGCCAGATGGCGAGGGCCCGCCGGCCTCCGTCGCCCGGACACTCCTGCACTCGGAGGCTACTTCCGTTCCAACTCGGCCAATCGAGCCTGCAGCGCCTCAATCTGCTTCTGCTGCGCCTTGATTGCCTCGATCAGCATCGGCGTGATGTTGTCATACGCCACGGACTTGTCGCCGTCGTCCGCCGTCGTGACCAGCTCCGGCGCCACCTCTTCGACCTCCTGCGCGATCACCCCAAGCTGCCGGCCGCCCTGCATGTGGTAGCCCTTGGCCTTCATGGCAGCCTCATCCCAATCGAATGACACGCCGCGCATCTGCAGCACCTGCGCAAGACCGTCATCGATCGTGTGAATGTTGGTCTTGTAGCGCGCATCGGACAGTGCGTTGTACGCGCCGACACCCGCAACCGGACCGTTGACATGCAGCGTGTACGACGCGCTGGGCGAGAGCGTCCCGATGCCCACGGTGCCACCGGGGGCGTTGAGAATCAGCGGCCTCGCGGTGCTGTTGAAGTAGTCGTACGCGAAGATCGAGCCGAAGCTTGAGAACCCTTCCACGAAGATCCCACGGGTCCCAAAGGGGTACGGGCTCGCGCCCCCCACGACTGCCAAGCCGCCACCACTGACGAATGTGCCGCCAGCTGCGCGCACATTGAATGTATTGGCGCGCGACGCTCCGTTACCAAATGATTGCGACTGATCGGACCAGACGAACGAGCCGTCATACCCCGCGATCGATTTATACCCAGCCGCAAAGGAGTCGCTTCCGAGGGCCTGACATTCGAACCCGCCCGGAACCGTTGAATACTGGCCGGATGCCAAATTGGCGCCGCCGCCACCAACTGTCGCGCCGGAGCCCGTCGCTTGGTTCGATGCGCCACCAGCCACCGTCGAAAACACCTGCGAGGCGATATTTGATGAACCACCACCTACGAAAGCCTGCCCGCTGGTTGCCATGTTGCCTGCACCGCCGCAAACGGTTGCATTGAAGCCGTCCGCAGTATTGTTCTGCCCGCCGCCAACGGTGTCGTACTGATCCAGGGCCCGGCAATTGCTCCCACCCGCGACCGTCGTGTTGTTGTTGCTCGCTGCGCAGCTGATCCCGCCACCAACCGTCGAGCCATTCCCGCTCACTGTGTTGTTCTCGCCGCCGCCAATTGTTGCCGCGCTGGCGCTCGTCATGTTGTTGCTACCGCCGCCAATGACGTTGTAGGCACCGCTCGCCGTATTCGATACACCGCCCCCGATGAATGCTTCGCTGGCCGATGCATTGATCGTGTTGTTGAAACCGCCGCCAATCGCCGCATGGGCAGCATTCACGATATTGAATTCCCCACCAGAGATTGCTGCAAAGCTGCCATCGATGCTGTTCGGCAAGTCGGCATTGTTGATGCCCACGCTCCCGCCGCCTGCGATCACCGACCCGACCGATGCGGCGCTCATCGTGTTCACCGATGCGCCACCGAGATAGTTGCTCGACAAGAACCCGGAAGCGCCGCCTGTCGTCGCGTAGGTGTAGCGCCCAGAGCGCCGTCCGTTCACGGTGATGTCGAATGGCGTCGCATCCGCCCGACTACCCTGCACCGCGATCGCACTCTGCGGCGCGCCGGTAACCGCCTGGCGCGGCGAGAGCGTCGTAAACGCTCCGGTGCTGCAGTTTCCCGTAACCGCATCCTGACGCACCGACACCTCAAGCCAGCGCGTTGCGCCATTGAACTGCGCACCGAAGTCGAGCGTGAGCGTAAAGATGCCCTTGCTCACCGCGACCTGGTCGAAGCACTGCGTCCCGCCAAGCTGCGCGCCGCCCGATGACGCCGTCAGGAGCCGGAACCGCACGTCAAAGGTCCCATTGGCCGGCAAACCGCCATTCGTCAATCTGCCCTGATACGTAAACGCAGTCGACGTTTGAGCCTGCGCAATGGGCGCGCACACATAAGCCACACCGACCACCAAGGCCGCCGCGAAACGATGGGCAAACATTTCTTTGCACTCCGGGAGGGCGAACGAACGCAATTGTACAAACGCCGCATCGACGATCCCAGCAAAGTCACCCCGAGCCCGTCCCGCCCCCAACGCCCCCCCACCCCACTACACTCGCCGCGTGGCCATCAAGAACCATCGACCCGACCTCAACGGCATCCTCGTCATCGACAAGCCCCTGGGCATGACGAGCGCTCGGGTCTGTGCGCAGGTGCGAGGCCTGACGCGCGGGGCCAAGGTGGGGCACGCCGGGACGCTTGATCCGCTCGCGACGGGCGTGCTTGTGCTGTGCTTGGGCAAGGCAACGAAAGCCATTGATCGGATCATGGCGACGGAGAAGCGTTACACCGCGACGATCGATCTCGCTGCGTTTTCGACGACGGATGATCGCGAGGGCGAACGGCTTCCTGTCGATGTGGGCACGCCGCCGTTGCGCGCGCAGATCGAGCAGGTTCTGCAAACGCAGTTCGTCGGCGAGATTGAGCAGCAGCCGCCGGCGTTTAGCGCGCTGTGGGTTGATGGGCGGCGCGCCTATACGCTCGCGCGCGAGGGGAAGGCACCGGTGTTGGATGCGCGCCCGGTGATGATCCATGCCATTGAGATCGTGCGGTATGCGTGGCCCGAGCTTGAATTCGACATCCGGTGCGGGAAGGGGACGTACATCCGCTCTATCGCTCGCGACTTGGGGCGGGCCCTTGGGACCGGGGGGATGCTGAGCGCGTTGCGGCGCACGGCGGTGGGCGGATACACCCAGGCCCAGGCTCGCTTTCCGGAGGACCTTCCGACGCCATTCATGCCCGAGGAGCTGCTGCCCGTGCCTGGAGCGGGGCCATCGGCTTGACCGGCGCGGGGCGGAATCTACACTGGTCGGCCCGCGCCACGTTCGCGGGTTCACAACTTGGCCCCATCGTCTAGCCTGGTCTAGGACGCCAGGTTCTCATCCTGGAAACCGGGGTTCGAATCCCCGTGGGGTCACTCGAATCGGGTCCGCCAAAGCGCGGACCCGTATTCGTTTTTGTGCGACGCGGACGGCGATGCGCCGAATGAGGGAAGTCCCTCGGCGGGCGCGCCAAGAGCCTGCCCAGCGCGCCCAACCTTCCCAGCTTTGCATGTGTAACCGCAGCGGCGCGCGCAGGGCGCGGCATTGCCTGTGCGCATCAAGAGGTCTTCTTGGCGGTGGGAGTTGCGCGGGAGCTGCGCGACGGCGCGCATTGTGGCGCACACGAATGCAACGTGTCGAACTTGGAGGGAACCTGACAACGCGTCGGGCGTATTGATCCGCCACAACTCCGCGTGCACGTGCCAGCACAAGAGTTGACATGAGGAAGCATGTTTCTCGGTTTGTCGAGCGGAATACGGGGGAAGGCACATGAGCACAATGGGCGCCACCTATCGGGTGGCGACGGCGACCTGCTGCGCAGCGGCATGCGCCTCGGCACACGGCCCCGATTACACGGATGCAGTGGTCTTGCAGGGGCAGCCCGTGCGCGCGGTCACTGCGGATGGCGGCTGCGGCCTTGCAACGGGTGCTGATCTTGTGTCGGCGCAGGCGGCGCTGTCGAAGTTTGCAGATCGCTCGCATGTGCGCGTTTCGGTCAGCCACGGCACGGGGCTCGATATCCAGTACTTGCTGAGCAGCGACGTCGCGGCGAATAGCGCGTTTGTGAATGGGCTCGAATTGGCTGCTCAGTTGTGGGAATCGAACATTCACGATCCGATCGTGGTGACGATTGCAGTCGATTTCACGTCAGGCAGACCGTTTGTTGCGGCGGCCTCGACGACGCTTGTTGGCTCGAGCTACGAGGATTTGCGCGGCGCCATGGTTGGCAAGGCGAGCGCTGCGGAGCGTCCGTACTTGTCGCACATTCCCCTAACTATGAGCGCCCAAACGCCGAACGGGTTGGTCACGACAACCGGGATGTCTTTCTTTCCACCTTCCGCGCTTCGGCGCGCGTTGCGTATCGAGAATTGGACGCCCACGACAGACGCGCAGATCGTCTTCAACACCGATTACACCTTTGATACAAATCCTGCCAACGGCATCTCGCCTGGCCAAATCGATCTGGTGACCGTGATGTGTCATGAGCTTGGGCATGCGCTCGGCTTCACGAGCAGCGTTGACAGCAACAAGCTGTTGCGCCAAGCTTTGGACATGCTGCGCTACGCAACGCTTGGCGGCGTGAACGATCCGTCGACGCTCGGGCAAATCGATACGGTGTCGCGCGAGTGGAGACCGGGTGTCGAGGCGGCGTTGGACACCGTCGGCGCCGTGCTTGATGTGCCAACGGCAATCCGGTTTTCCACGGGCGCCTTCAATGGCGATGGACGCCAGGCGAGTCACTGGAAAGATGATTCGTTGTTGGGGTTGTCGCAGGCGATCGGTGTGATGGACCCGACGTATCAAACTTCGCAATTGCCGCCTGGGGTGATCACGGACGCGGATCGGCTGGCGTTGAGCCTGATCGGCTGGGACATCGATGTCGGCCTGCCGCCGTGCGAAGGTGATGCGGACGGCGATGGCGACACTGATCTCGATGACCTGCAGCTGCTGCTCTACCAATTCGGGACGCCTGAGGACCAGGCGGATCTGAACTACGACGGCGCGGTCGATATCGACGATCTGCAGTTGCTGCTGTTCAGCTTTGGCGACTGCTAAGCCCGGCGGGCCATTGGGTATCATGGTCCCCATGCAGAGCAAGGCCAAGACAGTGCTGGAGTATCTGAAGAGTCTGCCGGAAGATCGGCGCAAAGCGATCGAGGCGGTGCGGCAAGTCATCAAGAAGAACCTTGGCAAGGGGTTCGTCGAGGCGATGCAGTACGGGATGATTGGCTATGTGGTACCGCACTCGGTGTATCCGGCGGGGTACCACTGCGATCCGAGTCAGCCCGTGCCGTTTGCGGCGCTGGCCTCGCAGAAGAACTACATGTCGGTGTACCTGAATGCGATGTACGGCGGCGTGGTCAGCGAGGACTGGGTGCGAGCCCGATTCGAGGCCGCGGGCAAGAAGCTCGATATGGGCAAGTGCTGCATTCGGTTCAAGAAGCTCGAGGATCTGCCGCTTGATGTCATTGGAGACGCGATCCGCAGCGTCAGCGTGGCGCAGTACATCGAGCAGTATGAAGAGACGGTCGGTCGCTCGGGGTCCGGCGGCGCGAAGAAGGCGACATCGAAGCCAAGCAGCGCTAAGCCCACCAAGAAGCAAGCGAGCAAAAAGAAGGTGAGCTCGAAGAAGGTGGCGACGAAGAAGAAAGTCGCCAAGAAGTCGGGGTCGCGTGCCGTAACGGCGTCATCCGGCAAGAAGACAGCACGGAAGCGTTAGTCGGTCGGCTTTGATCGCTACCCGGGACTGGGCGTGTGCTTTGAGCAAAAGCAACAACGCCGAGCGCATGCACGCGCCCGGCGTTGGAGGTGTGTACTGAAATAGGACTTCCTGTCAGCAGACGGTTCCGAAGAGGAACAGCAACAGCTGCAGGTCATCAAGATCGGTGTCGCCATCCCCATCGGCATCCGCGGGCGAGCCCGAGGGCGTGCCGAAGTTGAACAGCAGAATCTGCAGGTCGTCGAGATTGGTCTGCCCATCGCCATTGAAGTCGGCGGGGCAGTTGCCAATCGCGCCCCAGAATCCACCGACGAGTTCGAAGGAGCCGCCGGTCATGACGTTGCTTGCGTCAGGCTGGCCAATGGTGCCTTCAAGGACGAACGAGCCGCCGGTGGACTTCCCGCCACCACCATCGATGGTGAATGAGTCGATGGTGTACTGGGCGGTTGCCAGTGCTGCGGTGGCCGCGACAACTGCAGACGAAACCAGGCTCAGCTTCTTGAGAGACATGCTTTTTATCCCCTTGCTCGATCAGCGATTACCCTTGTTAGCTTCTTCCAGCTCTCTTGATTTGTCAATACCTTCGTTGGCAGAACGCCCAAAAGCGGTCGGATGGAGCAGTTTTCCGACCTCCCGCCCCTGCTTCCATTGCTCGATGGGGATTCGGTTTTCGTTTGCATAGGCGTCTTGGCGCACGCCGGTGACCTGCCAGGAGACCTTTGCGCCCGGCACACCACCCGCGACCACAAAGACGCCATTCTGGATTTCGGATGCCACATAGAGATTGGGCATCGGCGCCCCGATGGCGGTGAGTTGATATCGGAACTGCGTGTTCAGGGCCTCGAAGTAGTCGGGCATTTCGATGCGCGCCATGCCTTGGGCGTTGAGCAGCGCCGTGCCGTCGTAGATGTTCTTCATGTCGGGCGATTCAACGAAGGAGTGGTAGAGGAACTTGTTGTAGGGATCGAGCGGGTGATCGATCTTGAAGGAACCAGCGCCTTTGGACAGCGCTCCGGTGACGTTGACACTACCAGCGAAGTAGCCAGAGTAGCCTGTGCCCGTGGGCGCACCGCCGTAGATGCTGTAGCACACGCCTCCCGCGCCCGCTCCTGCATCTCCCCGGACGCCGTAGTAGGAGTTGCTTCCGGTCCCCAGCGCATATCCGCGCACGCCTACCCACCCGCCATCACCCTGTACACCAACGCCGAAGTAATCAGCATCGTCGTTGATGCCCCAGACAGCCTTTGCATCGTCATTTCCCACCGCGGCGTGGATTGCGCGGATGGCGGCTGAGTCTGTCGAGCTCGTCTGCGACTCTGCGATCCAAAGGCCATCATCGCCATTGCCACTGGCGTGCTTTCCGACATCGATCGTCGTGTCTGGTTGAGAGCCATAAAAGAGGCTTGCATCATTGCTGCCATTCTGCGCTCGGACGGCCCATCCGGACTCGGTGGTGCCATAGACCCCGTAGCCGCTGCCGGCATGCGAGCCCCATACGCCGATGCCTCCACTACCGGCGCCGTTGCTGATCCCGCGCATTGCGCACGAGAATCCCCCGCCGCTGGCGGCAGTCATCTCACCGACGATGGCGTTTGCATAGCTGCTTGTGGATGGCGACTCTGCATAGAGCGCGGGGTTGGTACCGGTGGTCGTTGTGCGCCGGGCATGCACGCCAATGCCGTCTTCGGCTTGGCCCAGCACACCGGTTTCGTCGACGGTTCGCCCTTCCAGCCCGGCATAGATGCTGCCGAGGAACGCCCAGTTGCCATCGGCCTCGGTCTCGAAGAAGGCCGCGTCCCCGGACGTCCGCGACAGGTGGAAGAAATAATCGTCACTCGTTTCGATGACCGGCCACTCGAGCCGGTCAGCCGTGAAGGCATAGGGCGCGGGCGTGATCAAGTGGCGCGGACTGAGGATGCTGCCATTGACCTGGACCTCGAGATATCGGTCCTGGCCCGGATAGTCCGGTGTGCCCCAGAAGGGCTTCACGGTGAAAATGCCATTGTTGACGGCCACGATGCCGCCAGTGGACGTGATGAGCGTGCCGCCTGCCGAAGCGTCGTACAAGCGAAAGACCATGTTGTAGCTGCCGTGGGCGGGCAGACCCGCCTCGCGCAGGCGCGCCTGATATGTGAACTGTTGGGCCACGCGCGCTTGCGGAGCTGCTGTGGGAAGATCCGTGCGATCGTCCCGGTTCGCGCGGTCGGGGCTCTGCACAGTCACTCCACTGGTCGCGAGACTTGGATCAAGCGATTCCTGTTGGGCACTTGCCAGGCCAATAAATACACAACCTGCGCAAGCGGCTACGGCCGCTGCACTGCGGTTTCTCAACGCTTTCATTTGCGCATCCTCCACATCGGGCACCCGATCAGTCACAGCCCGTGGCAACGCAAAGCCGTGGGGCCACGAGGAACAGTAGCCGTGCGTCAGGACTCCGCGTCCATCCAATGGAGTATGCGCTCAAGAACAGGGAATGTTCCTGTGCTTGAGTGCGCGGAGAAGCTCGCCTGGCTTTGCGCGCCGACGCATCTTGACTCCGCTGCCTCTTGGATACAGTCCGTAGACGACCCGCGCCGTCAATCAGTGTGACCTGGTTTGCTCTTCGCGTTCGCGCGACCGATCGATGCCCTCTTCGGCAGCGCGCCCGAAGGCGGTGGGATGCAGGAGCTTTCCAACCTCGCGGCCTTGCTTCCATTGTTCGACCAGGATGCCTTGGGGGCCGCATGGGTGGCGACTGACCCGCGCACCCGTGGACTGCGCTCCGCTTGTTGCGCAAGTGACATCCACGCGATCGAACCACCGGCGACAACCACGGCGCACAGGACGCCCCTCGACAAACGGCCCATACACACCTCCACGCATGAATTGCGGACTTCCCTTTGGGTACAACTTCCAGCCTAGTGTGCCGGCGGGCAGACTCCAAGGGTCTCCCATGGAGTTGGACCACATTCCGGGGCAAAGGACGCCGAGCGGGGCAAGGCACTACCGTGTCGCCATGACCGGTCCCCCACCTTGTCTGCAGACGCCTCGGCTTGAGCTGCGTTGCCCAACGACCGACGACGCTCCCGCGATGCTTGCGTTCGCCCAACGCAATAGCGAAGCGCTGCAGCGCTTTGGCCCGCAGGCCCCCGCTGGCGGACACTCCATCGATTCCATGGTTGCGCGCATCGAGCGGGCCCAGCGCGGCTTCGATGATGGCACGACCGTGCGCTTCAATATCTATCTGCGCGACGAGCACGACGGCCCCATGGTGGGCGAAGTCGGACTGTCGAACATCGTGCGCGGCTGCTTCCGTGCGTGCCACCTTGGCTATCACATCGATCAAGCGCACGAAGGGAAGGGCCTGATGTCAGAATCGCTTCGCGCGGTGATTGGCCATGTGTTTGATGAAATGAAACTTCACCGCATCATGGCGAACTATCTTCCTGGCAACGATCGCAGTGCGCGTTTGCTCGAACGGCTCGGCTTCGTCATTGAAGGGCGCGCGAAAGACTATCTTTTCATCAATGGTGCGTGGCGCGATCATGTGCTGACGTCGCTCACCAACCCGCAGGCACAAGATTGGTACGCGATTTGCCGCCCAGGTTGATCCTTACGAACAGGCACTGCCGAAGTTGAAGAGTACGAGGTTCAGGTCCACCAGGTCGACGGTGCCCGAGTAGTCCACATCGCCACTGGCGCCTGGTGCAACCATCGATCCGAAGTTGAACAGCACGAGGTTGAGATCCACGAGATCAACTGTCGTCGAACCGTTTGCATCACCCGGACACGCCGCGGGGAAGTCGGCGGGCGCTTCCAGGGCGCCGAGATCAACCGTGGCGCCCATGCCATTCGGCACGCCCATGTCAGCGTGCGTGATGACATCGACGAACCGCGCATTGCCCGCGAAGTCTTCGGCGACCCCGATTGGCAGCACCGTTGAGTCGCCTCGATCGATGCATGGCGATCCGGGGGCGAGTGACAGGTTGTCATCCCGCGTGCCCTTGACCAGGTCAGGGCCGAGCGGATCGGCGAATCGTGGGTCGGCACTGAAGTTGTTCACGCCCGCAAAGGTCCCATCCCAATCCTGTACGAGGCAATTGTCAAACGTCGGTTCAGCAAAGAAGCTCGAATGCGCAATCACCGCGAGTTGGCCCGGCTGCGTGCTCTCATTGTCCCAGAACACGCAGTTGTCAAACGTTGATGGCGCATCCTGATAGGTGATCACCCGGTGTACGCCAAACACCTTGGGGTCCGCTGAACCGTTGTTGAAGAACGTGCAGTTGTAGAAGTGCGTTTCACCGCCGAGATGCACAGTGCTAAAGCCATGGCGGTCGTTCCCGGCAAAGACGCAATTCGTTACGGTCATGAGCCCATCGAAGCTGAAGAGGGCCGCCCCCCCATCGGCCTGCCCTTCGTTGGCGATGAAGAGGCACCGATCGATAACGCCCGTGCCATCGCAGTGGATGCCACCCCCGCCGCCGCAGGTCAGATTCGTATCAAACGTGCAGCGCCGGACGGTTGCGAACGTGCCTGGCCTGACATGCATGCCCACGCCTGCTGGGCAGGTGAATTGAACGGTTTCAATAGAGAAGTAGCAGTCTTCGACCAAGAGACCTGCGGGCGCTGTCGTGTTCGCGTAGATCCCAATGCCCGCATTCCCGCCCGTTGTTGGCGGCGCCCCTACGAACTGACAATCGCGCACAATGCCGGCACATGGATCATCGACCAACACAGCGTGCCCGCCAAAGTCGCCTTGCGATGTACCAGTGAACAGGCACGACTCGATGGTGATCGCACTGCCCATCGCGGCGATGTCCCCACCAAACCGGCTGGCATGATTCCGTGCAAAAGTGCAGTTGCGCACGGTCAGTTCGCCTGAGATGAGTTGTACGCCGCCGCCCTGACTGCTGATGAATCCGCAGCACTGTGAGACGCCACCCTCGACGTGGAAGCCGTCGAGCAACGTGCCGGCACCGCCTCCGTCGGAGACGACAACGTGGTGAGCATTCAGTCCAACGAAGCCCGCGGGCGTGTCATCGTCATCCAGATCACCCGACAAGGTCGTGATGTTCGCCTGGACGTCGCGCTCGCTCAACATTGCTTCCGTGCCCGCAAACCCGCCGTAGACGCCCACGTCGTTCGGCAAGTGAAAGCCCGCAACCTGATCGCCTGAGACCCCTGTGTGATACACGCCCGCGCTCACCCAAACCGAGTCACCCGGCATTGCCGTCGCCAGCGCATCCTGCAATCCAAGGGTTCCTTGAAATGCGTTGGCCCAGCTCGATCCATCATTCGCGCCGGTGGTTAGGTTTGCCGAAACGAAGAGCGTGGCACCCTCCGCGGCAACTGCGAGCAGCAGCACCCCGCTCGCCACGATCAGGCGGTCTCCAACATTGCGCATCTCGAGTCTCCTCAGGGGTCGATCCCCTGCTGTTGTAGTGTCCGCTCAGCGTGCCCCCAATGACCAACCTGTTGCCATGCCTGAATTTGGGCCCACGGCGTTTGGCTTACATTCCGTGGGGAAATGGAGAAACCCGTGTGATACGCTTCGCTTCGATGCAATACCTCGTGAAAGTCGTTGTCTCGGCCTTGCTGATTGTGCTGGTCTCGGAAGTGAGTAAGCGCACCACGCTGCTCGGCGGGTTGTTGGCGTCACTGCCTTTGACCTCCTTCATCGCGTTCATCTGGCTCTATGTTGATACGAAGGACACCGCGAAGATCGCGTCGTTGAGCACCGACATCTTCTGGCTCGTGCTGCCATCGCTGCCATTTTTTCTGGTGCTGCCGGCGCTGCTGAAGCACAAGATGGACTTTGTCCCAGCGCTGTTGATCTCGACGGGAGTGCTGTTTGCGTGCTACTTGTTCACGCTGTGGCTGCTCAAGCTCGCGGCCCCGGCGTCCGTCACGCCGACCGCTCCGTAGGCGGCGCCGAGATTGGCATGGCGCCGGTTGTCAGCGCGTCATCCCGCCGACGATCCGGGCCAGCCCCTCGACATCACGATTCGCCAGCACCTTGCGCACATCATCCGCCTCGCGTGCGTTGCCTTTGAAGCTCTTCTCGAGCGATTGCGCAGCACGCTTCCAGAGTTGCTCGCGTTTCTTGTCGGTTTCAGCGAGATAGAGTTCTGAAACGATCTCGCCCAGCCGCTGCAGCGTGATCGTGTCGATGTGCTCGTAGTAGCGGTTGATGATGCCGCGTTGGTGTTTGGTGTATTCGCGCCCGGTGGACATGGTCGGCAGGCTAACGCGGCGACGGGGTTCTGTCACACGTCGAGGCGGGGCAAGAGAAACAGTGCGCCGAGGCAGGCGCCAGTCGTCGCCCAAAGCACGATCAGCGACGAGACGAAGTAGGGAAAGATGCACAGCGCAAGGCCAACGCCCAGGCACTTGAGGTCAGACTGTCGCTTGCCGTAGATGAATACTCCAAGGCCTAAGACGCCAATGAACATCGCGGACATGAGGACAGCGGGATTGGACAAGTCCATGAGGGCCTCCGGACCCAGTCTCGGCGCGTTCCGGAACTCTCTGGAGGGGCGGGGCTCGCGGGTCTACTCAAGGGGGCCCTCCAGGCGGTCCATTTGCCCGTACCCGGCCCTGGCCCAGGTCCGCGAGTTGAGGTCCAGATTGGGGCGCTTGGGTCCCGATAGTGGGCCGGCTTGACTGTGGGCGCGATCGGGCTACATTCTGTGGCTCGCGCCGGGAGGGGCTTTGCTCCGATCGGCTCGAAAGGCTCTGTTCGGGCCTGTGATTTGGGGCGGTAGCTCAATTGGTTAGAGTACCGGACTGTCGATCCGGTGGTTGCGGGTTCGAGTCCCGTCCGCCTCGCTTGATAAGCCCTGCGTTTGCAGGGCTTTATCATTTTTGTCGTCGGCGTCTTCGGGCTCGGATTCGGGAAGTGCGTCTGAAGTGCGTCTTGATTGCTCAGTCTCGCCCGGCGTCAGGAAGTCGCTCAGGGTCTCACGCGCGACATCGGCATCGCGCGTGTCGGCTGCGAGGTAGAACGTCTGGGTCGTATCGATCTTCGAGTGACCCATGTACTCCTTGAGCACGTGGATGGGAACGACGCGTGCCATGTGCGTGCCGTAGGTTCGTCGCAGGTCGTGCAGCGAGCCGACCGGCCAAGGCACTTCCTTGAGCTCAACTTCTCGTTCCTCGGCGAGTCGCTTGCGGGCCTCTCGCTGGATGGTGCGAAAGCGCTTGGCCAGGTTGTTCATCAGCTCGTAGTTGGCCCCGAGGCCGTTGCCGGTGAGCTCGGCGTCGATCTTCTCCAGGCGGTGGAGCGAGAGGAAGACGTAGGCGGAGCCGTCGCTCTCACCCTGCAGAGCGGTCAGCAGGTCGATGGTCTCGGAGGGAAGGGGAACCGTTCGCTCGGTGTAGGACTTGGCGGTCCATTCCAGGATGCGAAACTCGCCGCGCTCAGGGACGAGGAACGTGCCTGGGCGCTTGGCTGCGACGCGGACCGTGCCGCGGTCGAAGTCGATGTCTTGCCAGAGGAGATTCAGGAGCTCGCTCTTTCGAAGCCCGCTGCTGACGGCAAGCCCGAGGAATGCCTTCCACCAGAGGTCTGAGGAGACGGCGAGCATGGCGGCAACTTCAGAGCTGCTGAAGACTCGCTTAGGCCGGGACTGTGTGCGAGGCATCCTGACTCGGGCAAACGGGTTCTCGTGGAGGAAGCCGTATTCGATTGCCCGGTTGAACATCGCCTTGAGCGTGCGAAGTGTCTTGGCAAGCGTTGCAGGGGCACACTTCCTCTCCTCGATCACGTAGCGCTTGATGCGCCCGACTGACGCCTGGTTCACCTTGACCAGTAGGACATCCTCGCCAAGTGCTTTCGTGGCGTGCATGCCTGCATGGCGGATGCCTTCACGGCTGTCGCGCTTGAGGTCGAGAGCAACCGCTTCGAGGTCGTACTCGATGAACGCTGAGAGGGTGATGTCACGCGGCTTGTCGCGTGGCACCTGACCGGCGTTGATCTTGGCTTCCTTCTCGCGGCGGATGGACTCTGCAGCGTTGCGAGTCATCTTGCCGACGGCACCGATGGACTCGGAGTAG
>JAGQOH010000004.1:0-74691 GCA_020427635.1 Phycisphaerales bacterium
AATTGGCCAAGTACCTGCAGGAAACCGATCGATCGGTGCGCGAGAAGGCCTGGCGTGCAACGGCAGAACGCCGACTGCAAGACAAAGACGCAATCGACGACATCTTCGATCAAATGATCGAGCGTCGACAGAAACTCGCCAAGAATGTCGGATACAGCAACTATCGTGACTATCAGCATGACGCCATGCTGCGTTTCGACTACAGGCCCGAAGATTGCTTTGCCTTCCACGATGGCGTTGAGCAGCACGTCATGCCGCTCGTGCGCAAGCTCGATGCGCGCAGGCGCGAGCGCCTTGGTGTCGCGCCCCTGCGCCCCTGGGACCTGAATGTCGATGAGCTTGGGCGCATGCCGTTGCGCCCGTTCAGCAGCGGTCAGGACCTGATCGATCGATCGCGCAAGGTGTTTGGTTCGCTCGATAAGGAACTTGCGACCATGTACCAGGGCCTGGGCGATGATGTGGCAACCCCAGGCGGGGGGGCCAACTTCGACCTCGATTCGCGCAAGGGCAAGGCGCCTGGCGGATACCAGTACATGCGCGATCGCTCGGGCATGCCCTTCATCTTCATGAACGGCGCCGGTTTGCACCGTGACGTTGAAACCATGGTGCATGAGGCCGGCCACGCATTTCACAGCTTGCTATGCCAGGCCGAGCCGCTGCGCCCATATCGCGACTACCCGATCGAGTTCGCCGAAGTCGCGTCGATGAGCATGGAACTCTTGTCCATGCCACACTGGAGCGCCTATTACCCGAGCGAAGACGATGCGAACCGCGCTCGCCGAATTCAGATCGAGGGCAGTGTGTCGATGCTGCCGTGGATCGCGACGATCGATTGCTTCCAGCAGTGGATCTACACGCACGAAGGTCACTCGCGCGCAGAACGCCAGGCCGCGTGGCTCGAGATCTCCCGGCGTTTTGGCCACGATGTCTCTTGGGACGGCCTCAACGACGAGGAAGCATGGCAGTGGCAGCGCCAGAGTCACCTCTTTGGCAACCCCTTCTATTACGTCGAGTACGGCATCGCGCAGCTCGGCGCCCTCGGATTGTGGCTCATTGCGCTCGAGCGCGGCCCGGCCAAAGCGATCGAGCTCTACAAGCGCGCCCTCACCCTCGGAGGAAGCAAACCGCTCCCGGCACTGTTTGCCGCCGCTGATTTGCCCTTTGACTTCGGTCCAAACGCAATCGGTCGCATCGTCGAAGCGGTGGAAAAGGAACTGGCCCGCTTGCCTGAATAAGGCGCACGGGCCAGCAGACAATCGATGTGAATTGTCGAGCGCGAAGGACTACGACTTCGCGGGTTCGACCTCGATGAGCATGTCAACAGTCTGCGAAATGGTCATGTCGGTCTGACCCATCTTCGCCTTGATGTCGACCTTCACGTTGGTCTTGCCTTCCATCGCGCTTGGGAACAAGCGATTGAGCAGAATCGTCGAGTCGCCCGTGCCCTTGCCGTCCATGCCAAGCAACTCCGCGCCGGGCGGCATGCCGGGGCTCGTGATCTGTTGCGGCTCGGCATGCACAGCGATATTCATCTTCAGTGCCAATGCATTCGCATCACGATGCACCAGTTTGATCGTCGTTGTGTTCTGTGCCGCGACGCCATTGGACTCCGCATCAAGCACATAGCTCCACGTCGCGCCCGCGCCGATCGGCTCCTCCGGCAAGGGCGGCGTCATCTGCGTCAGCGAGTTGCGAATGCTCGCGACTTGTCCTGCAAGCTGCGGGTTGCTCGCTGCCGCGCTGTCGACCTTGATGTCGTGCTTCTGACCACGATCATCCACCACTCCGGTGATCTTCATGCCCTCCAGTTGCTTCATCGCGCCCGCGAACATGCTCGCCATGGGCGATGCATCCGCAGCATCGGTGCTCACCGCGCCCAACACCATCTCGAACGCCGCACCCTTCTCATCCACGCCGACGATCGTCGAGGTGACCGGGATGCTGAGCGCGGGCATGGACATCGCAGGCATGTCGTTGCCACCCATGGACTGGGTCATCGTGAGCCTCATCGTCATTTGGATCTGCTGGGTGTCGCCCTCCTGGAAGTGGAAGCGAACCTCCTGCTTCGGATCGGCGCCCGGATCATGCACCTTGACCACCGGCGCGGTGTCACCCGCCGCGAGAGTGAGGCTCGGCGCAGCCAGCGCCCAGCCCGTCGCCACGATTGAAGCTGCAAGGACACGTCGCATGAGGATTCCCCCTGTTTCGGACATGGCGCCAGCGCGCCGGGAAGGATGGCGACGCCAGCTGTCGCCCGTGCCCTATGGTACTGCCATGACGGAGACTGGATTCCAACAGGCGGTCATTCCCGAGTCCTTTGCGGGGCAAGTCGCGCAGATTGCCGCATTCATCGCGCGATATCACGGCACGATGGAGACACGGGCCGTCATGCCAAGCGTCGACCCCGGCGCGGTCTTTGACACGCTCCCCTCGCGCGCTCCCGAGTCCGCCGAGCCGTTCGATGCAATCATGGCCGACGTCGAGCAGATCATCCTGCCGGCGCTCGCGCACTGGCAGCACCCCATGTTCTTTGGCTACTTCCCCGCCAATGCATCGGCACCCGCAATGCTCGCCGACTTGCTCTGCGCGGGCTTGGGTGTCCAAGGCATGCTCTGGCAAACCTCGCCCGCGTGCACCGAACTCGAAATGCGCGTGCTCGATTGGCTGGGCGAACTCATTGCCCTGCCAAAGGCGTTCCTGTTCGGAACAGAAGGCGCATCCGGCGCAGGCGGTGGCGGCGTGATCCAGGGGACCGCCTCCGAAGCTGTGCTCAGCACCATGATCGCAGCACGAGCGGCACACGGTGGCACGAGCGCACCGCATCACACCGTCTACGCCTCCACGCAGGCACATTCCTCAGTGGTCAAAGCGGCACGGATGTGCGGCGTCGTTGCAGAGCACGTGCGCTTGGTCCCAACATCATCCGACCTCGCGATGGACGCCTCGGCACTGCAAGCCATGATCAACGCCGACATTGCTCAGGGGCGTGCGCCGGCCTTCATCTGCGCGACACTCGGCACAACAAGCACCGGCGCAATGGACCCGCTCGCATCGATCGGACCGATCGCTCAGCGCGCAGGCGCATGGCTGCACGTCGATGCCGCGTGGGCCGGCAGCGCATTCGTCTGCCCGGAACTGCGTGCGCCGATGGAAGGCATTGAACATGCTGACTCCTTCAACTTCAACCCACACAAGTGGTTGCTCACGAACTTCGATTGCTCGTGCCTCTGGCTCAATGGGCAAGCGCGACGCGAACAACTCATCAACGCCATGTCAATCACGCCCGAGTACTTGCGCAATCAGGCGAGCGAGTCGGGCAAAGTCGTCGACTACCGCGATTGGCATGTGCCCCTTGGGCGCAGATTCCGAGCGCTCAAGCTATGGTTTGTTCTGCGCATGTTTGGCGCCGAGGGCCTGCGCGAGCACATCAAAGCCGATCTTGCGATGGCACAATGGCTCGAATCCCAAGTTCACGAGGAGCCCCGCCTTGAGTTGCTCGCGCCGCCATCCCTCGCTTTGCTTTGCCTCGCCGTGAAGGCCGCCGACGCCCCACAGGCCAATGCGCACACCCGTGCGCTGCACGATTGGCTCCGCAATGACGGGCAGGCGGTGCTCACGCACACAACAGTTCCAGATGGCTCGCAGGCTGGCCGATATGGATTGCGCATCGCCATCGGCAGCCCCGCGACCACGCAAGCGCATGTCGTGCGGCTATGGAATCTGCTGCAGCACGGGCTGGACGCGGTGATCGGCGCATCGACGTCGGTATGATGATGCGGCTGGAAGCACAAGGGTAGGTGCGATGATGAATAGTCAACCAAGCGATCCCGTGCATACGCACGAAGCAAGTCGCCTCCGGGATGAGCAGGCGAGTCCTTCGCTTTCCGACGCGTCAAACTTCATCAATCGTGATCTGTCTTGGCTGTCATTCAACCGCCGCGTGCTCGACCTTGCGATGGACCCCGATGTCCCACTGCTCGAGCGCGTGCGCTTCCTGATGATCTCGGCAAGCAATCTCGATGAATTCTTCATGAAGCGCATGGCGCTGCTCCGCCGAAGGCTGTCATCGAATCTCGATCTTCGCTCCAGTGACGGCATGACGGTGCGTGAGCGAATCGAACGTTGCCGCGAAGCCGTCGATGCTATGTTCCGTGTGCAGGCGGAGTGCTGGTCGAAGCAGCTTCTGCCCGCGCTCGCCAACGAAGGCATCCGCATCGAACGCTATGCCGATTTGCCGGAGCACGAACGCCGAGCGCTTGATATCTGGTACGACACCAATGTGTTCCCGATCATGACGCCGCTCGCCGTCGACCCGGGCCACCGCTTCCCATTCATCAGCAATCTGTCTGAAAACCTAGGCGTCTTGCTCGTCGACCCGCAAACGGAGGAACAGTCCTTCGCGCGACTGAAGATCCCCGATGTGCTACCGCGGCTCGTGCAGTTGCAGGACGGCGGCGATCACCCGCGCGGCGTGCGCCTCGTTCCGCTGGACCAGATCATCGAGGCAAACCTGCAAGACGTCTTCCCCGGCATGCAGATCATCGCGGTGTTGCCGTTCCGCGTCACACGCAGCGTGGTGGTCGAACAGGACGACGACGACATCGAAGACCTGCTCGAGCATGTCGAGGCTGAATTGCAACTGCGCAGGTTTGCCGAACCCGTGCGTCTCGAAGTCGATCAATCGCCCAGTGCGCCAATCCTTGAACTGCTTATGGAAGAGCTGCAGCTCAATGCCGAGGCGCTCTACGCGCATGGCGGTTTGCTCGAATATGCCGATTTGCAAGCAGTCGTCGACCTCGATCGCCCTGAACTCAAGCATCCGGTGTGGCGCCCCGTCGTGCCCGAGCGACTGCGCGATGCTGAGAAAGACATCTTCGCCGTCATTCGCGAGCGCGACGTCTTTGTGCACCACCCCTATGACTCGTTCAGTGCAAGCGTCGAGCGATTCATTGCGGCGGCGGCGCACGACCCGAACGTGCTCGCCATTAAGCAAACGCTCTACCGCACAAGCCGCGAGTCCCCCTTTGTGGAACATCTCATCCACGCTGCGCAGGAAGGCAAGCAGGTCGCGTGTTTGGTGGAGCTTCGCGCACGATTCGACGAAGACAAGAACGTCCGCTTTGCAAGGCAACTCGAAAAGCACGGCGTCCACGTCGCCTATGGCTTGGTTGGCCTCAAGACCCACTGCAAGGCCTCCCTCGTCGTGCGTCGCGAAGGCGATGGCTTGCGCTGCTACACGCACCTCGGAACAGGCAACTATCACCCCGGCACCGCTCAGCTCTACACCGATTGCGGCTTGCTCACTTGCGATCCGGACATCACCAACGACGTCGTCAATCTCTTTAACCACCTCACTGGGCGCTCACGTAACCGCGACTATCGCCAAGTGCTGGTCGCCCCGGACACGATGCGCGATCGTTTCATCGAGTTGATCGGCCGGGAGATACAAGTTGCACGGGCTGGCGGGCGCGGACGCATCATCGCAAAGATGAACGCCATTGAAGACGAGGCTGTCATCGTCAAGCTCTATGAAGCGTCCTGCGCGGGCGTTGAGGTCGACCTCATCGTGCGCGGATTCTGCACGCTGCGACCCGGCGTGCCTGGTGTGAGCGAGCGCATTCGTGTGCGCTCCATCGTCGGACGATTTCTCGAGCACTCACGCATCTTCTTCTTTGGCAACGGTGCTGAGGATCCGCTTGACGGGGTGTGGTACATCGGGTCAGGCGATTGGATGAGCCGCAACCTGGGCATGCGCGTCGAGTCAGCTGCACCGGTGCAAGATCGCGCCGCACGCACGCGTTTGCAGCGCATCCTAGATGTTTGCCTGCGCGATCGCCAACGCGCATGGCTGCTCAAACGTGACGGCGCGTATTTCAAGCCCACGCCGCCCGACGATGCCGAGACCGGTTCCCCCGAAGCGCTCGGCACCTTCCTGGCCCTGTGCGCCGACGCCCAGGCGCGCGCGTGAACAAGTCGCGCGACATGCTGTTTTACGATGGCGACTGCGGCATGTGCAGACGCACCGCCGCCGTGCTGCGCGCACTCGATTGGCTCCATCGTCTCGAATTCCAGGACATGACCGCGGTGGATGACGCGGTACTGCCCGTACCCCGCGAACGCGCGACGCAGGGCATCCCCATGCGCACGCGCAACGGGCGCGCATTCGTGGGCTTTCCTGCGGTGCGAAGAGCCCTCATCCAAACACCGCTTGGCGCCCTGCCGGCCTGTGCGATGTATCTCCCGGGCCTGTCACATCTCGGCGCGGCGGTCTATCGACAGATTGCAACACGCCGACGACGTGATCACGCATGTGCCGTACCACAGGACCAACGCTGATCAACGATCTTCATCATCATCGTCGACCAAGTCCGCCCGTTCGCGGATCCAGCTGGCTTGGATAGCTTCCAGAATGCGCTCGTTGCACGGGTGCCCCCGTTGCTCCTCAAAATCGTCGAGCTCTTCAACCAGCCGCTTGAGATCTGGGAAGCTGATGGTGATCGGGTCATGGTCGGGGTACCGCTCGACCAACTCCTCCGCGATCAAATCCACATCGAGCCAATGAAAAGTGTCACCCATGACACACATCCTTCCCACGCAAGGGCCCCTCCAAGAAGGCCTTCCAATGCCGGTGCGATGAGAATGCTAGATCAGTCCGCGCAGAAAACGACATCGGCCGCGGTGACTCATTCCGCGGCCGACGTCGCATCACACGGGAACCAGAGAGAAGAGAGATCTGTGAAGAACACGCAAACTTGTCACGCATCCTTCACCTTTCCCCATCATGACAGGATTGCCCACCTTCGCAAGCCTGGCCACGCAAAAACAGCCCATCTGTATGGTGCTTTTTCGCCCTAACAGGCCACAATCGGCGCGCAACATCATGCAAAATCAAAGCTTAGCGATGCTCCGACGCTAGTGCGGCACTTCCTTCACTGCGTTCCGATTCCACGCCGGCACACGCACCTGAATCGGCCCAGACCCTTCGATCTCACATTGGCAGCTCAGGCGGCTGTTCCGCTGAAGCCCCGGTGCCTCCTCGACACGGTCCTCTTCCGCCTCCGTCGCTTCCTCTACGTCGTCCATGCCCTCTTCGACGTACACGTGGCACGTCGAGCATGCACACACCCCGCCGCACGCGTGCTCGATGTTGATCCCGTTGTCGACCGCCACCTCAAGCAGGTGCTCGCCCTTGGCAGCCATCACCTCCCACTCCACTTGCTCCGTGCCGGTCAGTGAGTGGGGGTCCTCGAGGATGAAGCGGACCTTGACCTCGCGCGGGCCGTGGTCGTGATGGTCAGAGTGACGAAGGTGCATTGCGATTCAGTCCTCGTGCTTGCGGGTTCAGAAGGGCCGCTTGGGTCAAACCCCATGCTAGCCCGCATCGCCCCCGGGGGCTCGTCCTGCCCAAGGCGGGTAGGCTCTGTCGCATGACGGCTCGCATTCCAATGAGCGTGGTGGCCCCCGCGCACAACGAGGAGGGCAATGTCGAAGGCCTCGTCAACGAGGTCGAAGCCACCGCCCGTGCCCTCCATGCCGCCCTCCCCGTTCGCTTTGCCGAGGGCGACCCCTCAACCCTCTTTGGTGTTGAATTCGTGCTCGTCGACGATGGTTCGACAGACCGCACGCGCTCGATCGCCCAGACCATGCAGACCACCCGCCCTTGGCTGCGCATCGTCGCCATGACCCAAACCCCGCCCGGCAAGGGCAATGGACAATCCGCAGCGTTTCACGCCGGGTTTCGTGCAACGCGCGGCGAACTCATCGCCGTGCTCGATGCCGATCTGCAAAACGACCCAAAAGACCTCGTGCCCATGATGAACCTGCTCATCGAGCGCGATGCCGACATGGTCCAAGGCGATCGATCGCATGCGCGCCGCGACAACTGGATTCGGCGCAACGGCTCGCGCGTGGGGCGCTTGTTTCGGCGCATGATCCTCAACGACACCATTCGCGACACGGGCTGCTCCCTGCGCCTCATGAAGCGCGAGATTGCCCTGCGCCTGCCACTGGAGTTTCGGGGCGTGCATCGCTTCATCCCCGCCTCCGCTCGCCACATGGGTTACACCGTCATCGAAATGCAAGTAAACCACCGCCAGCGCCACGCCGGCGACACGAAGTATGGCATGGGTATCACGCAGCGCGCAATCCCAGGACTCATCGATTGTTTCGCGGTGCGCTGGATGCGGCAGCGCCGCCGACCCGTGACCAGCATCGAAGTACATGCGCCGACTCATGATGCTGCCCCGCAGGTCACCGTGCGAGAGCACATGCAAAGCCAAGCGAGCACAACGCCATGACTGAAGTGGCGGCGAAGCCCAAGAAAAAGCGCAAACGCCGTCGGATCAAGTGGGAGCCGCCCGTCGCAATGGTGGCGCTCTTCCTGCTTGGCCTGTGGCTCGTCGTCGGGCCGGAGAAGTATCCCGACATGGCGCCCCTGCGCGAGGGCGCGCGCGTCGCTCCGATGCGCATCGGCCCCGCAAAAGGCTACATCGAAGCCGTCGAAGCACAGGGCGCAATGACCTTCCGTCTGCTCTATCGCGATGGCGCCGCAACACCCGTGCTCACTGAAGCAGAGCTTGGGCAAGTCGTTCCTGCAACGCAGCTCGCACGCTTGGATGAGCGCCTACGCCACGCGGGCACAGGCGGGCACCTCAAGGAAGTGATCTTCCGCCTGTTCGACATCTCCAGTTGGCTGAGCCTCATCTGGATCGCCATCGGGCTTGGCGGCCAGGCTGCCTTCTTCGGCCGCATGTTCGTTCAGTGGATCGTCTCCGAACGACAGCGCTCAAGCGTTGTCCCCGAGGCCTTCTGGTGGCTGAGCTTGGGTGGCGGCGTCTGTCTATTCGCATACTTCGCCTGGCGCCAAGACATCGTGGGCGTCCTCGGGCAGACCTCGGGAGTCGTGATCTACGGCAGAAACCTCCGCCTCATTCACAAGCGCAAGAAGCAGGCCCTGCGAGAAGCCGCCGAGGCCTGAAGACCGCGCCCGACGCTGTCTCCCGCCTTTGAGCCTGCCCGACACCTTTGGCCCGAGAACTTCTCTGGTTCCCTCACGCTCCCCCCCGCCCCAAGCCGACCCTTGGGGAACCATGCGAGTACTCCTGGACGGCAAAATGATCGGATCAAGCTCAACACTGGGCGAAGCCCTCGTGCTGGCGGCCCGCACCGCAGGCCACCGCCTCGTGGTCGACGCCAAGGCGGATGGCCACCAAGTCCCCCAGCGCGACCTCAACAACCCACCTGCGGATGAGGGCTATGCCGAAGAGCTGGCGGTCACCTCCGCCGAGCCCCAGGACCTCGTTGGAAAAGCGCTCCACGAGGCCGCAGACGCCCTGGCCGCCCTGCAATCCGAGCAAGGCGCTGTCGCCGAACTCATCCAGGTGGGCGAGACACAGGAGGCGATGGCACGTCTCTCAAAGCTCGTCGCCGTATGGCAGCAGGCCGACCAGACCATGCGACTCGCCGGGCAAGCCTTGGGCGACACCATGCCCATGGCGACCCTCGAGCAGGCCGCCGGTGAACTGACCACACAGCTCACCGCAGTCCGCGACGGGCTGCAGCGCGGCGATCTCGCCAGCGTGGCCGACCTCCTCGCGTATGACATGGATGGGTTGCCCGAGCGCTGGTCTATGCTGTTGCGCGAGGTGGCGGACCAACTTGAGACCCTCTGTGCGCCACAGGCGGGGTGAACGCGAATGTCCAAGTCGGATCGCAAGCACAAAGTTGATGCGCTGATGGAACAGGCAAGCGAAGCGCTCGCCCAGGGCAAGTACTTCGACGCCGAGCGTTTGTCGGTGCAGGCGCTCGCCGCCGCGGAGCAAGCCGGCGACTACGAGCGCATGGCGCGCATCGTGCTCCCCCTGCAAGAAGCGCGCCGCCAAAAGCGCTTGGCCGCCATCGACACGGGCAAGATCATCCGCATGTCCGAGGAACGCGACCTCGAAAACAAGGTCCAATCAGCCTGCTATCTCATCGAGCCCATGCTCGTCGCCGCCCACGGACGCGATCTGCGCCTGCGCACCAACGAAGAGCAGGTTCCGGTGCTCATTGTTGTGCGCGAGCCGCACACCCAAGCCGGCGCCTGGCCCATTTGCATGATCGGGCCGAAAACCGTGCGCGCACGCATCGCGCCGCCTCCCAAGGGCAAGGATGGACAACCCCATCCAACGATCGAGTGGATGGTGGCCGCGTCGGAAGCGCTGGGCGATGAAGCCATTGCCATGGTCGACCCCGATGCCGATGTCACCGATAGGGTCAAGCAACTGCACGAACTGCTCTCGACGTGCCCCGAGCATGAAAAGCTGCACCAGGCGCTGGAAGAAGCGTGCCGCGAAGCCGCGCGTCTTGCGCCCGCAACGCGCTGACTGCTGCAGCGGCAATGCCGACAAAAACAAAACGCAGCGCCGGGGTGGGCGCTGCGCATTGGTCGCGAATCAATGCATGATTCGCGTTGCTGTGGACGTCAGCGGGAGTGTGGGATCAAACGCAGGAGTGAAGCCGACGTCCGGGTTGTGGTCTGCGAACAGTTGTTCCGCTTGGCTCACCAATCGTTGCGGTTGTAACGATCGTTGCGCTCATTTTGATCGCCAATGATCGCGCCGCCTGCGGCGCCGATCAGTGCGCCTGCTGCCGCGCCCTTGCCCATGTCACCCGACAAGGACCCCAGGCCCATGCCGACCAACGCGCCAAACGCGGCACCCGACGCTGCGCCTTCGCCCGCGCTATTGCAACCAGTCGCAGTAAGCCCGGTCGCCACAAGAACGGCAAGCGCGGCGCTCTTCAGCCCCAAGTGTGCGCGAGCATCGCGATGATTCGTGTGCGTGCGTGTCATGGCGTCGTACCTGCCTTTCACATTGGCCTCGCCCCCTCGACAGGGCGGGCTCGCGGTGAGTGCTACCGAGGAGCGGCCCCCGTGTTGCCGAGGACAGGCCCTCAAGTTTGTAAACGCTAGGCAAGGCCAATTGATTCCGTCCATTCGCGACCCATACTGTGTTGCCTGATCGGCACGGAAAGGGGCTCCGCAGGGCATGACGGGTTCAAGCGAGCAAGTGCGAGCAGCCGAACGCATGGGCGAGGTTTATCGGACCCAGCACTCGGTATGGCTCACCCGAGCCCTCCAGGGTGGATTCGGGCGGATCCCCCCGATTCCGCGCAAGCGGGTCGCCGATGGTGGCTTTGCAGCCATCATGGCGACCGTCGCCGGTCGCCTCTGGGTCGCCAACTGGTGGCGCGAGGCCTTCGAACGCCTCGATCGATCAAAGAAGTAGGATCACGTCCGTCGCACCAGCAGCGGCCAGCGCCAAGAGCACACGGGGAGACCATGGCAGAAGGGCAAACGCTGACAACGAAGCTGAGTCCTCGGTGGCTCTTCAAGATGGGCGTCTTCGCGATCATCGGCGCCCTCTTTGGCGCCTGGGGACTGTACGACGGGCTCGTGAAGTATCCCGCCCGCGGCGAGCGCGTGGCGCAATTCGAATTGCTCGAGTACTTCGACAAGGCCGATGCACAAGGTCGCCTGTTCCGCACCTCCGTCGACGATCCCGCCGCGGAGTTGACACGCCTCAAGGACCTCCGCGCAAGTGGGGGCGGCATGAGCGATCTCGACGATGCGCGCCTCGGGTGGCTGCTCGAGTTGGCCAAGGTGAACAACTTGGCCACGCTCACCGCAGAGAACACCGCCATGGCCGCGCGCACGCCCGCCGAGCAGAAAGACACCAAGACGCGGTTCATCGTGCCCGCATCCACACGCGACACACTGCGCGCTGAACTGCAAGGCATCAAGCAGCCCGCGCCCTTGTCTGACTTCGACATCCTTTCGCAGTATGTCTTCGCGGTCGCCGGCTGGGGCGTGTTCCTCTTTGTGGTGTGGCGATGGTTCCGCAGTGCCACGACCAAGTACCGCTTTGAGCCCGACGCACAGAAGCTCACGCTCCCCGACGGCCGGGCCATCACGCCAAGCGACATTGAACTCGTCGACAAGCGCGATTGGCACAAGTACTTCGTGCACCTGAAGCTGAAACAATCGGGCGACGAAGTCAAGCTCGATCTGCTTCGCTTCCAGCCGCTCGAACAATGGGTGCTGGCGATGGCCAAGAATGTCGAGGGCTACGAGCCCTCCGAAGAAGAACGCGCCGCCGAACAGGCGCCCGCAGAGGCCGCAACCACCGCGTCCGAATAGCGATTCCTGCAAGCCGCACGCGCGGAATCCCAGAGAAGACACATGGAACTCGCGCTCAGCATCGCGATTGGCGTTTCGTTCGTGGTGTATTGCCTTGCCATGGTCGGTGCGACCGTCATTGGCCTGCCCGGCATGTGGATGATGCTCGTCGCCGCTCTTGGCTTGAAGCTCTATGACCCAAGCTTGTTCTCGTGGTGGCTGCTCGGCGCCGCCGGCGCGCTGACCCTCGCCGGTGAGATCGCGGAACTGGGCTCGAGTGCCGCCGGTGCGAAAGTGGGCGGCGCATCAAAGAAGGCGATGGGCGCTGCGGTCATTGGTGGCATC
Organism: Phycisphaerales bacterium; assembly: GCA_020427635.1. Classification (GTDB taxonomy): domain Bacteria; phylum Planctomycetota; class Phycisphaerae; order Phycisphaerales; family UBA1924; genus JAGQOH01. The sequence goes on from JAGQOH010000004.1 coordinate 12,503, forward strand.
GTCGGCGCGATTGTTGGCACCTTTGCCATCCCGATTCCCGTCGTGGGCACCATCGTGGGCTCCGCAGTCGGATCCGGGCTGGCCGCCTCCGCAGTCGAACTCCGTGCAAAAGACTTCGAAGGCAAAGAGCTGCGCAAACGCGCCGCCAAAGTCGGTGCCGGAGCCGCAGCAGGCCGACTCGTCGCCGTCATCGTCAAGGGTGCGATGGCGCTGGCGCTGGCCCTGCTGCTTGGTGTTGCTGTGTTTGTGTAGCACCGCGCTCATGTGACAGATTGGCATTGATGTGCGTTGGCGCGTCCTGGTCCCACGCAATCAAACCCGGAATCAACGTGCCCAGCAGTCGCTCGTCACGCGGCATTACCCGCACCGCATACCCGCGACGCCCCGAACCACCCGGCAAATACTCCGCACGAAACAGGTGCGCACCGGATGACAACGCTTCGACATGTGTCATGTCAAGCGGCGACGCGTCCACGAGGTCGCCCAAACTGGTGACCTCGCCGGCGTACAACTGCACCCGCAATTCCTTCGGTTGCAACCCGCCCAAATCAACCTCCGCCTGCACATGCACGGGCGTCCGCACGGGCACACTGCCGCGCACGTCCGTCGTGATGTTGCGCACCTTGATCCCGGGCCACTGGCGGCGGTACCGGCGCAGTTGCTCCGCGAGTTGCCGCGCCTGATCGAGCTCATTGGCCTGCAACGAGCCTGACAGGCCGTGCGCCATCAAGTAATAGTTCTCCGCGTACTCAGCGACCATCCGGTTGGTCGAATACTGCGGCGTAAAGTGACGCAGGTTGTGCTTAATACGCGTCAACCACGCCTTGGGCATGTTGTCCTCAGTCCGATCGTAGAACTCCGGCAAGATCTGGCGCTCCAGCAAGTCATACAGCGCCTTCGACTCGACATCGTCCGCAAGATTTTGGTCCTCGTAGCTCTCGCCGCGCCCGATCGCAAAGCCACGACGAGCCTCATATGCCTCGTCCCACCATCCATCAAGAATCGAGCAATTGATCACGCCGTTCAGCGCCGCCTTCATCCCGCTCGTCCCCGAAGCCTCCATGCCGCGCTTGGGGGTGTTAAGCCAAATATCGCAGCCCTGTGTCATGCGCCGAGCCACTTCAATGTCGTAGTCCTCCAGAAACACGATGTGCCTGAAATCAGACGTTTCAGAGAGCTTGACGATGTCGCGAATCAGACTCTTGCCCGGGCCATCCGCCGGGTGCGCCTTGCCCGCAATGAGCACTTGCACCGGACGATTCGTGTTGTTGAGCAGCGCCTTCAGTCGCTCGAGGTCGCGCATCAGCAGCGTGCCGCGCTTGTATGTTGCAAAACGCCGCGCAAAGCCAATCGTAAACGTGTTTGGATCAAGTGCGCCTGTCGCCCGATCAATCTGCTCCGCAGGGGCGCCGCGCGCAATCAGCTGCTTCCGCAGGCGCGATCGGCACCAAGCAATCAAAGAACGCCGCTGTTCATTTCGAAACGCCCACAACTCTTCGTCGGGAATGTCATACACCGCAAGCCATGTGTGGTGATCCGTCGGATCGAGCTGCCACTCAGGATCGACATACCGGTCATAGAGTTCGACCAAGCCCTTGTGGATCCACGTGCGCGGATGAACGCCATTGGTCACATGCCCGATCGGCACTTCACCTTCGGGCAGTCCGGGCCAAATGTGCTGCCACATGTTGCGCGACACGGCGCCGTGTAGCTTCGACACACCATTACAGAACTGCGCACAGCGCAGGGCAAGCACCGCCATCGAGAAGAACTCGTTCTTGTCAAATGGATTCGCGCGCCCAAGAGCCAGCAGCCCATCCCGATCAACACCCAAGCGCCCAATGAAACGCCCGAGATAACGCTCGAGCAAATCTGGCGCAAAGCGGTCGATCCCGGCGGGCACAGGCGTGTGTGTCGTAAAGAGATTGCCGGCCGCTGCAGCTTCCTTCGCTTCCTCAAACCCGACGCCGTGCTGCTCACGCAACCGCGCAATCCGCTCAAGGCACAAGAACGCAGCGTGCCCCTCGTTGATGTGGCACACCGTGGGTTTCTCACCGATCTTCTCAAGGGCGCGGATACCGCCAATCCCCAGCACGATCTCCTGCTGGATGCGTGTCTCGATGTCCCCGCCGTACAACGTGCGCGTAATGTCCCGATCCGCACGCGAGTTCTCCGGGAAGTTCGTATCAAGCAAATACAAGGGAACACGCCCGACCATCGCTTGCCATACCCCGATCGTGACATCGCGATCCGGCAGTTCAACATGCACGCGATACTGTTCGCCCGTTTCAGGATCAATCAGCCGGCGAATGGGCTGGTTCGGAAAATCAAGATCGGGATACGTCTCCTGCTGATAGCCGTCCGCATTCAAATACTGGTGGAAGTAGCCATTGCGATACAACAACCCCACGGCGCACAGCGGGATGCCGAGTTCAGAGGCTGACTTCAGGTGGTCGCCCGCAAGTCCGCCAAGGCCACCGGAGTAGATCTGAAAGCACTCCGTGAGTCCAAACTCTGCGGAGAAGTACGCAACGCGCAACGGCAAGCCGCCATTGCCTTCGCACACCGTTGGGTATTGGCGCTCAAACCAACTCGCCCGCTGGGCATGGTCCGTAAAGCGCGCATGCACCAACGCGAGCGCATGCAGGTACGACTGATCGCGCGCCACACGCTCGAGCAGTTCCTGATCAACCTGGCCCAACATCTTCACAGGGTTATGCCCGGTCGACTCCCACAGGTCGCGGTCGAGCCGGATGAACAGGTCGACCGCCTCCGGGTGCCACGTCCACCAAAGATTGTGGGCGATCTCCAACAGCGGCTGGAGAGCCTCGGGCACCGACGGCACCACACGGAAGCTGCGAACGTTGGCTTGGCCTGCAGGGAGCATCGAAGGTCCTTCCGGTGCATGAAATGGGGCGCGGATCCAGATCGCCCAGGTGCGTCCAATGGCTACCTATCGGCCGAGCCGGCAGCCCGAGGCAAGCGAACCGCACGGATGCCAGGGCCCAACATGTCCCCCGATAGAGGATAGCCCGCCCCCTCAGACGGGGGTGCCGCATCGCTCAGGGGCTCCGACGCCGCCCTGAGTGGCCCAAGAGCCACGCCACCTCCGGGCGACGCAGCACAAGGCACCAGACAAGGTACGTCCCCGCCCCCGCAGCAACGCCCGCACCCAGCACCAACGCCTGCCCAGGTCGACCATCACTGGCCACCCGCCGCACAAGCGCCATGGCGCCAAAAGCCGTCGGCGCCATCAACGCCGCGCCCACAACCGTCAGGGCGATCGAGCGATACAGGCCTGGATCACCGATCCTCCACCCGTCCCGCGCCGCACGCTTGGAAATGAGCAGTGCCAGCACGCAGGCCTGCACGATCGCACAGATTGAACTCGCGAGGGCCACACCCTGCTCGCGCAACGACCACATGAGCGCCAGACTCAAGACGACATTCCCCACAACCGCGCCGATCCCCACCCACATGGGCGTTCGCGTCTGATGGTGGGCGTAAAACGCCCGCGTGAACACATGCGTTGCGCCGGCGGCAAACACCGCAGGCGCATACGCCAAGAGCGTCCGCGCAACGCGCTGGGCATCCGCCTCGACAAACGCGCGCCCCGTCCAGCCTTGCGACGCCGATGCGCCGCCGTAGATCGTCGTCACCAACTCCTCGCGCACAATGATGAGCCCGACCGCCGCAGGAATGCCAATGAACAGCGTCGTGCGCAAGCCTTTACGAAGCGTTTCGCCAAACCGTGGCCCATCGTTGACAAGCCGCGAAAGCTCCGGAAACACCGCCGTCGCAATCGCAATCGCAAAGACGCCAAGCGGCAATTGATACAGCCGCTGCGCGTAGTACAGGATCGAAGCCGAGCCCGTATCAAGCGGATAAGGACGCCCCGCAATCGTATCACCCACAAGGACAGGCCAGCCTGCAATCGTGGCATCGATCAAGAGGCCAATCTGCGCGGTGCCCAAACCAATGACCACGGGCAGCATGCGCATGCCAAGCCCGCGCAGTTCACCAAGCGCCGGGCGCACGTCGCGCGTCCAGCGCACATTGCCCCGCAGCGCGAGCACACACCAAAGCAGTTGCAGTGCGCCCGCAAGTGTGACCCCCACGCTGAGCCACGCCGCAACACGCGGCAGATTCTTGGGATGTCCAAGGCCGAAGATCCATGCCGACGCCGCAAGCGCCGAAATCATGCAGGTATTCAGAATGATCGGCGCCCCCGCAGTTGGGCCAAAACGCCCGAGCGTCTGCAGCATCCCGCCCAGCACCGCCGTCCCACACACCAACGGCATGAAGGGCAGCATGATCATCGTCATCGTGATCACACCACGCGCATCACCGGTCCCGCCCATGGGTCCGTCCTGATCCACCGCGCGCAACGCAATCCACAAGCCAAGTTCACCTAGCGCCGCAACTGCACACAGGAACGAAAGCGACACAATCACCGTAATCGAGGCGAACCGATCGGCAGCACCGGGGTCTTCCTCACGCAGCTGCGTATAGCGCGGGATGAACGCCGCCGCCAACGCCCCCTCCCCAAACAGCCTCCGGAACACGTTGGGAATCAAGAACGCCGTGAAGAACGCCGAAGCAATCGCACTCGCGCCGAACACCGCCGCGAACACCGCATCGCGCGTCAGCCCAAAGACACGACTGGCCAGCGTGAGCAACAGAAACGTTCTTGCATGCTTGACGAAGTCGGGTCGGTCCTCGTCAACCTCGATGTTGCGGCGCGTGCGCGCACCCGCCGGCCCAAGAAGGCGCAGCACAACTGTCGCAACGAGCCCAAGCGCCACGCCGCCCAGGTTGGCGATCAGATCATCCGGCACGCACGTTCTTCGAAAGTAGGGGTGCGACTGGGCCGCCTCATCAACGATCGAAAAGCCGCTCGCACAGATGAATGTCAACAACAGCGCTTCCAGCGACCCGATCGGGCCGAACCAGCGCGTCAATCCCAGAACAATCGTGAACGTGCCAAACGCGGTGAAGTGCGCCACCAGATCAGTACGCACCGGTCCTGGCACCTGCAGATTGGGCCACAGGGTCAGGCACAGCACCAGAATCGTGTACAGCACGAAGCAGACGCGCCACAAACGCCGAGCGCCGATCAACGCGCGCAAGATTGATCGAATGCGCTCTGTGATCGGTGTCTCGGGCATGGACAAACGTCAAATCAGATGCGCATCGATAGATTGGTCGCTGTGCGCATGTGCAGCGGGTGCAGCCGGTGCCGGGTCGCAAGGTGCCGCCGGCGCTTCAGACTCTGCACCTGTATGCGCAGGCATGGGCCGCGGTTCGATCGTCGACGCTGGAAGTTGACGCGGCTCCTCAATGAGCGCCTCTGGCTCCGCTTGTGCACGCGCCGCCACCTCCAGGGATGGCGCAGGCGCCGGGAGCGGCGGCAAAGGCGGTTGCGTGAGCAACTCCTCCGCCAACTCCGCATAGTCGTTCGACCCCGCACACGTCGGGTCATATTCGAAAACCGTCTGCCCAAAGCTCGGACATTCCGCAAGCTTGATGTTGCGCCGGATCGGCGGATTCAGCACCTCCGCATGCGCCCACGGCACCGCCCGCCCGCGCGACGCATCAAAAAAGCCGCGCAGGTCGGCAACCACTTCCTTGGCATGGTTCGTGTGCTCATCATGCATCGCAAGCACCACGCCGCGCACTTGCAACGCCGGGTTCAGCTGCTGCGAGATCAGTCGCACCGTCTCGAGCAGCTTGCCCACACCCTGCAGCGCAAGGAAGTGCGACTGCATGGGCATGATCACCTCCTGAGCCGCGACCAGACCATTGAGCGTCAGCAACCCAAGCGAAGGCGGGCAGTCGATCAAAATGAAATCGTAGTCCTTGCGAAGCGATGCAATGGCATGCGCCAGCCGCTGGTGACGATGCGGCGCGTCAGCAAGCTCCGTTTCAATGGCCGCCTGATCCGTGATCGCCGGGATCAGCGCAAGGTGCTTGCGCGCATGCACGATCGTCGCACGCGGATCAATCGGTGATCCGTAGGGCGCAGGTTCATGCAACAGTAGGTGATACGCGGCGCGAGGCGTGCCATCGTCAGAGACTGATGGCTCGACGCCGAGGTGGAGTGTGACGTGCGCCTGAGGGTCGAGGTCAATGAGGAGGGTTCGGCAGCCGGCGCGTGCGAGTGCAGCGCCGAGGCTGACGACAGTCGTGGTCTTGCCAACGCCGCCCTTCTGGTTCATGAAGGCGATGATGCGTGGCGAGCCCTGCGCCTGGCCCTCCGTGACCGGGTCGCGTGAATCCTGCATGCGAACCATGGTAGCAGAGGGACCACACCACCTGGGTATCGGACGAGCAATGCCCGGATTCGCCGCAGGGTCAGCAAGTTGGCGCCAATCCAAGGCCCAAACCCGTCGATACAGGTCGTTGACTGTCGTCTGCCACACGGAGGGGGAGATGAAGCGTCGGCGAGAATTGTCATCCAGAGAGGTCGAAGAGTTGCACGACCGCCTGGCGCGTCGCCTGGGCGACTCGTCCGTCCCTACCCTGCCCCACATCGCCATGAAGATCATCGAGCTGGTGGGCGACCCCAACGCCAGCATGCAGGACTTCGCCGATGCGATCCAGACTGATCAGGCGCTGACCGGTCGCCTGCTCCGCCTGACCAACTCCGCCTACTTCGGGCAAACCAAGCCAGTCACCACCTTGCAGCGCGCCGCCGTCCTGATCGGACTCGACCGCCTGAAGGCCATGGCCCTCGGATTCCATCTCTCAAAAGTCGCCGCCTCTGGGGCGCCCGCTGAGCGTCGCCTCTGGACCCTTGCACTCTTCCGCGGGTGGTACGCCCTGCGCCTCGCAGAGAAACTGAACAAGTCAGCATCGGGCGAAGCATTCGTCGTCGGCCTGATGATGGACGTTGGCGTGCCCCAGATGATCCGCTTGGAAGGCGCCGCCTTCGAAGCCATCTACGAGGGTGATGAACCGCCCGCCAAGAAGTTCCTCGCCGAACTGGATGAACTCGCCTTCACGCACGTTGATATCGCCGCAGCACTGTGCAAAGTCTGGAAACTGCCCACGCTTATCGCACGCCCAATCTGCTTGCATCACAATCCCGCACCGCCCGCATCACCGAAGGACCCGGGCAGCATCCTTCATGCAGTCGCCTACTTCATTGGTGCCTTGCCGCTCGATCCCAAAGGCGGCCCAAGACTCGAAGCCAAGTTCTCACGCGTCGGTCAGCGCCTGCTGGGCTTGGATGAGCCGGCATTGCTGCAATCGGCTGCCGACGCCGCCAAAGATGTCGAAGCCTCGCGCGATGTCTTTAGCCACCTCATCGATGCGTCGCTCTCGATCGACTCGATTCTCGAACAAGCCAACGGGTTGCTCTCCAACGCCGTCGAAGACATGGTCGCCGACGCCGTAGCCAAGGAGACAGGCTCGCGCTGCATCTCTTTGAAAGCTGGCGATTGCCGCCTAGAGCTGGAATCGCGCGGCCATGGCACGGTCCGCGTCTACCTGCATGATGCTGCAGGCGACCGCCTCCTGTCGGAAGATGTCGATGGTGCCCGTATCGACGCCGCTCATCTGCGCAGGCAACTCATGCTCCAGGACATGCAAGAGGGTGACATGCAGGAACTCATCAACAGCCTGCGTGCCATGGCCGCCTGACCCGCCCCTCCTGCCTGAACTGTTCTATCGTTGAGGCGTGGCCACCATCACCGATCACGGGCTCGTCCTTCGGCAATGGGAGTTCTCCGAGACCTCTCAGACCGTTCTGTTGTTTTGCCGGACGCACGGGCTGCTCCGTGGTCTGGCCAAAGGCGCACATCGCGACAAAGCGCCCTTCTCAGGCGGCTTTGAGTTGCTCACCCGCGGCGAAATCGTCGCCATCCCCAAGGGCGCGAATGACCTTGCAAACCTCATCGAGTGGGACCTCCAAGAAGTCTTCTGGGGGCCACGCAGGTCCTGGTCTTGCTACCAATCCGGCCTCTACATCATCGATGTGCTTCGGCACATGCTCATTGACGCCGACCCGCACCCCATGCTCTTCGACGGCGCGGTAGCCGCACTCCGGGCCCTGGGCCAGGCCACGGATCCACAGGCCATCTTGACATTCCAATGGCTGGTCCTCCATGAGACCGGCTATGAGCCTCGCCTCGAGTTGGATCAGTCAGAACCATCCCGCGCTGCAGCCTTCGGATTTGACCCCCAAACAGGGGGGCTGACGACAGACCCAGGCCCCGGCAGTGCCGACACCCCCTGGCGTGTTCGACGGGGCACCGTCGAGGTCCTGAGGCACGTCCGCGACCAGGGCGACCCAGGCCCGGCCAGACCCGAGCAAGTCGATCGAGCGATGCGGCTGCTCGGACAGTACCTGCGGCTGCTCGGGGGCCAGGAGCGGGGGGAAGGCGTGGCCCTGCTGGGTGCCGAGCCGCTCGTTCGCAGCAGGCGGGCCGGTGCGGTACGGTAAGGGGGGCGAGTTGGCGTTCACGCCGCGATGCGCGGGTGTGCAGAAACCCCCCAACAAGGGACGACCGGCATTGCAAGAGCCTGAGACTGATGCGCGCGTGCCGAAGGCATTGGCCCATCACCACCGTGTGACAGGGCTTGATGTGCGCGTTGATCGCGTTGGCGATGGGCGCCCGCTTGTCTTTCTCAATGGATTACTTGGGCTGAACGAACATTGGTTTGGTTGTTTGCGCTACTTGGTCGGCCCCGAGGTCAAGGGCGGCATTGAGTGCTTGTTCATCGAGCCGCCACTCTTGGAACTGCGCGGCCCGGGCTGCTCTGTCGATGGCGTCACGAACCTCACCGTCAACCTGCTCGAAATGCTCGTCGATGAGCCCGCAGTCCTCGTTGGCAATTCCCTTGGCGGGCACGTCTCACTCAAGATTGCCATGGCGCGCCCGGATCTGGTGTCCGGACTCGTGCTGCTTGGCTCGAGCGGCTTGTTCGAGCGCAGCTTCGAAAAAGACGTCCCGCGCAACCCCACACGAGAGTGGATGGAAAAGAAAATCGCCGGGCTCTTCGATGATCCGTCCCGCATGATCCCCGGCATGGTCGACATGGCGCACGAAGCCCTCTCGCGGCGCACCGCGGTCCGATCGATCGTGCGCCTTGGCAAGAGCGCCAAGCGAGATCACCTCGGAGATCAATTGCATCGTGTGCAAACGCCCGTGCTCCTCGCCTGGGGCAAGCAAGACACGGTCACGCCGCCCGAGGTGGCCGAGCAGTTCTCACAGTTGTTGCCCGATGCGCGCCTGTGCTGGATTGATCGGTGCGGACACGCGCCGCAGATCGAGCGCCCGGAAGAACTCTGCAAACACATGCGAGCGTTTGTTCGAGAGCTCTCGCAAAACGCGCACAATGAGCAAGCAGGCGTCGCCTGATCGCGTCGCACCATGTGGACAAGCCTCATCGGAACCGGACTGCGACTCGCCCTGCGCAAGCGCGCCAAGTGGCTGAGTGATGAGCCAGCTCGCGCTCGCGATGCAGGCGCTATCCAACGCCGCGAACTCCGCAAACTCCTCGCCCACGCCGCGAACACCGAGATCGGGCGGGAACACGGATTCGCTCGCCTTGCAGGGCTGCCGGAACACGAAATCGTCTCTGCATATCGCGCCGCATTGCCTGTCGCTGACTATGAGCGCTATCGCAGTGCCCTGGCGCGCACACGCGAACACGCCAACCCAAACGTGTGCTGGCCCGGCGTCGTCAAGGATTGGGCACAAACTTCGGGCACCACAGGCGGCGAGAAGTACATCCCCGTGAGCCGTGAGATGATGGCGTCGAACCGCAAAGCAGCGCTCGACATCTTCGCCCATGCCATGCGGTTTGGCATGCGATTGGAAGACATCTTCGCCGGGCGACTGCTCTTCCTGGGCGGCTCGACGGATGTCACCGTCAACGACCATGGCATCCGGACGGGCGACCTGTCCGGACTGGTCACGCCGCTCATTCGCTGGCCCCTGAGCAAGGTCTATACGCCCGGACCCGATGTCGCGCTCTTGAGCCATTGGCCTACGAAGATCGAACGCATCGCATCGCTGACCGCCCAGCAAGACGTCCGCTTCATATCAGGCATGGCGTCATGGAGCTTGCTGCTCTTCGAGCGCGTCGTCGAAGAAGCGCGAAAGCGCGGGCGCGACGTCACGACACTGCGCGAGGTTTGGCCCGACCTGCAACTCTTCGTGCATGGCGGCGTGCGCTATCCACCATTTGATCCGCGCGTGCGCCGCGTCTGGTCAGGGTCCGACGACACCACCACGCCCGCCACAGATATCCCGTATCGCCTTGAGGTCTACCCCGCGAGTGAAGGTTTCGTTGCGCTCCAAGATCGCGCAGGCGATCCCGGACTGCGCATGCACGTGGACACAGGCATCTACTTTGAGTTCGTGCCCGTGGATGAAATCCACAACGAAGCCCCGCGCGCATTCATGTGTGATGAAGTTGAGCCGGGCGTGCGCTACGTCGTCGTCATGACCACCTGTGCCGGCCTGTGGCGCTACATCATTGGCGACGTCGTTGAGTTCGACACCGTCCCGCCAGATGGCCCGCCGCGCATGCGCATCGTGGGCCGCCATCGACACTTCGTCAACGCATTTGGCGAAAACCTCATCGTCGAAGAAATTGAGCACGCCGTCGTGGCCGCCCGAGACGCTGTGCATGCCACAATTGGGGAATTCACCGCGGCGCCGGTCTACCCGAGTGATGGCGAACGCGGCGCGCTGGAGCTCGTCATCGAGTGGGGCGGCAACGACACCGCAGTACAGCAATTCCTCCGCGCGTTCGACACGGCGCTGCAAGCAAAGAACGTGGATTACACGACAAAACGGACGGAGTCGCTTGGCATGGGCCCACCACGCGTCACCATCGTCCCAATGGGCCGATTCGATGCATGGATGGCCTCGCGCGGCAAACTCGGTGGCCAGCACAAGGTCCCCAGGTGCGCAAACCACCGCGAATTTGTCGAGGCGCTCACGGGCTGAAATCCCGTGACCTTGAAATCCGTATGATGGAGTGTTCGCGGCGGAGGACGCCGTGCCGCTCGCACATGGGAGATTCAACAATGGCCGGCTCACGGACGGACGTAATGATGGATGACGGCTTGGCCGTGGCCTTGGCTGCATCCGCCACGCTCAAGCAATGCGCCCAAGTGCTCCGCGAAGTCAAGCCCGCCGCATATGCCAAACCTTCGCAGGCATTGGGTGGCGGCACCATTGGCCAACACGTGCGCCACAGCTTGGACCACTTCGTTGCGGCCCTGTCGACCGTCGATGGCCACATCGACTACGACACCCGCGATCGTGGCACGAAGATCGAAGCGGATCCCAACGAGGCGATGTCCCTGATTGAGCACCTCGTCGCTCAGTTGGATACAAAGACCACTGAAGACCTGTGCGCGCCGGTCACGGTGCATGTGATGCTGAGTGGTGATGGTCAGCGCGCCATGTTGACATCGACGCTCGGACGCGAGCTGTGGTTCGCATCGCATCACGCGATTCATCATCACGCAATGATCGGCGCGATCGCCAAAGAGCTTGCGATTCCCGTAGCCCCCGACTTCGGCAAAGCGCCGTCCACAATCGAATTCGAATGCCGAACGGCGGAGCATTGACCACCGATGTGTACCGTGACGATCATTTCGCTCCCAGGGGGCGGGCGTCGACTTGTCAGCAATCGCGATGAGCTACGCGCGCGTCCCGACGCAATCCCGCCGGAAGCACAGGTCATTGACGGTGTGCGCGTGCTCGCGCCGCGCGATCCCCTCGGGGGCGGCACTTGGGTCGCGGGTAACGACCGCGGGCTCGCAATGACACTCCTCAACCTCAACGAACGCCCACGCGCCGGCATGCCGCCTGGCCGCATCTCGCGCGGCGGGATCGTGCGCCACGCCTCCGGTGCCAACACTGCACATGAGGCCATGGCCGCTGCCGCAGAACTCGATCTGGATGGCATGTTGCCGTTCCGCTTCGTCGTCGTGCAGGGCGACATCGTCTTGGAAGGTCGGTGGGACCAGCGCCGCTTCGACGTTCTCGAGCACACCCTGGAGTGCGGCGTAGAGGGGGCGCCAGGCACCGCGTGTTTCACAAGCTCAGGACTGGGTGACGCCCTCGTCACGCCCAGACTCGCGCTTTGGCGACAGTGGAGCGAAACCCAACCCGTTACCGTCGCCCTGCAGGACAAGTTTCATGGGCATCGATGGTCCGATCGCCTGTCGATCAGCGTGCACATGGAACGAACCGATGCCCGCACAGTGTCCACCACCGCAGTCAACGTCGTGCCCAACGATGGCGTTGAGATGCACTACTGGGCCGACGATGTGCGGACCGCCTGTCGCCTGGCTCTGCGCCCAACCGCGGCCGTAAGCGTGCCCCCCACTGAGGCCACCGTGTGACGACTGCATCGGCAGGCCCCGGGCGTTCGTTGCGACGTGCCTGGCGCGCCGCCCGCCAACACATTCTCCTCAGCTATCTCGCGCTGCTCCTCCTGTCGCATCTGGTCATCGCGATCTGGAACCCTGACTTTTGGGTCGGCTATCGACTGCCCGCCGAGACCGCTGTCGAAGTTGTCCATGTGCCAATGATGCTCGATGATGGCCCGGCGCCCAACGCCCGCGATGTCAAGCTCGCGCTTTGGCATTGGCCTCCTGATCCGAAAAGCGAGTTCTACCGCCCCGATGCGCCGCCCGTCCTGCTCTTGCATGGCAGCCCCGCCCAGGGCGCGCGCGACTATCGCCGATTCGGGCCGCGACTCGCGAAGCTGGGCCGTGATGTCTACGCGATCGATCGTCCCGGCTTTGGCAACTCGAGCCACTGGGTGGAACGCTATTCGGTGAAGGCCAACGCGCGCTACGCCCTCGCCGCGATGGACGCGCTCGGCATCGACCGAGTCCACGCGGTCGGTTGGTCGCAGTCAGGTGGCGTCGTGCTCTGGATGGCCGAGCTCGAACCACAACGCATCGCCTCGCTCACCATGCTTGGCGCAATTGGCATTCAAGAAGGAGAAGGTTCGGGCAGCTACCGCTTCGAGCATGTGAAGTATGCCCTTGGCTACGTGGCCGCCGTCGTGCTCCCCGAACTCGTGCCCCACTTCAACCTCATTGGCGATCGCGCCGTGCGCCACGCATTCATTCGCGATTTCTGGGACACCGATCAGCGCCCGCTCCGCGGCATTATGGAGCGATTGCAAACGCCAACGCTCATCTTGCAAGGGCGACACGATCCGCTCGTCTCCGCCTGGGTCGCCGAAGAACACCACCGCATCATCAAACCAAGCCGACTGGTGATGCTCGACGCGTCACACTTCTTCGTCTTTGGCGAGCCTATGGACGACGCATATGACATGGCAGTGGCGTTGCAAACGCTCGCCATGTTCACCTTCCGTCATGACCCGCCCGGTGTGCCGGTCCGCCGTGGGGAAGTCGACTTCGCACCCGCACATGAGCAAGCGCCGACGCTTGGCGGCCATCGCATTGACCGAACAACGCCGTGGTTCCTCATCGTGCTGTTCATCGTGCTTGGCACCTTCGTAAGCGAAGACCTCACCGTCATCGCAGTTGGACTCCTGGTCGTGGTGGGACGAATGGATTGGGGTGTCGCCCTGCTTGGTTGCGCACTCGGCATCGCCCTGGGTGACTACGGACTGTGGGCAATCGGGCGATTCGGCGGACGGCGCATTCTGCGCATTCCTGGTGTTCAGCGCATGGTGAGCGAGCAATCCCTCGAACACTGGTCGCGCGTGCTCGATCGACACACCGCAAAAGCCGTATTCCTCTCACGCTGTCTCCCCGGCACGCGCGCACCGATGTACATCGCCGCAGGCATGCTGGCCAAACGCTCGCGCCCCTTCCTGATGTGGGTCACCGTCGCCGTCGTGATCTGGACGCCCATCTTGCTGATCGCCACCATGATTGTGGGCCCGCGATTGCTCGGCGTCTTTCGCGAAGTCTTTCACGGACCATGGGTGTACATTGCCGCGTTCGCAGTGCTCTTCATCCTGCTGCGCATTGCAAGTCTCGAAGCCACGAAACTCGGACGCCAACGCCTCAAGGCCGAAGCGAAATACTTCATCAGCCCCGAGTTCTGGCCCATGTGGCTGTTCTATGTGCCGCTTGTCCCGTGGATGGCCTGGCTCAGCCTGCGCTACCGTGGCGTGCTCGTGTTCACCTGCGCCAATCCCGGTTTCCCGGAAGGTGGCGGCGTCATCGGCGAGCAAAAATCACGCATTCTCGCCGGATTCTCCGCAAACCAGCGCGACGTCCTCCCCGTCGTCCGCTTGGACCCAGGCGACCCCGAAACACGCGTCGCCGCCCTCGATCGCGCAATGACGGACGCATCCTGCGGCATCGATGGATACCCCGTCGTCCTCAAGCCCGAAGAAGGCCAGCGCGGCTTCGCGGTCCGCATCATCGAGGATCGCGCCGAAGCCATCGCCTACTTCAATGAGATGCCTGCCCCCGCCATTGCACAGGTCTATCACCCAGGCCCCGCGGAGTTTGGCGTCATGTGGGCGCGCAACACCACCGAACCCGGACCCATAGACGATGCGCCAGGCTTCGTCTTCTCCGTCACGCGCAAGACATTCCCCGTCATCCGCGGTGATGGCAAAAGCACAATCGAGGAACTCATCTGGCACCACAAGCGCTATCGCATGCAGGCAAAGCGCTTTCTCAAGCGACTCTCCAATCGCCGTGATGAAGTACTCGACGAGGGACGAACGTTGCAAATCGCTATGGCGGGCAATCACTGCCAGGGCACGATGTTCACCGACGGCGCCGATCTCATCACACCAGAACTGTCGAGGTGGATGGAACAGTTGGCCCAGTCCTATCGCGAACCAGGCACCGGCAAGCGCTTCGACTATGGCCGAATCGACGTGCGCTGCGCCAGTGAAGAAGCGTTTCGTCGCGCCGAGGGGCTTGGCGTTGTCGAAATCAATGGAACATCGAGCGAATCCACGAACCTGTACGACCCCAACAAGAGCATCTTCTGGATGTATGGCGTGCTCTTCCGCCAATGGCGCGTGGCCTATGCCATCGGGGCGCGTCGACGAGCCGAAGGAGCTGCACCAATGACCATCACCGAGCTTTGGCGGTCGATCCGCCGCCATCGCCAGGCCAGGCGCGGGCCCGCAATCGCGGACTAGTGCCGGTTTCAGCGCCCCAAGGGTGGCAACTTCCAGCCGACTGGGCAATGATGTAGCCGCGGGCACACGTCCTGCAATCGCCCGAGGAGTCGAGCCCATGGCTGTGCGGATGGAGCTAGCCCGAATCTTGATCTGCGAATTGCGCGATCTCCAGGTGATCGAATTGCAGGAAGTGGGGGGCGAGCGACGGTTTCCGATTCTCATCGGACTCGCCGAGGCCGAGGCCATTCGCCGTCGATTCCAAGGCGACACACTCAAGCGCCCACTGACCCATGAACTGCTCGCTGCAGTCATCGATGCCTTCGGCGGTGAACTCGAGTCGGTGACCATCCACGACCTCGCCGAACACACCTTCTACGCAAAGCTCACCATCCGTCGCGCCGATGGCGAAATCATGGATGTCGACTCGCGCCCAAGCGATGCCATCGCACTCGGCGCCGCGACCAACGTGCCCATCTTTGTCGAAGAGCATGTGCTTGCCGAGGCGCAGCCGGAGCTATGACCCAGGCGGGCCAGCACCACCAGCCGAACGCCCAAACCGCGCCGTCGTCGGTCGCATTGGCCGGTGAGCCATACCTCACGCATGACGTGCCAGGCACGGGCGGACACATCAAAGCCCGCGAATCCGACTTCCTTGTCGAAGAAATCCCGCTCTATGAACCAAGCGGCGAGGGCGAGCACCTCTATCTCATGATCGAAAAGACCGGCCTCGCCACAAACCAGCTCATCGATGTGCTCGCAGCACACTTTGGCGTAAAGCCAAACCGCATTGGCTACGCGGGCATGAAAGACAAGCGCGCGATCACACGCCAGGTCGTATCCGTTCATGTGCCCGGACGATCAGCACAGGACTTCCCCATGGTGCGCGACGACGCGCTCCACGTGCTCTGGGCGGAGATGCACGTCAACAAACTGCGCCGCGGCCACCTCAAGGGCAATCGCTTCGCGGTCTACATTCGTGGCATCGAACCGACGCGCGTACTCGATGCCGAACGCGCGCTGCGCATACTCGTGCGCCGGGGTATGCCGAACCTCTTTGGCCCGCAACGATTCGGCGCGCGCCTCAATAACCACATCCTGGGGCGCTGCTACTTGCTTCGACAGCACAAAGCGCTCCTGGATGAGCTGTTGGGCCCACGCGATGCCACTGCGGATCGCAACGCCGACGCGCGCCAGGCCTACGCCGAAGGTCGATACGCAGACGCACTCGCGCTCACACCCACCGGACAGCGCACCGAGTGCGAAGCGCTCCGTGCCCTTGCCCGCGGGCGACGCCCCTCCGAGTGCGTCAACGCCGTCAACGATATGCAGCGCCGCTTCTGGATCGCTGCCTTCCAAAGCGCCGTGTTCAATCGCGTCTGCATGCAACGACTCACGGATGGAACGTTCGATCAGTTCATGGAGGGTGACATCGCAGCACGCCGCGGCGTCAGTGGACTCTTTCGAGTCGATGCCAACGCCTTGGCTGATCCAACAACCGAACAGCGCCGCGTCGCCCTCGAAATCAGCCCGACCGGCCCCCTCTGGGGTGCAAAGATGATGGAAGCCGATGGCGCACCCGGCGCATTGGAGCGCACGGAACTTGAGCGCGAAGGTGTCTCCATAGAGCCGCTGCAATGGGCCGCCAAAACGTTTGGCGAATCACTGGCCGGATCACGCAGACCATTGCGCGCGCCCGTCATCGACCCGCGCCTCGAAGGGGGCGTCGATGAGCATGGCGGATACATCCGCTGCGCGTTCGAACTCCCACCTGGCTCCTACGCAACGATGGTCATGCGCGAAGTGATGAAAGTCTTCCCGCTCGAGTGGCAACCCGACCTCGACGATCCGGCCGACGCGGGCGGCTAGACGCACTCAATGCTCCTGCGATGAACCCTGCTGCGATGGCAGAATGCCAAGCTGGCGATACTTCTCGCGGTACTTCTCATCAAGCACAGTCTGCTTACTCTCCAGGTCGATCTGGCGCCCATCGATGAACGCCATGTCCACCTGTGAAATGATGTCCAGCGGATTGCCATCCGTGATGATGATCGTCCCCGCCTTGCCGGGTTCAAGCGAGCCCAGACGATCTCCAACACCCAACAACTCCGCCGCCGATTGCGTCACCGAACGCACCGCGGCCTCGAGCGGCAAGCCATACGCAACCGCCAAGCCCGCTTGGTATGGCAAGCTGCGCTCGTGCGGCGTCTCATCGCCCGACGCCAAACACCACTTCACACCTGCCTCTTCCAGTTGCAGCGGCAGCGTGTACGCCGCGTCATACGCGTCGTCGCGCCGACCTGGCAGGCGGTGCGTCCCCGTGATGATTACGCCTACATCATGTCGCTTGAGCATGTCAGCACACTTGGCGGCATCGCGCCCGCCGACAATCACCGCGTGCAGATGGCGGCGCTCCGCCCAGGACACCGCGCTCTGGATTTGCTCCAACTCATTCGCGCGAATGAACACTGGCTTGCCCCCGTGCATCGCAGGCCCCATCGCCTCAAAACGAATGTCGCTCGGCAAAGAAGCGTCCGCCTTGCGCGCCGCGGCATAGGCATTCGCCGCATCAAACATCTCGTCAATCTGCTCCAGACGCTCCTGTGCGCGCTGCAACTGCTCTTCCGGCGTCGAGCGCATCCACCAAGCGTTCACCGGGCGCATGTTGGGCCAATTGACGACCAAGCCCGCATCCGCGTCGATCGCCAGGTCTTCCCACGTCCACCCATCCATCCGAATGACCGCGGCGCGCCCGGGAATCGCGCCGCCCTGTGGCAGCACACCGCACGTCAAGATGCCATTGAGCCGCGTGACCGGGATGATCGTCGAGTCCGGATTCACCGCGACCGCCGCGCGCACCTCCGGCGTGATGTCGCCCGTCTCGGCAGAGTCGATCGTCGCACGCACCGCGCCAATCTCAGTTAAGCCCATGATCGTGTCGGCGCCGATCAAACCGGGATACACATGCTTCCCCGTCGCATCGATGATCTGCGCCATGGGCAATGGCGGCGCATCGCCAGCGCCCATCGCGCGAATCAATCCGTTGTTGATGACCAGATAGCCGTGCTCAATCGTTGGCCCCGTCACCGTGTGAAGTGTCGCGCCATTGATCACGATCGGCTGACCCTGTTTCGGCGCCTTCACACCCAGATCCTGTGCCGACACACCCTGTGCCACAACGAGCACGCCCGCAAGGCTCAGCACGGCGCGACACGACTTGAAGAAGTTGCGATGCATGATGATTGGTTCCTTTGTGCGTGATCAGTTGCCGGATGAATAAGTGTTCGCAAGGCCGCAACCGCAGTCGCCGCACTGCACACGGGTCGGATCAATACCGTTCTCGATCATCCACAGATACTGCGCCTCGAGATCGATGCCATCGTGATTGTGCCCGTCGTGAGACATCGCCTCACCCGGGCGGAAGCCGCCGCGCCCGCGCCGCGGTCCGGGAGGTCCATCGCCCCCGCTCTTGTCCTTCTTCTCCGCGAGAATCTTTCCAATGATGCGCCCGCGCTCCGCCGTCGCCTGCTCGCGCAACTGCTTGTCTCGCGCCAGTGAGAAATACTCCCGCCCATCGATAAACGTCTGCTCACATCGCGACATCGTGCTGAGTGGACTGCCAGACCAAACCACAAAATCAGCGCTCTTGCCACGCTCCAGCGAGCCGACCCACTGCTCGATCCGGTGCTGCTTCGCAGGGTTGAGCGTGACGAACTTCAGCGCTTCCTCCGGCGGCACCCCGCCATACTTCACCGCTTTCGCCGCCTCCGTATTCAAGCGACGTGCAAGCTCATCCGAATCGCTGTTGAACGACACACAAATACCCACATCGTGCATGATCGCGCCGTTGTACGGAATCGCGTCATACACCTCGATCTTGTACGCCCACCAATCGGAGAACGACGATGCGCCGACCGCATGCTCGCGAATTGCCTCGGCAACCTTGTACCCCTCCAAAATGTGCTGGAACGTGCCAATCTTGAACCCATACCGCTGCGCAAGGCGGCACAGCATCAGAATCTCGTCCTGGCGATAGCTGTGGCAGTGAATCCACCGCTCCCCACGCAGGATCTCCGCAATCGCCTCCAGCTCCAGGTCACGCCGCGGCGGCACCTTCCCATGCGATGCACGCTGCGCCGAGTCATAGGCTTGCGCCGCTTCAAAGCGATCGACCATGATTGTTTCGACACCCATACGCGTCTGCGGATAGCGCGTGCGCGGCGCATTGCCCCAGTTACTCTGCTTCACATTCTCGCCCAGCGCGAACTTGATCCCCGGAATCGCGCCCTCGAACCGCATGTCATCCGGCGCTGGGCAACCCCAACGGATCTTGACGACTGAGTTCTGCCCACCAATCGGATTCGCCGAGCCATGCAGCTGGTTCACCGCAGTCGTCCCGCCCGCCAGTTCGCGATACCAGTCAATATCATCCGGATCGATCACGTCCTGAATGCGCACCTCCGCGGTCACCGCCTGCGTGCCTTCATTCACACCCCCGGAGATACCCGTGTGGCTGTGACAATCAATGATGCCGGGCGTCACATGCTTGCCCTTCGCATCAATCACGCGAGCCCCGCCGGGAACACTGGGCGCCGCGCCCTTACCAATCGCCTGAATCGTGCCGCCCGACGCGATCATCCAGCCGTGCTCGATCACGCCATCCGGGCCACATGTCCAGATCGTCGCATTCGTGATCACCACCGTGTCCTGCGCCGGCATCTCCGCCAAACCAAACGCGCCGAGCGGATAGACGATCTGCTGCGGAATGTCGCTCACAGCATCATCCTTGTCTTCCTCATCGTCGTCCTTGGCGTCGTCCTTGGCGTCGTCCTCGTCGTCGCCCTTCTTCTCCGCGTCCTTCTTGATGTCACCCGTGCGCGTCGCCGTCCACGCGAACGTCGTGCCGTCGGTGCTCATCGCAGTACCAATGAGGGCATCACCTTCCCTGACCGCCGCAAAGCTCCAAGCACCCTCCGCGCCAAACGGCTCGCCATCCAGCAAGAAGTTCAATCGATTCTCGCTCTGCGTTGGCTTGCGCGCATTGAACTTCCGTGGCTTGGGTTCCTTGGCAGCTTCGCCTTCTGCTGGCGCCGGTGCGTCAGCATCTGGAGGCAGCGGCGGCAACTCAAGAGTCACCTTGGGGCCCTTGACGACCTTCAACACACCGCTTACGCCACCAAGAGAAAACGACGCGTCATACTCGCCCGTCAGGTCATGCGCGGGCTTCTCATTGATCACATGACGCTTGCCATCGATCCACACCTCGCGGATCACCGCATCCTTGTCGAACAGCGGCGCTTCATCGACCAACACGAAACTCGCCGACTTGCCCGGCGCGATCGTGCCAAACTGATCCGCAACACCGAGCAGTTGCGCCGGCGCGGTGGTCAGCGCAGCCAGCGCTGCGTCCTCGCTTAGACCACCCTTCCTGATCGCGTTGCGCACGCCATCCCAGAACTTCTCGCCCTTGCGCAGATCGCTGGTCGTGAGCGATACATCGACACCCGCATCCACCAGCCTGCGTACATTCGTGGGTGACTGCTCCCACGTCTGCAGGTCGCGCAACGAAACCGCCTCCCGATCTGCAATCGATTCCACGCGAGGCGTCTCAGGCTGCGTCACCGGCACAATGAACGGCACACCAAGCGCCGCGATCGCATCAATCCGCCGAAACTCCGTTCCGCATCCTGCAATCGCGATCTTCCGATCAAACTCCTTGGCCACCTTCGCCGCCCGAATCGCATCAAGCTCGCTCTCAACGTCCCACACCAGGGGCAGCGGCTCGTGCAGCGTCACCAGGCTGTCATTCGGCTCCGGGCGCGGATACTTCGCCGGCTCCTCCGCATGCGCACGCGCCGCCGCGTCATACCACCGCGTGTCTGCAAGCGTCTGCCGCGCAAGTGCAATCTGTCCCATCCGCGAACCCGGATAGCCGCCCGACTCATCATCATCGTCACCCCTGCGCTGTCCGCGCGGCCCACGAGCAAATGACAACACATGCATCGCATGCTCGCGCACCACCGCCGGCGCGGGGCGCGACTTGTCTGCGTCTTCCGCAAGCGTCACTACCGCCGATGTGCCGCGCAGCAGCCCATCGCTCGCCACGACTTGTGCAACAGCAAAGCCCATCTCGCGCAGGCTCTTCTTGCCACCCTCATCAAGCCCGCCGCCGTTCAACGCCGAGCGCTCTGCAAGCACTTGCGGATTCCAATGACGCCCCGGCGCGTCGCCCAGCTTGCCGGCGTCAACCACGATCCAAGGGTCGATCAACCCCGCGTAGAGATGCATCCCCGCCGCGTCCCACACGCGCGCGCCAACCGGTGCCGACCCGCCGCTCTGGACCGACTGGATCACGCCGTCGCGAACCACCACGGTGGCGTTGTCAATGGTCTGCCCGGGTGCTGTGTGCGCCGTCACCCCCGTAATCGCGTGCCACCCAGGTTCGACCGGGCGCGGGCCATTGAAAGGAAGCGATGGCTGCGCAAGCACCGCGGCTGCCGCCGCCAGTGCCGACGCGAGCGCCGCTGTCCAGGCGCGAGGAATCAGGCGAGGCTTGCGAGCCCCGGGGTCAAGAACGGTGCGGTGTGTGAAATGCATGGTGCGAATCCTACCGCACCAACTGCCTCAGGTTGATGCTGGCTGATTAGCCCCCGCCAACAATCACGTCGTCGAACGCTTCCAGGTCGCCCCAGCTGTTGTCCGACGTGTTCAGGCCCAGATCGCCCGGCGCAAGCCCACCCAGGTACCGCAGGTGCTTCAGGTCCGGGTCGACCACCCCCGCCTCAGTCAGGGCGCGGCCCACATAGATGTTGTCCACCCCCGCCGACTGCAGGATCACATCACCGCGCGGTGACGCCGGACCAAAGGTCGCCGCGTTGATCGAACCGCCCGACTGGTTTGGGAACGCAGGATTGCCACACAGCGCAGCAAGCGTCAGTTCATGGTCCGCCGGCTGAATGCCATTGTTGCTCAGCAAGCTTCGCGTCTGATCGACGAGCCCCTTGCCAAGACCATCCGACATCACGTAGCTCGCGTTTGGCGTCCAATAGAACCGCGCACGCATCGTGTTGTCTTCCGCAGCAAACTGTGCGCTGCGCCCAGCAAACTCATCCACTGCCCACATCATGATTGGCATGTCGAACGCATCAACGACGTCCGAAATACGGTGCGCCGCATCTTCCTGCCCCAATTGCCCACGCACCGGCGTCAATGAATCGCCAACACTCAAATACCCAGGCCCCTCGTTTGACCCCATCTGCAGCGGATCGATCCACACCACACGATCTGCGGCGCCATTCGCCGCCAACGTGATGCTAAACGTGTCGGGCAGGCCGGAATCCTTCGTCACGCCACCCGTCAGTTCGAGCAGCGCGTTCTCCATATACGTCAGGTTCGGATTCGCCACGCCGCCGTCTGCGTTGCGCGGATCCGCCAACTCCTCCGGATGAAACACGCCCGGCAAGCGCTCCTTCTCAATCTTGAAGCTCTTCACCGCTGTGTCCACCGTCGTCATCAGTGACCGCGTCGCCGCAAGCCGTGCCGAGTTGCGCGTACCCGACAGCGCAGGCAGCAAGATGCCAAGCAGCACCGCGATGATCGCAATGACCACCAGCAACTCCACAAGGCTGAAACCCCGCGCGCTGGTGGGCTCATTTGGCGAATTGGTCGATCGATGCACTGCAAATCCCCCACGCTGTGAGAAGGCTCGGTCCCGATGGCGGCGCCATCCCCTATTGAGAATACCCTAAGAGTGTTCGGCCTCGGGACTTGCGCGGTTCCCCGCGATTCGCCCCGCGAACCCCCTCGCCTGCCCTCTTCCGCCAGGATCACGCCCCGCGGGGGGCGTCCGCCTTGCGAAGAAGGCCACGCAGGCGATGCCGAGGCCCTCCCGCCGCGCCCTCATCCTCAAAGTCGCCAATCTCGCCCACCACCTCCAGCCCCGCAGCGTGGGCCGCCTCGCTCAACTCCGTCGAGGCAAGGGCCCTCGGAGCACCCAACTGGCCCTTGCCGTGCCCATGACAAATCACCAGCAGCACCGCGCGCGTCGTCATGAGCGTGCGCGCCCCCACCAGATGGGCCGCCCGATCCTGTGCGTGACACACCGCGTTCACATCGACCACGAAATCAAAACGCCCGTGCCAGCCCACTGGCGTTTCGCGCAAATCGCACACATGAAAACAGTTTGCCGCTCGTGGATGGCGCGCCCGCGCCCACGCGATCGCCGCCGGCGCAACGTCAAACGCCGACACGTCGTAACCGCGATCCACCAAGAGCGCAGCATCATCGCCCAAGCCGCAACACGTCACCGCAGTACGCGCCCCAGGGCGAATCACCTGCGGCGCAACTGCGTTCAACCAAGTCACCAGCGCCGGGCAAGGCCCGCCCTCCCACCACGGCAGCGCCGCAGGGTCGCCCAACGCCTCGACATAGGCGACGTCATATTCGTTTGCTGGCGCGGAGCGCGGCCGAATCGATGGTCGGACCGCCACAGCGGGCACGTCAATCGACAACGATTCCCCGGTGGTATTGGTGGTCGAAACACCCCCGGTTTGTCGACTGACACCCGCCATGGCGCCGACCTCATCATCATGCCGCGGTCCCAAGCGTCATGGCTTGGGGCGACACGAATGCGCGCTCATGCGGGTCGGGACGCCGGGGCGAACCAAAGCGCCCTCGGCCCGCTGTCTTGATCAACGCTCCAGCCTACCCGAGGCCCAGGCGCAACGCCAAGCGCCGAGTCGGAGATTCTCAGGACTTTGTCGGCGCCGCAACAACCACCCGCCGGTCCTGGTCCGAGACCACCACCCCACCAGGCTTCTCGATCGTGATCGCAAAAGCGACCGCATCATGCACCGCCAGCTTCGGATCGATCGGCACATACACCTTGCCACCACTCGAGTCGGCCATGTCGAACACGCCCCCGTCGATCGGATGCTTCTGGTCGGGCACGATGATCCAAAGCTGATACTGCTCCGCAGATGGGTCATTCGCGGGCAGGCCCTCGAACACCATCACGCCTTGCTGGGCCGGCTCGTTCCAGATCACTTCGCCCGAGACACCATCCGCAAATGTGACTGGCTCGGCATTCGGGTTGTCCTCATTCGTGGGCCAAACCGACCAATCGGCGCGCTGAGATGTTGAAGCCGCCGATAGTCGCGCGTACAGCGCACGGGGCGATCCCTGCGATGACTCGCCGATCGGAAGGAACCAGGCAAAGGCCGCCAACAAAATGGCTGCAACCGCGGCGAACCACCCAAGCTGCCCAAGCCATAGCCGCGGTTCCGTTGGTTCGTCTTCACGTGAGGCCTGCGCAGCACCTCCAGCACCGGGTCGCTCGGCATGCAGGGCAGGGTCGGCAAGACGCGCCCGAATCGTATTGGCAAGCTCGCGCGGCATCGGTGCTTGCTCTTGTGCTGAAAGCATCGCAGCCGAGGCCGCCGCCGCCGCCAACTCAAGCTCGAAGGCCAGCTCATTGTCCACAGCACCCTGCACGTCTTCACCCAACACGCGATCGCAAGACGAATCCTGGACTTCCGCCGGAATATTGCGTGGATCACTCGTCATGACGCCACCTCACGACTTCCCCGACCTCGGCTTGTCGCAACCGCCTCCCGCAACTTCAACAGCCCACGCCGAGCGTGGGTCTTGACCGTTCCAAGTGGCATGTCAAGCGCCTGAGCGATGCGCTCGTGCGACATGCCGTCCAACAATGTGAGCCGCAGCACATCCTGTTGTGCCTGCGAACACTCGCGCAGCGCTTCAGCGGCCCGCTGCACATCCTCAGCAGGCGACGACCGATCCACCGCCGCGAATCGCTCAGACTCGCGCCAAAGCTCGTCGGCAGCAAAGGTTGGGCCTCGCTCCGCTCGTCGCCTTCGATCGATCAAACGACGTCGAGCGATCATCGCGACAAAGGTTGCTTCCGACGCGACCTTCGGATCGAACCGATCAGCAACACGCCAAAGCTCGACGAAGATCTCCTGGGTCGCGTCTTCTGCATCCGTCGCGCTGGATGAGAATCGGCGGGCCAGTGACCACACCAGCCCGCCGTACCGATCCATCAATTCGTCAGCGATAGCTCGCTCGCCAGCGGCGATTCGCGGAAGCAGGTCGCTCGACTTGTTCGTCAGGCTTGTCATGCGTCGCGTGAAACATGGTACGGCAAACTCAGCTGCCGCTACTCCCACGCATCACTCCTTATTGCGGCATCAGCACCGTGTCGATGACATGAATGACGCCATTCGACGCGTCCACATCAGCTTTGACCACAGTCGCGCTGTTGATCCGCACCTTGCCGTGTGCCGAAGTGATCGTCAAGGTGCCACCTTGCACCGATGCTGCGGTGCCCGCAACAATCGCCTGGTCAGAGAACACGCGGCTTGGCGCCACGTGATACGTCAAGATCGCCTTCAACTGCGCACGATTCGCAGGTTCGAGCAGGCTCTTTACCGTCCCTTCGGGCAACTTGGCAAAGGCCTCATCCGTCGGTGCGAACACCGTGAACGGACCCTCGCCCATAAGCGTCTCGGAAAGCCCCGCCGCCTCGACCGCCGTAAGCAACGTCTTGAATGAACCCGCCGCCTTGGCCACCTCCGCAATGTTCTTCGTCTCAGGCATGATCACGGTGTCGATCACATGGATGACACCATTCGATGCGGCGATATCCGTCTTGATCACGTTCGCCCCGTCGATCTGCACCTTGCCACCACTCGTGCTGACGTTCACGCGCTGGCCATTGAGCGTCGTCGCAGAGTCGACCTTGACCACATCATTCGCCATGACGCGCCCCGGCACGACGTGGTAGGTCAGAATCGAAGTCAACAGCGCCTTGTTCTCTGGCTTGAGCAGAGTCTCGATTGTGCCCTTCGGAAGCTTCGCGAACGCCTCATCCGTCGGCGCGAACACAGTGAACGGGCCATCGCCCTTGAGTGCGTCGACCAAGTCGGCTGCGCCCAGCGCCGTCGCAAGCGTCTTGAACTGGCCCGCCGCCACCGCGGTCTCAACAATGTCCATCGCTTCCACGTGGGCAGCTGCAACGACCTTGGACGCCGGCGTGCAGGTCGAAGCTGCGTGGCTCTTGTTCGACGAGCAGGTCCCGCCCGCAACGCTTGGTGTGCCGCAAAGCGTCACTCCAACAATCGACAGACCGATAGCAAGGCTGTTTCTCATGACAGTTTCTCCAAAAGGGTTCTGGGTTGTGGGACGGCTCAAAGTGAACGAAGCCGCCCTCAAGGAGCGACTTCGCCACAACCCACTGCATGGATTCACTGCCCTAGCAGATCAACCCGAAGTTGAACAACACGATGCTCAGGTCCGCCAAATCAACGATGCCGGACCCGTCGATGTCGCCTGATGTGCCAGGGGCGACGCTCGTACCAAAGTTGAACAAAACCACACTCAGATCGCCCAGGTCGACGATCAGGTCGCCGTTCGCGTCGCCGGCACACCCTGCCGGTGCCTGCACCTCAAACGCGCCCATGTCCATGATCGGCCCCGGACCCACCCCCGTGTCGACTGTGGCAGGATCATCAACGAAGCGCGTCATGCCTTCGAAGTCGTACTGCAGTCCACCCGCAAGCGCATTGTCCGCCGCGTCGATCGCGAGCGAGCCCGCCTGCAGGTGATAGTCGCCATACGTCGTCAGCTGCCCAAGATTACTGACCACACCATTGGTCACGAACAACGGATCATCCTGGAAGCAACCGGGGTAGAGCGCAGGATCGATCGGGTCCTGTCCCGGCTCAGGCGTCAGGATCTCCTGCACGGCACAATGTGACCAGACGATGTTGCCATCGGCAGCAATGCGCTGTGGCGGTGGGGGGTCTTCGCCGCAGCACACCGGCGCAGTCTTGTTCGACCACAGAATGCTGTCGCTGATCGTGCCGGTGATATTGACCGCACCCGCGAGCTTGCCCGCCCAGTTCGCAGCAATCGTGCAGCCGACGATGTTGGCGGTGCCGGCGTTAAAGGTCGCAATCGCGCCGCCGCGCCCCGGATCCATGATCGGCCCCGACGGGCAGATCGGCGCCACGCAACCATAATCCGCCGCCCGATTGCCCTCGAACACACTGTTCACGACATCGAGCGGGCCGTATGAACAAATCGCGCCGCCGTATGACGCGAAGTTGCGCGCAAAGTAGCAACGGTCGAAGAAGCCACCGCCAGGCCCAAGACGCACGCCGCCGCCCATCTGCGGATAGCCATCGTTGTTGTTGTAGAAGCAGTAGTTGAGGTCAAACACGCAGTCCTCGGCCATCACCACCACGGTGTTGTCGGTGTACAGCCCCGCGCCGTGCCCACTGTTTGCATTGAACTCGGCTTGGTACGCCGCGTTGAAGCTCACGCTCGTCCGAATCAACGTCAGCGTGCCGCTACCCGACGCATAGATGCCCGTCCCCGTGCCACCGTCAAGCCCGAAGTTGGCGTCGATGTTGCAATCGACAAAAGTCGGGCTGCCGTTCAGGCACACCACACCCGACCCGAGCGCCGCGCGTCCGTCAGTGATCGTGCAATCCCGAAACACCGGCGCACCGCCGGTAATGCGCACGTTCGCACCCGAGGTGATCGCCGTGCCAGAGGTGATCGTAAAGCCGTCGACCAAGGTCGTGCTGTCGCAATCGACCGCCCAAACGATCGGGCCGCTCGCCATCATGCGCGTGAAGTTCGCAAATGGATTGCGCTCGCCCGCCGCGGTCTCTGTGCCCGTGAACCCGCCGTAGACCTTGACGCCCGAAACAAGCGTGCATTTGCCGTAGCTCCCCGCCCGACACCAGACCTCATCACCCGCCTGGGCAACCGCCATTGCATCGTCAAGGAACTTGTACGGAGCCTCCCAGCTCGAGCCATCACCGCCGACACCAGCAGTGCTGTCCACGTAGACCACGGCGCCAACCGCTGTAGCCTGTGCAACCAGAACCCCCAGCATCGAACCCACCAATTGACGCACGTTGATCATGAGCGCGCACCTCCCACTTTCAATGGGAGTGCGCACCGCGCATGGGATACACCCGACATGGCAAGCACATAAGAAAAGCCTGGGCATTCTCGCCCGTATGCGGCGCTACCTGCCTGTGGGCGGCGGTCGCAAGCCCTAACCGTGAATCAACTTGCCTTCCGACGCAAGCGACGCCTCATGCACCGCCTCGTGCATCGTCGGATGCGCGTGGATCGTCACATTCAGCTCTTCGCTCGTCGCCTCGAGCCGGCGCGCAAGCGTCAACTCTGCGATCAACTCCGTCGCCTGGTCGCCCAGAATGTGCGCGCCCAGAATCTCGCCCCGCGGCAAGCCCCGAATGATCTTCACGAATCCCTTGTTCTGCCCCGACGCAATCGCCTTGCCATGCGCCATCAGCGAGTACTTGCCCACCTGGTAGTCGCGCCCCGCTTGCATGCCGCGATCCTGCAACGCCCGCTCCGTAAACCCGACCGACGCCACCTGTGGATGGCAATAGGTACACCCAGGTATCACCGAATAGTCAATCGGAATCGGGTCGTGCCCGGCGATGCGCTCCACGCACACGATCGCCTCTTCGCTCGCCACGTGCGCCAACCACGGCGGGCCAATCACATCACCCACCGCATACACCCCCGGCACACTCGTCGCATACGTGTACGGCTTCGGATCGCCAAACTCGCCCGGCACATAATCCGTCTGAATGTGATCCTTCACCGTCTTCAAACCAAGCGAGTCATCAAACAACCCGTCATAGCGCCCCTTCACGCCGATCGCGAGCATCACCTTGTCTGCTTCAAGTGTCTGCGCCTTGCCCTCATCCGCCTTCCCATCCTTGAATGGCGCCACCGTCACCTTCACGCCGCTCTTGGTCCTTTCGACCTTCGTCGTCGTCGTGCCGGTCATGATGTTCATGCCGAACTTCTTGTAGATCTTCTCCAGCTCCTTGGAGACCTCGTCATCCTCCACCGCCAGAATCCTGGGCAGCATCTCCACAACCGTCACCTCAGTCCCGTACGTCGCATAGAAGTACGCAAACTCGATCCCGATCGCTCCCGCCCCGACGATGATTAGCTTCTTGGGCTGCGCCGGCAGCGTCATCGCCTCCCGCGCGCCGATGATCTTCTCGCCATCAAACTTCGCAAACGGCAGATCGCGCGCCACCGACCCCGTCGCGACCAGCACATTCGTCGCCGTGATGGTCTCCCGCTTCTTGCCAATCGTCGCCGGCGCGTGCGTGATCGTGTCCTGCACCGTCACATCCGCGATCTCGACCTTGCAGGGCTCCTTGCCCTTCCGCCCCGACACGATCTTCGCATTGCCCTGAATGTGCTCGATCTTGTTCTTCTTGAAGAGGAACTCGATGCCCTTGTTCAGCTTGCTCGCCACACCCCGCGACCGCGAAATGATCTGCGTCCAATCCACGCCCAGCTTCTCAAACGCGAGCCCCCAGTCCTTGGCTTCGCGCGAGACCTTCTCATACAGCTCAGCATTCGCAAGCAGACTCTTCGAAGGAATGCACCCCCAGTTGAGGCACACGCCGCCCAGCTTGTCGCGTTCGACGCAGGCGACTTTGAGGCCCAGTTGTGCCGCGCGAATCGCGCCGACATACCCGGCGGGCCCGCCGCCAATGACGATGAGGTCGAAATGCCGATCGGCCACGGTGAAGCCTCCTGGTCAGGCGTTTCAGAGATAGGGAGGGGGATTGTAGCGGGGGGAGGAGAATGAACCACAGAGCCAGGAATGAAACCACAGAGCACACAGAGGGCACAGAGAAGACTTCTTGATTGGAGAACTACTGGAGCTAGTGGGGCAGGCGTCCCGCCTGTCACTCCTTCTTCTACTCTTGCTTCTTCTCCGGGTGCCCCGGCTTGCTTGTCAAGCCGGGAGTGGAGTGATGCGAATTGCAATTGGATCGGGTGCCATGGTCTGAGTCCGGCTTTGCGGACGAAGGCCACGTTTACACGTTGGTAGTTTCCCAACGTTTCGGAAGCTTGGGGAGCGATTTCTTTGTCGAAATTTCAACAGCAAAATCGAATTGATAGTTCTCAGTCCGGTTCTCTGTTGTGATCGTGAGTCTGAGAAAGTGCACGTCGTCTCGCGACTTCACGCCGAACCCATTCTCGTTCCACATGCCGTTACCGTTCGATCTGCGTGTTGTCATGGACCGGACTACGTTGCCGCTCTCGGACAGCACATCGAGCGTCAGGTGTGTCTTGTAGCCCGCTTCATACTCTAAGCCAAGGGGTTCGAAGAAGACATCGAAGCGTTGGCCCGTTTCAATGGGCCCGAGCAAGACCTGTTGGCCTGGATTGACCTGCATGTCATAGACGCTGCGAGCACTGGTGCCCTTTTTGATACCTCGAAACGCACGAATGCTGCTGCGGAACCGGCTAGCGAAGATCCACCAGCCAAACAGCAGAAGCGGGACGAACAGGAGCGACACCGCCAGTTGCTTGCGGCGAATATGAACCGCAATAGCCGCCATGCCGATCAAGATGCAGATTCCGAACGAAGAAACGCCGAGCCGCCGCCACGGCAGAACGCGGTCTGCAATCATCTCGTTCGGTCCCGCCATCGTGCGCACAGTGTAAGACGTGGCCTTCGCCCGCAGTGCCGGGATCAGACCACGGCACCCGAGCAGAGGGGTGGTAGAGACAGGCGGGACGCCTGTCCCACTAGAACAAGTAGTTCTCTCTGCGTCCTCTGCGCCTCTGCGGTGAACTCCTACTTCCCCTCCACCCGCTGCGGGAAAGCACTCCACGCCTTGCCTTCAATCGCATACTTCCGTTGCGGCCCAGACGGATTGATCGCATACCCATCCGCCTGATACACCTTCTGCAACATCGCCATCACCTGTTGCTCGCTCGAGCCGGGATAGGTCTCGCACAGCCAGCCGACGATGTCGTCAATCGGCAACGCGGCGTTCACGCGATCAAGCAAATCTTCCGGCGCCCGGGGGTATGAAGCCATAGTGCCACAGATTGTAACACCGCGGTGCTACGCGCCCACAAGCTGTCGCATCGGGCTCGTCCGCTCGATGATGTCGCTCACGCCCTGTTGGTTGAAACCCTTGTAGCCGTCGTTGCGCTCGAGGTTCTCCAGATGGCTGCCGATCGCGCCCTGCATGCGGAACTGGTTCGCCTGTTGTTGCGTGATCAGGTTCTTCTCGAGCAGCCGCTCGATGCGCTTCTCGGCGACATTCCAACGCTCGCCTTCCGTGAACGCCTGCTTCAGGAACGGGAAGTTCGTAAACGGGCTCATCGTCATCACGCTCGCAGCCTGCAACTGCCCGACCAACGCATCATGATCGAACTGGCATTCCAGATGGTGCATGCCCGCCTCGAGCGCGCTCTCGCCATGCAAGCCGACCCACATGCCGACGGTGCCGAGTGAGCCCGGCGTCGTGCGCGCGGGCAACGCCTGCGTCCAGAAGTCCGTCGCGAGTTCTTCCGCCGACAAATCCACATCCGCAAACACAGTGATCCCCGCGACGGGCTGCTCCAGCACCTGCGCGCCCCAGCCCGCTTCATGCCCCGCATAAAACCGTTCGCGCGGCTGCATGCCAAGCATCGCAAGTGTCTGCAGCAGACGAATGAACGCCGGGCGCGAACTGCGATAGGTGTGGTGATCGTGATTCGCCCAGCCCAGGCCAATCGCGTTTTGCCGAGAATACTGCACGCGGGCCGCCCGGTTCTTGCTCATCCAATAGTGGCGCTCGGCTTCGAAGAAGATCGCACACGTCACATCCTCGCCCAAGTCTTCAACGGCCGCACGAATGAGCGCCTGCGTGTGATCAAAGCCGACATCGTTGTCATCCCAGTCGCGCGTGCGCCGCCGAAACGCCTCGCGATGGCGCACGATGGCAACGCGATCGATCGCGCTGGATTCAATGGGTCCAAAGCTGCGACAGCCGTGGCGCTCGATGACCCAAAGCTCCGCATCTCCTTCCTTGAAGGCACACGCCCGGCGCATGGGGGTCAGTGGATCACCCACGATTTCGACCTGGTCGGTGATTTGCCACGCCGCGAGAAACTCTACGACCGAATCGACCTTGATGCCAATCGCGGTTTCCTTGCCCGCGTCAAGAATGACCATCGGGAATATCGCGCCTTCGTGGACATAGCAATCCGGTGCGCCGTCAACCGCCTTGCGCGTGAACCCGACTTTCGTCAGGCGATCGCGAATGTCCTGCGACCTCGGCAGCTGAATGAAATCAAGCCAATCCATGAACCGCGTGCCGGTGTCGATGCGCATCTTGTCGCCAAGCGTGCGCGCCGCTTTGCATCGCGCAAAGAACTCGGTGACGATCTCGGTGAGCAACTCCTGCGCAGCAGGCTGCGGCTCCCAGTTGAATTCAGCAATCGCTGATGCAGTCATGGCATGTTCCAGAATGGGGTGCGAAACAGCAGATGGTATCAGCGCACGAGGCCGCCAATCCCCGCAAGCCCCAAGGGCTCCTTGGAATAGAACGCCTCGCCCGATGGCCGCCCGATGCGCGAGCCGAAGTAGGTCAGGCTCGCGTGCACCCACTCCTTGACCGGACGGCGCGTTGCGCCCGCGGCGCCGGGGATTTGGCTTTGCGAACTTTGCACGGCCACCGGCGCATTCGGGATCGGCTGCTGCGCAGGCAAGACAAACTGCGTGTAATACGCCTCGATTGCGCGCACCTTGTGATCCTCAAACCCCGTCACATCCATACAGAATTGCGGGTTCGCCACCCAGCGCAGGTGCGTCGCGTAGTAATAGAACATCCACTTCGGATAGATCCGCTCACCGGGTAGGCCTGCTTTGGTCAGCTTGGCATCAAAGCGCGCATCTTCAACGATCTTTGTTGTCGCCTTGTGATCGGGATGCGCATCTTCAAAGAAGGGAGTAAAGATCACCTGCGCCTGATGTTCTCGAATCACACCCGCCACCGCACGCCGAGCTTCGATCGTGTGCTCGATCCAGCGATTCGGCAGCGCATTCGCGCCCCAGTCACTCACCTTCGCCGAAGTGTCATCGCGATAGCCGCGCGCTTCGCCTGGCAGTTGCAGCATCCGCCGTTGCACATTGCCCGTGCCTTGGTCAAGCACCTCAAGCGCAGCCTGCGCTTCCTTGGCGCGCGTCGCGACATCGCCCAACGGCGTCGGCTCGCCGTTGGTCATGTCGAGCAGCAAAATGTTGTGCCCGTCGGCGGCGAGTCGCGCGATCGTCGCGCCCATGCCCGCTTCCTGATCATCGGGGTGCGGGCCAACCACGAGAATGTTCAAACGGTCGGCCATGGGTGATTCCTAGGGCTTTTCGCCGACGAAGCCGTCGGGCTCGGGGTACTCCATCCACATGAGGCACAAGCCTGTGGGTGGAAGCGTAGGTCCGGCGTTGCGCCGATCAAGTGATGCGAGCGCCCGTTCCACGTGGAACACGTCCATCTTTGTGCGCCCAACTTCGACCAATGTGCCCGCAATGATGCGCACCATGTTGTACAGAAAGCCGTTTCCAGACACGTCAATCGCGATTTGGTGTTCATCGAGTCGGGTGACGGTACATGCATGGATTGTGCGCACAGTTGAGTCACGTCCGTGATTGGCAGCGGCAAACGCGGCAAAGTCGTGTTCGCCGACCAGCACCTGAGCAGCATCGTGCATCGCAACTTCGTCAAGCTGCATCCAAATGTGGTGCACAAGATTGCGCTCCCACAGCGGGCGATCGCGTCCTGTCCAGAGCAGGTAGCGATAGCCCTTGGACATGCAATCGCGAATGGGATTGAAGTCGTCGCGTGTGCGCGCGCAGGCGGTAATGATCACATCGTCAGGCAGTTGCGAATTGATCGCGAGCATGAGGCGTTCGTCGGGGGGGCCGAGGCGCGTGTCAGTTGTGGTGAATGCGGCGGTTTGGGCGCGCGCGTGGACGCCCGAGTCGGTGCGCGAGGCGCCGACAAGTTCGATGGGCTCGCGAACGACATTGCGGATTGCCTCGGCGACGACGGATTGGACGGTGCGCAGTTCCGGGCGCTTGGTGTCGGGGTGGTCATCGGGTGAGCCGACGAACTGGCGTTGCCAGCCGTGGAAGGCGGTGCCGTCGTATGCGATGGTGAGGCGATAGCGCACGGGGCGGCAGGGTAGCTTCGATTGGTGCGGTCTGGCAGCCTTGCGATGCGACGGGCGGGCGGGCAAAATCGGTGCGGCGGGTTTCCAAAGGAGTTGACATGCTTGAGCGTCGAATCAGCATCGCCATTTTTGTTGTTCTGGTCGTGCCGCCGGTCTTGGCGCAGGCTCCCGCGCCGGCGGCGTCGCATGAAGCGCCCGGCGCTGTGTTGGAGGCGGCGCGGCCCGGCACGTTGCGTGCGGCGCGTGATGGGTTTGCGACGAATATCGTCAACGAGCAGCGCGTGGATGCGCCGATCGATGAGGCCCCGCCAGCGCTGTTTTCGATGGTGACGTATCCGGCGCCGCTTGGAGCGAACGCGGCGTACCTTACGCCGACACCACATGATGGTGAGCGGCACGCGGCGATCGTATGGATCACGGGCGGGTGGCCAACGGCGCGCGGTGGATCGTATGTTTGGACGCCGGGCGAATTGGAGAACGAGCAGAGTGCGTCTGCGTATCGCGACGCCGGTGTTGTGATGATGTTTCCGACGGTGCGCGGCACCTGCCAGAATCCAGGCGCGCAAGAGGCGATGTTTGGCGAAGTGGATGACGTGATTGCAGCAGCTGTGTACTTGCGCACGCTGGACTACGTCGATCCCGATCGGATCTACCTGGGCGGGCACAGCACGGGCGGGACGCTTGTGCTGCTCGTTGCTGAAGCGACTGACGTGTTCCGAGGCGTGTTTTCTTTTGGGCCCGCCGCGGAGTTTGCCGACTACGGCGATCGTGATTGGCCTTTCGATGTGCGCGATGAGCGCGAGTTCCAGTTGCGCTCGCCGGTGCACTATCTGGATTCGATTGCATCGCCGACGTATGTCTTCGAGGGCGAGCACGGGCGCAGTGCGGAGTTGATGCGGCTCGATGAGGCGACCGCCAATCCAAACGTTCATTTTCTCGTTCTCGAGGATGGCGATCATTTCTCGCCACTCGCGCCGGTGAATCGTCTGTTGGCGAGAATGGTGGCCAGTCTCGAGACGAGTCGATTCGAGATCGATCTGGGTGTGCTCGCGGCAGGGCACCGCGCGGCCTTGGCGGCGCGGGATGCTGAGCCTGCACCCTGAGGGATCGTTTGCAATTC
The DNA here is from genome assembly GCA_020427635.1 of Phycisphaerales bacterium. Classification (GTDB taxonomy): domain Bacteria; phylum Planctomycetota; class Phycisphaerae; order Phycisphaerales; family UBA1924; genus JAGQOH01. The sequence goes on from JAGQOH010000004.1 coordinate 47,769, forward strand.
GGGGTTTTGGGGGTGTTCCCGGGGGTGTCATCGCCCTGGACTGCGGGAAAGCCCCTATGGTGCAAAAATGGGATATTGGGTACAACCCCTGAAACCTCAAGGGCTTACGATTCGTATGCGGAGGTAGGAAACATCCGGTCGCTCGCTTCCCGGCCCGTGGGGATGCACTGGGAACCCATGCGGAACCCATCGCGCTGCGAAGCGATTTTTGACCGGTGTGCGTACCGACGGGGCTCCTGAGAGGAGAGATGCCGACGCCTGTTTTTGTGTGTGGGTGGCCCTTTTGGGGCCGGGCGTTGAGCGGAGGTCGGTGGGTTCGCAGTGCGGAGAGCGCTGCGGGCCGATTCGAGGCGAGCACAGGTCGTTTTCCTCGTCTTGCGTGTTTGTGAATCCTTCCCTTTGCTGCGGCGCCGGGCGTGGGCAACCGCCTGGCGTCCATCAGCGAGCGGCGGTTCCGTGCGGGCCGCCGTTCGTTTTTTTGAGTTTCGCACTTCGTGCGAGTTGAGGGGCGGTAGGACGGCGGGCGAGTGAATCGCCGCGCCTGATGAGGTTCAGTGCGGCAGTTCAATCTGGTAGCTTCCACTGCGGAGGGTGAACTCTTCTGCAGGGAAAGGAAGCTGCGATGACCAAGTCAAAGTCGATGTTGGTGGGTGTGCTTGCTGCGGCGTGTGTGGTGGGTGGCGGGTCGATGCTTGGCGGGTGTTCGACGGCGCCGAAGACGGCGGAGGGGCGGGCGAACCTGAAGAGTGAGGCGGCGTCGGCGCTGGCAGATGCGAAGCGCAAGGACGTGACGGTGGGTGTGATCCTGGATCACGCGGCGGGGTACGCGGTGTTCCCGACCGTTGGCAAGGGCGGCGCGCTGGTTGGTGGGGCGTATGGCAAGGGTGTGCTGTATGAGAGCGGCGGCGTGGTTGGCTTTTGCGATCTGACGCAGGCGTCGATCGGGTTGCAGCTCGGCGGGCAGGCGTATACCGAGATCATTTCGTTTGAGACGAGAGAGGCGCTGCAGCGATTCAAAGACGGGAACTTTGCGTTTGCGGCGCAGGCGACGGCGGTGGCGTTGACGGCGGGGGCGGGCGCGAACGCGGACTATGACAACGGCGTCTTGGTGTTCACGATGGGGGAAGCGGGGCTGATGTACGAGGCGAGTATTGGGGGGCAGAAGTTCAGCTACCGGGCGGAGTAATTTCCGGCTTCGCCGGCGCGGCGCCGACTTCAAGTGAAGCATTTGGTGCGCGCACGACCCAGCCGCACTCTGGGCAGGTTTCGGGTGGGTTCTTCTTGTCGAAAGCGACGCCGCAACTGAGGCAGCGGGTGAAGAGTCTGTCGGGCACAATCATGCGAGCGAAGGTGGGTGCAAAAAACCACGTGACGAATCCGGTCAAGAGCGGCGCGGACAACCAAACGGCCCAGGCCTCCAGATCAAAGGATGTGAGTCCAGCGTTGGGGCCGTCGTATCTAATCCGACGGTCGATAACCATGTAGCCAAGTGTGGCGACCATCCTAGTGGAGGCGATGCAGAGCGCGGCGACGCCTATCGTGCGAACCGCCATGGTTGCAATTGCGCGCCATCTCCCAACAAACATCGGCCCACTTGCGTCCGCACTGTGATGTCTTCCCCACACATCCTGCGGTGGAACGATTCTGTCGGCAACAAATGCAGAGAGTCGCCAGAGAACACCAACGGCTCCCCACACAACAGCAAGGCTAATCGCGATGCCAATAGTCGCGGCGGGAGAAAACGCGATGTAATCGTAGAACTGGAGCAGCTGCGCTGCTGTCAAGAACGAGAAGTAGATTGCAAAGGCGAGTATCACAAACCGCAGGGCCACGCGCACAATTGCCCTGTCACGTGCAATGCGGTGAAACTTCGGGGCCGGCGCGCCGCACTCGGGGCAGGGCTTGTCGTTGTCGATGCCGGTGCGGTCGTAGTTGCAGGTGAGGCAGTTCATTGGCGGGCTTCACCCCCCAAACAGATTCGTCTGCACGAACATGCCCTGCGATTCGAAGTAGTTCAGCGCTTCCTGCGTGGAGGTGAAGATCTTCGTCGCCGTCTCGGTGATGAAGGGCGAGGGGGCCTTGCGCGGCTTCCAGACGACGTAGACCTCTTTGGTGTGTTCGAAGGCGTGGTGGAGTTCGCGCTCGACGCCGGAGGAGAGGCCGGGCATGGATTTGCCATCGCGTCCCAGTTCGGGGACGTAGCTGACGATCATGTCGGACTGGTCGATGAGTTTGAAGTCGCGCATGTAGATCTGGCCATCGATGTCGCCTGCGATGTCGAGGACTTCGCGGACTTTGACCTTGAGGATGGGTGCGTTGCGGCCGCCGCCGTAGGCGTGGGGTTCGACGAGGAGGAAGTCCTGGCCTTCTTTTGCGGCGATGATGGCGCGGTCGAGGAGGAGTTTTTCGTCGACGTCGGCGGGGTCGAAGGTGACGAAGTGTTTGGCGAGTTCGGCGCGGAAGCCTTCGATCTCGGTGAGGACGTCGGGCATGTCGACGACGTGGGACATGGGGAAGGAGGGATAGACCTTGCGCATCTCGGGTTTGCAGACGAGGCGCTGCATGGTGCGGATGGTGGATTCGTGGCGGCCGCGCGAGACGATGTAGAAGGGTTTGTGGAGGGCGGTGGCGATGATTTCGGTGGCGAGGATTTCCTCTTCGCGCCAGACCATGCAGTCTTTGAGGGTGGCGTCGATGTCGTGCTCGGCGTGGAGGCGGTGGTGGACGACTTCGATGTTGTCGACGAGGCAGATGAGGAGGTCGGGGTTGAAGGCGGTGATTTGATCGAGGTCGAAGGCGGGGAAGAGGCCATGGCGCCAGCGGAAGGTGGCGTGTGTGTTGACGATGACGTTGTCGATGCCTTTGGAATCGGCGATGACATCTTTGAATGCGGCGCGGCGGAGTGAGTTGAGGCGCGACCATGGGAGGTCGAGGATGCGGCCTGGGTGAATGTCGCGACCCTCGGCGTACATCATGTCGCCAATGTTGAAGAGGCGCAGCATGTCGCCCTGGTCGCGGGCGTGGTCGACGGTGCCTTGGAGGTAGGTTTTCTTGTCCATGCCGACCTGGCCTGTGACGATCGCGCGCATTGGCAACTTCCCGGCGGGGCTTTGCCGGGCCTCCCAAGGGGTCCTGTGCTGTTTTCCGACGGTCCCACCAAGGCCGCCGGGTGGTCAGGTGGCCAGTATAGATGGCGGGGTGGATTTTTCGCCCGTGCGATCGGGAAAGGGCTTGATACTTTAGCGATTGCTGATATATTGGCGATATGGCCCGACTGGCGGCAGATGCGAGTGTTTTTGCAGCGGTGGCGGATCCGACGCGGCGAGCGATCCTGGAATTGCTGCGCGATGGTGAGCAGACGGTGAGTGCGCTGCTTGAGGGTGTGCACAAGCGCGCGATCAAGGCGACGCAGAGCGCGTTTAGTCAGCACCTGGCTGTGTTGCGGGGCGCGGGGCTTGTGCGGCATCGGAAAGAAGGGCGGCTGCGTTTTTATCGCGTGGAGCCGGCGCCGTTGGAGGAGTTGTCGATGTGGATCCATACGTTCGACAAGTTCTGGGAAGAGAAGCTCGACAACTTGGGGCGGTATTTGGATGACACGCACGGCCGACCTGCCGGCGCGTAGGGAAGGACTTGGACTGCATGCCCAGTGAGATTCGCAAAGAGCGTGTGTATCAGTATCCGCCTGAGGTGGTGTGGGTGGCGTTGACGGATCCGCGTGCGATTGCGGAGTGGTTGATGCCCAACACGTTCAAGGCGGAGGTGGGGCACAAGTTCAAGTTCATGACCGATCCGCACATGTTCTGCAGTGATGCGGGCACGGATTGCGAAGTGTTGGAGTTGGAGCCGCCACGGCGGATGGTGTGGTCATGGCGGATGACGGACAAGAAGGGCTGTCAGTATCCGCCACTGCGGATTACGTGGGAACTCGAGCCGACGGGCGCGGGCGCGACGCGGCTGCGCTTCACGCAATCGGGCATGACGGGGCAGAAGCGGATCGCGATGTTCATGATGAACATGGGCTGGGGGTACATGGTCAAGCGGCTCATTCCGAAGGTGCTGGCGAATTGCCAGGCGGATGGCGGGTTTGCACCTGGTGCGATTCCGCTCGAGAAGCGGTGCTACAAGGTGAAGACGGTGCCGGAGGAGTTTGTGCGATAATCGGTTGATTCGTTGGAAGGATGATCGTTCACGCTCAGAACAGAAAGGGAAGGACAGGCCAATGGGACAGATCAAGAAGGCGGTTTTGGCGCATGCGGCGTTTGCAGCGGCGACGATTGGTGTGGTGGCGATTGCGGGTGGCGGATTGACCGGCGAGGAGCGGTACATCCCGGAGCGCGATGTTGCACAGCCGACGGAAGCGGAGGCGATGGCGTGTTGGGAGCAATCGGCAACGCTTGGCAAGCCGCACTTGTTCTTGAAGCCGTTCGTTGGCACGTGGGACACAAAGATGCGGATGTGGATGGATCCGAGCGCGCCGCCCATGGAGGATGCGGGCACGGCGACGTTTGCGTTGGTGTTGGGGGGACGGTTCGTGAAGCAGGACTTTGCGGGCAGCATGATGGGCATGCCGTTCGAGGGCGTGGGCTACACGGGCTATGACAACATGCGCAAGCAATATGTCAGTTCGTGGATGGACAGCATGTCGACGGTGATGCTGACGATGCAGGGGAATCTTGATGCGAAGGGCAATGTGCTGACGCAGATTGGGCACATGGATGAGCCGACGACGGGCGAGATCAACAAGGCGTACAAGTGGGTGACGACGTGGGTGGATGACGACACGTTCACGTTTGGGGCGTATGAGATTCTGTACGGGGAGGGCGTGAAGGTGTTTGAGATTGAGTACAAGAGGAAGAAGTAGGGAGCGCTGCGCGAGGGATCGGATCAAGATGGCTGCGGGATGTGGTTCATCTTGATCTCGATCTTTCGCAACCGGTCATATCCAGGCTTGAACTCCTCGACATACCATTTTGCATATCGCTCCAGTTCACCTTCTCCTTGCAACTTCTCAATGAAGGTGTGGGTTGTCATCAAGCCAAACGTTGTGGCTAACAGGGCGACTTGCTCGGCGCCCTCAGGTGATCGAATGGCGCGGAACCAACCACGCTTGGTGGCAAAATCGACTTGTTGTCCAGTCAGTGCCTGATTGACATGGACCTGATCGGACAGGAACGAATACAGCATTAGAGTGTCCGAAGGGACAACTTGTTTGAGCAATTTGTTTGTGGTGCTTGGTCCCCCAAATGCCGCGTGCCACTTAGGATAGCGCCCGTTCGTGCTCAACCGTTGATACTCCGCATCTATTGCAGAACAACGAGCATCCTGGAACAGAGCGAGGATTTCCGCTCGCCTCGTAGTCGACTTGATAAGCAAGGGGTCATTAGCAGGACGTTGCTGCGCGATGACCAGTTCGCAAGATTCAAGTTCATTGCGAAGGGCCCAATGGCGGTAGCACTCTGCTCGACGGGCGCAGTCACCCTGAAGCAAGTACTCGAGATTAGCCCCGGCTTCGATTAGCGATCTCACCACCAGCATTGCAGCTTCTGTATTCCCGGCGCAAATCAGGACCGCGGCACCGTCCATGCGAGCCAAAGCGGCACGGTAAAGCAAAGTCGCAACACTCTGATGGCCGGCGAGCGCCTCGTTGCCAAGGCTGTCGGTGAACCGCAGAAGAGCATCGGTGCCAAAGTTGTAGATGTGCTGGATGGGGCCAGCTACCTGCTCTAGCAACTGGATGTGGTCCGGATTGGGTTCGAAGTGTTTGTGAGGGCAATCCATGTCATCGACCCTAGGCGTGCGCGCGGGGGAAGTCTCCCCCGCACCCCCTCTCTTCAAGCCCCAAGCCAACCCCCTCCCTCGCGGTCGGGGCTAGCCGGGTGTTGCAACATGCACATCGCTCCGCACCCGGCTTGGCAAGCAAGCCGGGGCACCCGGAGGCCCTTCCGCTATCCTTTGCCGATCATCGATCTTTGATTCCGCAGGAGTTTTGCCATGTCCATCCTCATCGACGCCAAGACCAGAGTCATCTGCCAGGGCATCACCGGCTCGTTCGGCGCACTGCACACGAAGGGGTGCCTCGATTACGGGACGCACGTTGTCGGGGGCGTGACGCCCGGGCGCGGCGGGACGAAGGATGCGAATGGGTTGCCGATCTTCAATACGGTGCGTGATGCGGTGGCGGCGACGGGTGCGGATGCGACGATGATCTTTGTGCCGCCGGCGTTTTGTGGCGATGCGATTCTCGAAGCGATCGATGCAAACATTCGGGTGATCATTGCGATTACCGAGGGTGTGCCGGTGCAGGACATGGTGCGCGTGCGTGCGGAGTTGGATCGCGTGAATGCGACGCGGCACCGGGCCGAGCGGTTGAGCTTGATCGGGCCGAATTGTCCGGGTGTGATTACGCCGGGGCCCAAGAGTGATGCGGCGGGCGCCGGGAGTGATGCGAAGAATCCATATACGAAGGCGGGTTGCAAGATCGGGATCATGCCGGGCTATATCAATCGGCACATTTCGGAATCGCCGCTCGGCAAGAACGTGGGGATCGTGTCGCGCTCGGGGACGTTGACGTATGAGGCGGTGTGGCAGACGTCGCAGCTTGGTTTGGCGCAGTCGACGTGTGTGGGGATTGGTGGTGATCCGGTGCGCGGGTTTGGGTTTATTGATTGCTTGGAGCGCTTCGAGCGCGATCCGGATACGCACGCGATTTTGATGATTGGCGAGATTGGCGGGACGGACGAGGAAGACGCGGCGCAGTGGTACAAGGAAAACGGCTCGAAGCCGATTGCGGGGTTCATCGCGGGGCGCACGGCGCCGCCCGGGCGGCGGATGGGTCACGCGGGGGCGATTATTTCGGGCGGGCAGGGCGATGCGGAGTCGAAGATCAAGGCGCTGCGCGCGTGCGGGTTTGAGATTGCGGAGACGCCGGCGGACATGGGCGCGGCGATGGCGCGGGCGATGAAGATCGAGGCGGCGGCGCTGGCGGGGGCGTAGATCAACGCCGAGGCGCAGCGCACGCAGCGACAGACTGCTCAAGCAGATTCAGCAAGGGTGCAGTGAAAAAGACCGACGCCGGGGCGTCGGTCTTTCGCGCACATTCGTGTCGAGCAGGGCAGGCGGTTCGCTTGCGTGATCGGCGTGCCGGGCCCGACGCTTGCGGAAGGGTGTTGGGCTTAGTCGTAGAGCCCGCCTGTGGCGGTGGTGACTTTGCCCTTGGTCTTGAGCGGGATGTTTGTGCGGATGCGGAAGGGGACCGAGTCGGACGCGCGATGGGCGAAGAAGAACTTCATGGTTGAGAGTTCACCATCGGTGAGGCCTGCGCGGTCGACTTCGACGACCTGTGCGGTGCCGGCGTTGGTGCCGCCCAGGTCGAGGACCTTGGCGCCATTGATGAAGACCCATGCGTCGTCGGCGCCTTCGAACTCGAGCATTTGGCCTGCGCAGGCTTCGTAGGTGAACTCGGCGGCGATTTCGAAGGTGAAGTAGCGGTTGTGCGCTTCGCCTTCGTTGCCAAAGCCCTTGCGATCAAGTGGCGTGAAGTCATCGGTTTCGAAGACCCAGTAGCCATCGGCGTCCTGGGTGAGCTTGATGGCGTGGGGCTTGGCGACGTTGGCGCCGGGGACGTCTGCGAACCATTGTGCGAATGAGGACGCGGAGGAGATACCCGCGGCGTTGTCGTTGCCAAGCGCGCCTTCGGCATCGGCGGTGGTGAAGCATGGGGAAGTGGGCTCGGGGGCCGGTGCGTCGAAGTATGAAGCGTCGGTTGCGAGCGTCACGAGGACGACGAGGTCCTGATAGTCACTGTTCAAGCCCAATTCGTAGAGGAAGATTGCCTGGTTGTCGCCCAGGGTCACGATGCCATTGGATACGTAGTCGGCGATGTATTCCGCTGCGGAGGCTTGGTTGCTTGCGCCGGCGTAGGTGGGGACGGCATCGCCATCGCGGAGCACGATGACGCGGCTGTCGCCTGTCGAGGAATCGGCAGAGCGGAAGAGTTGCCAGTTGGAGTCGTTGGTGGGGGCGTTGCCGGTCTTGTTCCAGCTCTTGCCGACGACGGCGATGGGCGTGCCGGCGGCATAGACGTTTGGCACGACGAAGGAGCGGGGGTTGCCGCCTTCGTTGGCCCAGCCTGTGATGGACTGATCGTCGTTCACGTTGCCTGACACGGGGGAGGCGAAGGAGCCGAAGGGCTCGAGTGTGTCGTCGCCAATGAGGGCTTGGAGGGTGACCGGGCGTTCGTAGGCGCCGGCGGTGAGCGCGGAGCCAATGACTTTGATTTGTGCGGCGAAGGCGACGTTGGAGACAACGGTGCCACCGGCGATATCAAAGTCGCTGATGCCTTGGGCGGCGGACGCGCTGCCGGGCATGATGGGGTTGCCATCGATATTGAGCCATTCGGTGTCGACGTGCTTGCCCGCGCCGGACAGGGTGGGGTTGCCGCGTGAGTTGAGGTTGTTTGCGGTGAGTCCGGCGACGTGGCCAGTGGAGCCGATGCCCGGGCCAAAGTCGGGATGCGAGGCCTTGAAGTCGCGAACGACGCCGAGGAGCGTCATCGAGCCGCCCGGGGCGGCGATGGCGGCGCCGGTAATGGCGAGCATTGCGGCGGCGGCGAGTGCGCCAGTGCAGGTCTTCCGTGCCATGTGTATCGGTCCTTTCGTCAACTCTTGAAAATTTGTGCGCGAGGGAATGAGGGTTCTGCGACGCAGGAGATGCGTCCTGATGAAGCGTGCAATGCGACGGCGCGTCGCACCAGTGCTGTGTCTTTTTTTTGTGTGCGCGTGCATCGGGCTGTGCAAGTTGTGCGTGTTGTGCGGTTGTGCGCGCAAGCGGGTTGATCGGCGCAAACGGAAAAGGCCGACCCATGGTTGGGTCGGCCTTCGATGGAATCAGAGGAGTGAGAGGAACACCGGGTGGTGGTCACCCGTGGTTTGGATCAGTCGTACAGCGCCATCGAGTTGGGCAGCGCGGCCGTGCGGAGGCGCAGCGTGGTCTCGATGCGGAAGTTCGACTCGGTTCGGTGGCGCTCAGCGAAGAAGAACGTGAGCGGATACACCTCGCCATCCGTGAGTCCCATGCGGTCCAGGTGGACGGTCTGCGTCGTGGCGCCGTGGACGCCACCGATGTCAATCACGAGCTGTCCATTGACATAGACCCAGACGTCGTCGTCGCCGCGGAAGGTGAAGGTTTGGCCTTCACCCTCGTTGTACTGGAACTCGGTGTCGAGTTCATAGGTGAAGTGGAAGTTCTTGTTCCCATTGGCGGAGTTGCCGAACAACTCGTTGTTAATTGGGAAGAACCCACCCTTGTTCTGGAACTCGGGATCATTGCGATCGTCAAAGACATAGGTGCCGGTGTTCGCGTCGCGCACGAGGGTGATTCCCAACTCGCGTGAGGTATTCACACCAGGGACATCGCGATACCACTGGCGGAAACTGTCTTGCGAGGCGATGCCGCCCGCGCAGGCGGAGCCGTATGAACCGGCCTGGTCACCGAGGCTGGCGTCATACTGCGACGGGTGGATGTAATTGCCCTGGGCGTCGCGCCACTGGGAATTGACCTTGAAGCCAGCGCCGGTGAACACGGGCTTGCCATCGGCATCGAGCCGGGTGGCGACGTTGCCCATGTAATGGCCAAAGCCAGCTGAGGGGACTTGTTCAAAGTCGGTGTGGCCACCTGCAACGGACCGCTCATTGAAGTCGCGGACGATGCCGGTGAGGACGACGGACTCGGGTCCTTGCTGAACTGGCGAGCCACCCAGGCTTCCATCATCACTGGTGGATTCTCTCCCGGCGAACGAAGGGACGGCCAGGAGACACAGGCCGAGCGACGCTGCACCGAGGGCAGCGTGACGAACGTAACGGCGGGTCGTGCTGGACATTGGAAATCCTCCGAACGACGGGCCGGCCCACTCAAAGGCGACACGGTGTCGGCCTCTCGATGGGCTTCATGTGAAACTTCCAATTCAGCAGGCGGGCGGTGCAAGTGGTCAGGTCAGGAACGGGGCGCGACCTTGCCGGTTGTGCGGGCGGGGGTGTGGCGGGGGCGGGGTCCAGCGGCCCGATGGGGCCCCTTGTGGAGGCACAAGCGCTTCTCGGACCGAGACTTGTGGCGATTTGGCTTGTCTTGGGCCCGGGCGCATGTAGGCTTGGAGACGGGCGGATTGCCTGAGTTCGGGGAGACAAGCGGTGAAGTCAAAGAAGTTGATTGCGGGGGCGTTGTGCCTGTTGGGCGGCGGCTCGGTGGTGCAGGCGGAAAGCGGCTGTGACCAGGCGCTGACGATCGAGCAGGCGGACCGCGTGCTTGATCTGGAGGCGCTGGGTGCGTGGGATCCGGTTGTGATGCCGCGCATGGTGCAACAGATCCCGATGACGTTCCACATTGTGCGGACGTCGGCGGGGACGGGGGGCATTTCGGTTGCGCAGCTCAATCAGGGGCTTGCGGATCTGAACGATGCGTTCATCCAGGCGGGGATGGAGTTCTTCCAAGCGGGTCCGCTGGATTACATCAACGACTCGAATTACTACTTCGGAATGACGTCGCGGGCGAAGGCCGACGCGTTGCGGCAGGTCAATCCCGCACCGAACACCATCAACGTGTACTTCGTCCCTTCGCTGTTTGTTGAGCAATCGCTTTGTGGTTTGTCTTCGTTTAGCTTTGACCCGGTGCAGGGGATCATCATTGCCAGCCCGTGCGCGGGCACGCCCTCGAACAAGAGCACGTTCGCGCACGAGGTGGGGCACTATTTCGACTTGTTTCACACGCACGAGACGATGTTCGGTGCGGAGTGTCCGAATGGGTCGAACTGCACGACAGCGGGCGATCTGGTGTGTGACACCGCGGCGGACCCAGAACTTAATGATGAGAATGTGACGGGGTGTCAGTACAACGAGATCTTGCGGTTGTGCTTGAGCTTCTATCACCCGGATCCGACGAACATGATGAGCTTTGGGCCCGAGACATGCCGGATGACGTTTTCGGCGGGGCAGGCGGAGCGGATGTGGAGTACGTTGACGAATCAAAGGCCGGGCTTGCTGGATTTTGGCACGTGCCCAGGTGATGTCACAGGCGATGAGGTTGTCGACCTGGATGACTTGCAGGTGTTGCTGTTCAATTTCGGGGTTGTGAATCCGCCGGCGGGTGATGCTGACGGCGACAACGACGTCGATCTGGACGACCTGCAGCTGTTGCTGTTCAACTTTGGTTCGCTGTGCGCGATGTGAGTGCGCTGCTCGTCAGCGAGGCCACGCGCGGGATGACGCGTCGGTTGCGGATGTGTGCTGCGCCGAGTTGACCGCAGGCGGCCATGGTATCGCGTCCTTTTGTGCGCCGGCGCTTGCAAAACTGTCCGTTGGCTTCGAGTCGGCTGAGGAATCGCCAGACGTCATCTTCATGTGGCGCGGGCCACGGCGAATCCCGCCGCGGATTGTATGGGATGACGTTGACGCAACAGGGGATGTTGCGCAGTCGATGGGCAAGCTCGTCGGCGTGCGCATCGGCGTCGTTGACGCCCGGGATCAGGACATATTCGCAGCAGAACTTGCCGTTCTTGCGGAAGGGCCAGGTTTCGAGCATTGCGATGAGATCGTCCATGGGCATTGAGCGATTGACGGGCATGAGTTGCGAGCGGATTTCATCGTTGGGTGCGTTGATTGAGATTGCGAGATTAAGTTTGCGCCAGCCGGGCTTGAGGAACTGTTCGCGCAGGTGGGCCATGCCGTCGAGTCGGCCCACGGTCGAGACGGTGATGCGCTTCATCGGGATCGCGGGGCCATGGTGGTCGGTGAGGATGCGGATGGCCTCGATGGTTGTTTCGACTTGGTCGAGCGGTTCGCCCATGCCCATGAAGACGATGTTGCGAATGAATTGCCCGAGGTGATGGCGAGCGGCCCACCACTGCGCGACGATCTCCGCGGGGTGCAGTGGGCGCACCAGGCCCATTTGCGCGGTTTCGCAGAATGTGCAGCCCATGGCACAGCCAACCTGTGATGACACGCAAAGGGTGTGGGTGGTTTCGTGTCTGCTGCGCATCGGAATGATGACGGACTCGACTTCGAGCGGGCCCACGTCGCGCCGGGCGCCGGGCCGGGGGGGCACTGGCAGGAGGAACTTGCGCACGGGGCCTTCATCGCTCGTTGTTGTTTCGATGCGTGTGGGTGCGGGGACCAAACCATCGGGATCGAGGCCGGCGCGATGAAATGACTCGTAGCGATCGAGCGCCAGGTCGGCGGGTTCGGCGTGCGCGCGCGCGGCCAGGTAGGCGTCGTGGGTGACAGCAAGCGGCGTGGGCTCAGGTGCGGAGTCCAACTGGACCATGGGCGGAGTGTAGGGGCCTTGGATGGGGCAGGCGGTTCGGTCCTGTAGCATGGCGGCTTCGGCCCGCGGTGGGGGCCATCGGTCTTGGATGCGAGGTGGATCTATGCGACAGGGCATGAAGTTGGTGGTGTTGGCATTGGGGGTGGCGGCTTCGGCAGCGCTTGCCCTCGGCGCCAACGCGAAGGCATTCGTCGGGGCGAAGCTCATTCCGATTGATGGGCCCGAGATCGATCGGGGTGTGCTGGTGATCGAAGATGGCAAGATCAGCGCAGTTGGCGCGGAGGGTGATGTTTCGATCCCCGCGGGCGCTGAGCGGATTGATGTTGCGGGCAAGGTGATCATGCCTGGGCTTGTTGATACACACAGCCACGTTGCGGGCGGGGCTTCGGCGGCGGATGGCTCTGGGCCGATCCAGCCGGGCGTGCGCATCTATGACTCGATCAATCCCCGTGCATCGGGATTCAAGCGCGCGGTGGCGGGTGGGCTCACGACGTTGAACGTGATGCCGGGCTCGGGGCACTTGTGTTCGGGGCAGACGGTGTACATGAAGTTGCGGCTTGCGGAGACGCCGCACACCATTGACGACATCATGTATCTGAACGCTGATGGTTCGCCCATGGGTGGGCTGAAGATGGCGAACGGGACCAATCCGCAGGGCGACCCGCCTTTCCCGGGCACGCGTGGCAAAGCGGCGTACCTGGTGCGTGAGCAGTACATCAAGGCGCAGGAGTATGCGGCGGCGGTCAAGCGGGCGACGAATGCGGATGGGACAATGGATGCATCGAAGATGCCGGCGCGTGATCTGGACATGGAGGCGCTGGTTGAGGTGATGGAGCACAAGCGCGTGGTGCATCACCATACGCATCGAGCGGACGACATTATGACGGTGTTGCGCCTGAGCAAGGAGTTTGGGTTCCGGGTGGTGCTGCACCACGTGAGCGAGGGCAACCGTGTTGCGGACGAGATCGCGGCGGCGGGTGTGCCGGTGAGCGCGATCATTGTTGATTCGCCAGGTGGGAAGCTCGAAGCGCGCAATTTGCTGTTGGCGACGCCCGGGATCATGGAGCGTGCGGGGTGCAATGTTGCGTTGCACAGTGATGATTGGATCACTGATTGCCGGTTGTTCTTGCGGATGGCGGCGATGGCGCACCGCGCGGGGATGACACGTGCGGGCGCGCTGCGGTCGCTGACATTGGCGGGGGCGGAGATTCTGGACATGCAGGATCGGATTGGGTCACTCGCCGTGGGCAAGGATGCGGACTTTGCGATTCTCGATGGCGATCCCCTCAGCGCGTACACGCATGTGCAGGAGACTTGGTGCGAGGGCGTCCGGGTGTTTGATCGGTCGAACGAGCAGGACCACTTGTATGCAGTGGGCGGCGCCGGCGCGGGGCATGATCAGGAGCCTTATTTGTGCTGCTATGACCACGACAATGGTGTGCAACATCTCAATGCGGAGGCGAACTGATGGGCAAGTGCAAGGCATTTCGGCGAGCGGTTTTTAGTGCGGCGCTGGTGACGGGCGTGGCAAGCGTTGCACAAGCGCAGGACATTGCTGTGCGCGGTGAGATGGTGTACACGATGGCGGGCGAGCCGATTGAGAATGGCGTTGTTGTGGTGCGAGACGGCAAGATTGCACAGATCGGTACGACTGTTGCGTTGCCCGCGGGGATGCGTTTGATTCAAGCGAAGGTTGTCACGCCGGGCTTGATTGATGCACATTCGACGCTTGGCTTGACGGGCATGTTGAATCAGGATCAGGATCAAGACCAGTTTGATCATGCCAGCCCCTTGCAGCCCGAGCTGCGTGCGATTGACGCATATAACCCCAAAGACGAGTTGGTCGATTGGGTGCGTTCGTTCGGCATCACGACGGTGCATACGGGGCATGCGCCGGGCGAATTGATGTCGGGGCAGACGATCGTGGTGAAGACGCGCGGCAACACGGTTGAGGAAGCGCTGGTGCGTGACAATGTTGCGGTCGCGGCCACGCTGAGCAGTTCGGCGCGGAAGAGCGGGGGCAAGAGCCCGGGCACGCGGGGGAAGATGGTGGCGATGCTGCGTGAGCAGCTCATCAAAGCGCAGGAGTACAAGGCGAAGCTCGAGCGGTATGAAGCGAAGCAGGCTTCGGGCGATGGTGATGATGAGGAAGGCAAGGTATTGGCGAGTGAGGGGAAGGCGCCGCCGACGCGCGATCTGCGGCTCGAGTCTTTGGTTGATGTGCTTGACGGGCGGATGGCGCTCTTGGTGACGGCGGATCGCGCGCAGGACATTGCGAGCGTGATTCGATTGCAGCAGGAGTTTGGCATCACGGTGTGGCTCGACAGCGCGTCGGAGGCGCACATGATGGTTGACGAGATCAAGGCGTCTGGATTGCCTGTGATCTTGCACCCGACGATGACGCGTGCGTTCGGTGACCATGAGAACGTGTCGATGGAGACCGCGGGGAAGCTTGCGGGCGCGGGCGTTCCAGTGTTCATGCAGAGCGGCTTTGAAGGCTATGTGCCCAAGGTGCGTGTGGTGTTGTTTGAGGCGGGCGTGGCGGCGGCGAATGGCCTGGGGTTTGATCGTGCGCTGAAGGCGATCACGATCGACGCGGCGAAACTGCTGGATGTTGATCATCGCGTGGGTTCGCTGGAGGTTGGCAAGGATGGCGACCTGGCGTTGTACGATGGCGACCCGTTTGAGTACACCTCGCACTGCACGGCGACGATTATCGATGGTGTTGTCGTGAGCGAAGGAGCGCATTGACATATGGCGCAAGACACGCTGCGCGTTGCGCTGATCCGTGATGTGTTTTATGGGAGTGGCGCGACGGCGCGCCTGAAGGCGCAATTGCGCGATGCCAAGAGCCGGGGGGCGGAGCTTGCGGTGTTGCCCGAGCTTGCGTGCAACGAGTGGCGTCCTTGGACGAAGGAGGCGGTCGAGGCGGATGCGGAGCCGCTTGATGGGCCGCGGTGTGCGATGCAGGCGGCGGCGGCGCGCGAGGTTGGGATTGGTCTTGTTGGGGCGGCGATCATCCGGGACGAGACGGGTCGGCGGGAGAACACGGCGATCGTGTTCGATGCGAAGGGTGAGCGGGTCTCGACCTATGCAAAAATCCATCTGCCGGAGGAACCGGGGTTCTGGGAGACGAGTCACTATGAGCCGGGGCGTCGTCTGGCGCCGGTTGTCAGTGCCTTTGGGGTTCCATTTGCAGTGCAGATCTGTTCGGACATGAATCGCCCGCAGGCGGCCCAGATCGCTGCGGCGCAGGGTGCGATGGCGATTCTTGGCCCGCGAGCCACGGAATCGCGGACATTTGAGCGCTGGAAGCCGGTTTGGATTGCCACAGCGCGCACAAACGCCACATATGTGTTGTCCGTTGATCGGCCCGGTCCGGAGCACGGGGTACTGATGGGTCAGCCCACGATTGCGGTGGATCCTGATGGGCAGGTGTTGTTGGAGACCATGGATTCGGTTGCGGTTGTGGACATCAAGCGATCGGCGGTGGAGCATGCCCGGACGACGTATCCGGGCTATCTGGCGCGGATGGCGGAGCTGTACAGCGAGGGATGGGCGCGGATTGGGCAAGAGGCGGGCAGCGAAACGGGGCTGTTGCGGTAGGCTTTGCTGAATTCGGTGATGCGTGGGAGGGTTCGATGACGCTTGAGCTGCGATGCAGCAGTAAAGAGATCGGGATGGTGCCGCTGGACGGGCGGACCCTTTCCATCGGGCGTCATCCCGACAACGACATCTGGCTCAAGGAAGATGACATGGCATCGCGATTCCACTGCGTGGTGGAGCCGGAGGATGATGGCTGGCTTGTCAAAGATTTGGGTTCGCGCAACGGGACCTATGTGAATGATGAGCAGGTCGTGAATGTGAGGCTTGCGCCGGGCGATACGTTGCGTGTGGGCAAGCATGAGTTTGAGGTGCGTTCGCGTGCGCGGAAGCGGACGTCGCAGGGCGCACAGGCGGCGGGCGGTGCTGCACCCACGGCGGACAAGAAGCATGGTCGTGTGGGGCCTCAACTGGGCGCGGTGACCGCGGAGCCGGATCGCAGCACGGGCGAGAGCTGGGAGCCGCAGATGCGTGCGGTCCTGGACACGCTTGCGCCCGGGTGGACGCGGCAGCCAGCGCCGACGCTGATCGATGCGGATGGGACGCCGACCGGGGTGCTCGACACGGGTGCGGGCCCGGCGCTTGGGTTACGGCTCACACTGCTTGTGGCGCAGGCGGCGCATGCGACGGACATTCACTTTGAGCCGCGGCGTGACAATGCGACGATTCGCATGCGCATCGATGGCACGATGGTGCACATTGCGAATACGCCCAGCGAGCTTTCCGAGCGGATGCTTTCGATGGTGCGGACGGCGTGTCAGTTCCGTCAGGCGGCGCGCAACGCGGTGCAGGATGGGCACTTTGGTGTGCGGTATCCGGATCGGCGGGTTGATTTTCGTGCGAGTTTGACGCCGACGGTGCATGGGTCGAAGTTGGTGTTGCGCGTGCTTGATGCGCGGTTTGCGCCGCGTTCGGTGGCGGAGCTGCGCATGCCGGACTGGATCCGCATGCGTATTGACAAGACCTGCGAGCAAGAAGCAGGCATGTTGATGGTGGCGGGGCCTACAGGTTCTGGCAAGACGACGACGCTTCACAATTGCATTCGATCGATTGATCGCGAGGCGCGGAATGTGATTACGATCGAGGATCCGGTTGAGTATCACCTTGAGCACACGACGCAGATTCCGGTGACGGAAGATCAGGGGTTTGGTTCGCTCTTGCGGAGCGTGTTGCGGCAGGATCCGGATGTGATTCTGGTTGGCGAGATTCGTGACGATGAGACGGCGCGCACGGCGATGCAGGCTGCGATGACCGGGCACTTGGTCTTCTCGACGGTGCATGCGAAGGACGCGATCGGTGCGGTGTTTCGTTTGCTGGATTTGGGTGTTGAGCCGTATCTCGTGGCGAATTCGATTGAAGTGATTCTTGCGCAGCGGCTCATTCGGTTGCTGTGCGAGTCGTGCAAGCGCGCGGTGCGCGTGACGCCTGGGCAGGCGACGAAGATGGGGCGGTTTCTCGAGGGGCGCGATGAGTTGTTTGTGCCAACGGGCTGTACGCGTTGTTTGCGGACAGGGTTTTCGGGGCGGCGCGCGGTCTTCGAGATGATTGAGTTCAATGATGAGCTGCGCGACTGTGTGCTTGGCAAGCCGTCGATTCAAGCGATGAAGGCGATCATCGAGCGCGGCGTTTTTCACACGCTGCAGGAGTCGGGCTGGTTGCTTGCAGCGAATGGGCAGACGTCACTTGAAGAGATCGAGCGGATTGCGGGGTGAGGGGTACCGAGCGCGGACGACGGCGTCGAGGCATGCTCGCGCAAGGCAAAGCCAGTACTCCGATTGAGCTTGGCGTGGGCACAAGTTTGAGCGTCACGTTTGTTGGGGTATAGGTGAGCTCCAGATCAAAGCCGGCGTTGAGCAATTCGGTGGTTTGAAAGCGTCCCTGTACGACCGCGGCGCTCACCAGTTCAATCGGGCGTCCGAGCCACTGGCCTGGATTGGCAAACTGCACGCGCAGGACACCATCGAGCACGGTCCACTGGTCGGTCTGGAAGAGTGTCGAACGAAGTTCTTTGCCGACGATCAAGTACTGGAGGGTGGTGTCGGGCGCCATCGAGAAGCTTTCGGTCAGTTCGACCGTGCTTTCGTTGTCGAGGGTGAGCATGCCGTTTTCTCGAACGTGGAGGTTGCGGCCATGGAACTCACCACCGCCCACGACGTGCAGGGAGCCGAACACCTCGACAGCCAGCCAGCCATTCGTTGTGAACGACGCGCCGTTCTCCAGATGGAAGGCCCCATCGGATTCGATGGTCTGCAGATTGTTCAGGATCGGGAGCGTTGAGCCAGGGTCTCGCACGGTTACATTGGCCGCGAGACGGTTCGCACGCACATCCGGATCGGACTGATATCGAAAGCGCATGGTGGCGCCCGAATCCACAACCCATGTGCCGCCAACGAGTCGACCTGCCTGGTGCGGTGTTTCGAAATTGAAGCTCGGACCGATCAGGAGTTCGACGCCGTCGCTCGCGCGCACCGTTCCTTGATTGTTTAGTCCGAGTGTGACTTCGGAGAATGTGCCGCCATTGGCGTGTATGGTCCCATGAAGAACAGCACCAGGCACAACGAAATCTTGCCCGGCAATCATCGTGTCAGGCTCGATGACTGTAGTTCGATCAAAGCCTAGTGCCCCGTTGACGATGTGCGTGTCGAGTGACCAAGTGTTTGGGCGCACCCACCCGAAAGAACCGTCCGTGATTTCCAGGCTTGTTTGACTGAGGGTTGAAGTGCCGCTCATCGCGACGGCGCCTCCATCGACGATGATCGGTGAGAGGCACGTGACTGAACTTAGACTCAGTTGATCGTCGGGTCCGATCCGGAGCGGCTTACCGCCGGGCCCCGCCGTGAGGGAGCCGTTGCTGATCGCAGCGTTGCCACGGAACTCTACTTGTCCGCCAAAGGCATCCTGGAGATTGAGCGTTGCGCCGTCAAGCATGAGGTTGCCGCCAGCATGCACCCATTGCACGTTTCCAAAGGGCGTGACTTGGGCTATCTGGTCGGGTGAGCGCAAGTTGTTGAACTGGACAGTGGAGTCAACGACCTCGATTGTGCCGGTGTTCTCTTGCAAGGCGGCATCGAGGGTGAGCATTGAATCGACGACGCGAATAAGCCCGTGGTTTTTTGTTGTTTCGTGCGTAAGTACAGTCGAGCCGTTGCGTGCAAGGATGGTGCCATTGTTTGTGGAAGAGCCGAGGGACAGCTCGGCGTTGTCGGCTTCAAGAGCCCCTCGATTGTCGATCAGCAGGCCCAAGTGAGCGCTCTCGGTCACGATCACATGGCCATCATTTGAGCCAGAAATGAAACTATGTGAGCCGTTGTCGAAGACCAGTTCGTTTCGATTGTCGATATCGAAGCCGGTAGGTGTGGAGAGGCGGGCGTGAAACTCGAGCGTGCCGTGGTTTACGAGCCTTACGTCATCGGGGCCGTAGGGCAGCAAGAAGGTCTCTCGCTCAAAAGCGACGTGCGACCCTGCTGTCACAATCAAGTCGGTGCTGTCGCGTGCCCAGATATCGAGGCGGTTCGCGCCGGCGGCAAAGGTCACGTTGCCGCTCCAAATGGGGTTCTCCCAGAGGGAGATCTCGTTGGCCTCCGGGCCGATTCGCAGCGTTCCGTTGCTGGCATCCATTGATCCGAAGAATGATGGGTTGACTCGAAGATCGACAGCGGCGCCATCGAGCAATTCAACGTTGTTGAGCACGGCGTACCCAGAATCGGTCGTGATATACCCGCCATGAATCTGCATGTTCTCAAGGCGCATGGACGTCGTGTGCAAGTCTCGATTGGCAAGTACGAGTGATCCATTGGAAAGATGGCTCTTCAGCATCTCATGGACCGTGCCGTTAAGTGCGGTATCGAGGTCGAGCGCATTGCCCCCCAAGTTGATTGTGGCATCGTTGATGTGTGCGGTGGCCAGGCCAGTGAGTTGAATGTTGGCCAGATCGCCAAGGCCGAAGGCGCCGCCAACGGTCAAGTCCGCATCTTCGACGTGCATCGGCGCATCAAGGCGCCACATGCCGCCGAGCAAGGCGGAGCCTCGCGCAATCGTGAGCGATCCTTGATTGACGAAGTTCTCCAACTCCGTGGAACAGTCCCGGAGGTCCAGGGCCCCACTATTCGTGACATTTGGGAGACGAACAGTGGAGCCGGACGCGTCGAGGTGGCTGCCAACATGGAACATGCCTCCATGCGTGAGCATGTAGGATCCATCCTCAAGATGCACGCGTCCCAGGATGTCGAGTTCGCCATAGAGTGACAGTCCGCCACCGGCTGAGGCGCTGAGGGAGGCACTATTCCCGATGTGCGTTACGGTTTGCGTTGTGAGCCGAGCGCCGTTGCCCACGCCGAATGTGCCCTGTGCAAAGTCGAGCATGATCACTTCCATCGTTCGCCCGTGCATGTCAATCGTCGCATCCGGGGAATCGATTAGAAACATGTTGAGTGAGATGTCATGGCGCGTTGGGCCAATGTCGACCACATAGTTGGCGCCGGTGGCGGTGATTCGGGCGGACGAGAAGAAGTGAGGCACCGCGCCGGTCGACCAGCGTGTTGCGTCGTACCACGAGCCGGAGACCGGGTCGGCCCAATCGATGAAGGGTCCTGCGGCAAGGACTGATGGAGACGCACACACAACCGCCGCAAAGGCGGCCACCACTGGTTTGCCCATTTTCTCGATCCCTGTGCAAGGGCCGCCTCTCAGCAGCCAACCTATTTCTAAGTTAGTCAGGGACTGATGGGTGTCAATGCGGAAAGGCTCGAATCCGTCAAACCGATGCGGCGGTCGGCTAGAAGGGGCCGCGCATGGGGTTGGCGACGAGTTCGTCGCGGCCGAGGATGAGGAGGTCGGCGATTTCGAGGGCTTCCTGCATGGAGTCCTTGGCGAGAGCGCCGTCTGCGGCGCGTTTGAGGACCTGGCCGCGCTCGAGGTGTTCGATGGTGGGGATGGCGTCGCCACAGATGAGGAGTGTGTGGCGGCGCTCACTGAGCAGGAGTCCACACATGCCGGGGGAGACGCCCGGGAGTGGGAAGAGGTCGACGCGTCGGGCGAGTTTGTCGGGCGCGGGTTTGCACTTTTGGAGCAGCATGACTTCGCGTTCGATTTCCTGAGCGAGTTCGGTGTCGCCGTGCTCGCGGGCGCGTTGGACGGTTGCGACCATGGGGACGCCGACCTGTTCGCGTTCGGGCGCATGGATCATCCATTCGGCGCCGTCGAAGGCTTCGAGGGAGCGGCGGCAATCGGGGTGAAAGCTTGTGAGGAAGACATGGGTGATGTCGGCGGGGGCGATGCCGGCGCGTTCATCGAGGCGGGCGGTGAGCGCGACGGCGGGCAAGCCTGGGTCGACGAGGATGTGGGCGCCGTCATCGGTGGAGATGAGCGTCGTGGTCGCATGTCCGGTGCGCACGGGCGCGGCTTCGTTACGAAGCGGGTGGGCATCGAGCGCGCCAATGGAGATGATCCGGTGCATGGTCAGGGTCGATCCGCGATGGCGCGCAGCATGGGCGAGCCTTCTTTTTTCTTGCGTTGCAGCGCTTTGACCACGACGGGGGGACAGAGCGTTTTGAGGGCCTTGGTATCTTCACCCATGGCGGTGATTTGGCGAATGAGCGTTGATGAGATGTAGGCGAGGCTTTGCCCGGCGACGACGAATGCGCTTTCGATGCCGGCGACTTGGCGATTTGTGACGGCCTGTTGCATCTCGTACTGCATGTCGGAGATGTTGCGCACGCCGCGGAGGAGGACGCTTGCGCCGAAACGTTTGGCGGCATCGACGGTGAGCCCGTCGTAGGCGCGGACCTCGACTGCTGCGCCGGCGTTGGGTTCCTTGGTGATGAGTTCATCGATCAGGGCGTGCATGAGGTCGACGCGTTCGTCGGCGCTGAAGAGGGTTTGCTTGTCGGGATTGCAGCCCACGCCAACGATGATGCGATCGAAGATGAGTCTTCCGCGCCGGATGACATCGAGGTGGCCAAAGGTGGGTGGGTCGAAGCTGCCTGGATAGAGCGCGATGTGTTCCGGGGCGTGGTGGCTCTTGGTTGTGCGTGTTGTCTTGGCCATTGGGGCCCATGAGGGTAGCGAAGCTCGGTCGCGGCATGTGCAGGCGGGTGTTCTTTGCGCGATCCTCAAGGAACACCAACCGAAAGTTTACCCACCGTACATTCACGAATTATCCACCATGGCGTATTCTTCGGAGGTTGGGCACAGACGCCCTTCGACAAGCCATGGAGCGGCGATGCAAAGCAACAGGGCGACGACGCCGTCGCGGGCGGCATCTATGCAGGCTGAACGGTGGGGACACGAGATGGGGAGCGATGTCGCAGCGCGCTTGACGCGGATGGACATGCATTGCCATTCGCACGCTTCTAACAAGCCAGTGAACCGGTTCGTGGGCGCGCTGACGCGCATGCCCGAGTGTTACACGACGCCCGAGCAGGTGTATGACCAGGCGAAGGCGCGTGGGATGGACTTGGTCACGATCACGGATCACGACTCGATTGCGGGTGGTTTGGAGCTGGTGCGGCGCGGGTTCGAGGGGTTCGTCCTTGGGCAGGAGATCACGGCGCGGTTTCCGGAGGACGGCTGCATCGTGCATGTGCTCGTGTGGGGGCTTACGCCGGAACTCGCGCAGGAGATTGATGAACAGCGTTTGCGGTCGGACATCTACATGCTGGCGCAATGGATCCGGCATCACGAGATTGCGCACGCACTTGCACATCCGGTGTACATCCAGAACGGGCGGTTGCAGGCGCGTCATTTGGAGATTGCGTCCCTGCTGTTCAAGGGGTGGGAGGTTTTGAACGGCGCGCATTCGGTGACGCATCGCGCGACAGTTGAGCGGTACCTGGCGGCCCTGACACCCGCAAAGATCCAGGAGTTCTCTGCGCGTCACGGCGTGCGCCCGTTGTGGCCACGCGTTTGGCACAAGGCGCACACTGGTGGATCGGATGATCATGCACGGCTCAACATCGGGCGCACGTGGACGGGTGTGCCGGTGCTTGCGCAGGACGCGGGTGTCAAGCTGACGGACTCGCAGGAGTTCTTGCGTCGTGTCATGACGTGCCATGATGTGGTGGGTGGTGTGGGCGGGCATGCGTCGCTTCTTGCGCACCAACTGTCGAGCGTGGCGGCGCATTGGTATGGGCGGCGCGAGGCCAGGGGCAGCGCCGCATCGCGGTACATGAAGGCCAGGGCGCTTCGTTTGGCGGGGGTCGAGACAACCAAGCCAAGCAAGGCGAAGCTGGTGTGCAGCACTGTGGCGAGGAAGGCCCTGGAGCGCGTTGGGTTGCGCACGCGTCGGGGCATGCCGCTCGTGAGCGCGCTGGCACACTCGTTTTCAGAGGTGTTGGAGCGTCACCCGGTCGTCGCGGCGAAAGCGAGCGCACCAGTCAGTGCGGCGTGCCCGGCGTTGGGTGAGCACGAAGCCATGGCGGCTTTCTTTGATGATCTGTCAACGACGCTTACGCGGTCACTTGCGAGCACGGGCGCCTCGGCATGGCGCACGCGAAACCGCGATGCTATTGTGCAGCATCTGCTGAGCGGGTTCATGGTGCAGATCGCGCAGGCGCCCTATGTCTTTTCGCTGTTCCATCAGAACAAGGAACGCCGAATGCTCGATGCGTTGGATCGTGTGCATGTTGATGCGGATGCGGCGTTGCCGCTGGGTCGACCCATGCGCGTGCTGCAATTCACGGATACGTTGGGTGATATCAACGGCGTTTCGCGGTTCATCCAGAACCTGGCGCGGTTGGCCCATGAGACGGAGCGTGGGCTCACGGTGGTGACGTCGACGCGGTTCAGTTGCCCGGAGTTGCCCACGATCAAGAACTTCGAGCCGGTGTTGTCGATGCCGATGCCGAAGTATGCGCAGCTTGATGTGGTTGTGCCGCCGCTCTTGGCGATGCTGCGCTTTGCTGATCAGATGCAACCGGATGTGGTGCATGTTTCGACGCCGGGGCCTGTGGGGGTGATTGGTTGGATTGCGGCGCGCATGATGCGCGTGCCGATCGTTGGCACGTATCACACGGACTTTCCGAGCTATATCGACACGCTCTTCGATGACCATGGTTTTACGAAGATGTGTGAGTTGTATATGAAGTGGTTCTATCGCGGGTTTGCTCGCGTGTTTTCGCGGTCGGATCAATTTCTCGAGGAGATGCGGCGGGTGGGCATTGGTGATGAGAAGATGCTGACATTGCGGAGCGGGATCGAGACGCGCGACTTTGGCGAGCGTTATTGCAACCGTGCGATCTGGCGGGGCTTGGGGATTGACGCGTCGCCTGATTTGGATGGGAAGCGTCTGAAGGCGCTGTATGTGGGGCGGGTGAGCGAGGAGAAGAACTTGCCATTGCTGACGCAGGTGTGGAAGCGGGTGCGGCGGCAGTGTGCTGCGCGGGGCCTGGAGGCCGAGTTGATCGTCGTGGGGGATGGGCCATATCGTTCGAAAATGGAGGTTGCGCTTCGTGGGGAGGGAGCGCACATGCTTGGGTTCAAACATGGTGAAGAGCTTGCGACGATCTATGCATCGAGTGATTTATTTCTGTTTCCGAGCACGACGGACACATTGGGGCAGTCGGTGATGGAGGCGCAGGCGTCGGGTGTACCGGCGATTGTTTCGAACCAGGGTGGGCCGAAGAGCATCGTGCGTGAAGGCGCTTCGGGTTTTGTGCTGCGTGGGGATGATGTGGATGCGTGGGTCCACGCGGCGCTGCGCATCTTGACGGATGATGGCGAGCGTGGTCGGATGCGGGTGGGCGCGATCGAGGCGATGCGTGGGCGCGATATTCGCGACAGTTTTGAGCACTATTGGCAGGAGCATGAAGCTGTGTGGCGCGAGGCGGTCGAGGGCAAGGCGGCACAGGAGCGCAAGCGCGCGGCCAAGAAGTTCATTTCACCGGCGCGCTCGGAAGAACTCGCGCAGCAGCGCGCTTGAGGCGCTGGAGAGGACGCCACGCATTGGTGTGATGCGGTGATTCAGGCGCGGGTCTTCCAGCAGGCGATAGAGCGATCGAACGGCGCCTGCCTTGGGGTCGTCGGCGCCATACACGACGCGTCCGACGCGGGCATTGACGATCAGGCCTGCGCACATGATGCACGGTTCCAGTGTGACGACGAGCGTGCAGTCATTGAGTCGCCAGTCGCCACGTGATGCACAGGCGGCGCGGATGGCGAGGAACTCTGCGTGCGCGGAGGGATCTGCCTCGCATTCGCGTGCGTTGGCGGCTTCGGCGAGGACTTTGCCTGTTGTGGTTTCATAGACGACTGCCCCGACGGGGACTTCGCCTTTGGCGGCGGCGTCGCGGGCAAGGTCGAGCGCGCGCTCCATCATCGCCAGGTCTGTCGTGGACGGTGAGGCGGCGCGCGTGCGCAGGCGGGCATATCGGCGCATCAGCGCGGGGACTTCGGGGTTGGGGCGAAGCGGTCTCATGCTTCCTTGTTTGCGTCGGTGGGCGCGGCGTCGCCTGCAATTGCGCTTGGTGGAATCTTCATGAGCCACATGCCAAGCTCGAAGAGCACCACCATGGCACCGCCCAGCATGAGCATTGACCAGGGGTCTTGCGGCGTGAAGACTGCCCCGGCCAGCATGAGCAGGAAGTAGATGATTCGTCTTCGTTTTGCCAGGTCCTCTGCGCGCAGAATCCCGGTCCATGCGCCAAGCAACATCACGAGGGGCAGTTGAAATGCGAGGATGAACGCGGTGCCAAGCCAGAAGACCAGGTTGATGTAGGACTCGATGCGGAACTGCTGTGAGACGAGGGCGTCTGACCGCAGAGGGATATTCATGATCGAGCCATTGGGCATGACCATGCGAATCTGATGGCGTTTGCTATCGATCCACATCATGCCCGGTGCGCGGATGTCCTTTGGCGGGTCGGCTTGGAGCACGGGCATTGCGCCTTGGAGTTGTTGGGCCGTCACGCCGGGGGGGAGGTCTGCGATTGGTGGATGCGATTCGGCGAGGTGTGATCCAAAGCTGATTAGGAAGTAGAGCGAGATTGGCAACATCGCTTTGTAGAGGAAGGCGCAGGCAAGCAGCGAGAGCACGCCCGAGCCTGGAATGAGGACGTAGGCGAAGCGGCGTTCCGCGACGTAGAGGCCTGGTGCGATGAAGAGCCAGAGTTGCAGGAGGATCCATGGGAAGCCTGCGGCCAC
Organism: Phycisphaerales bacterium; assembly: GCA_020427635.1. Lineage (GTDB taxonomy): Bacteria > Planctomycetota > Phycisphaerae > Phycisphaerales > UBA1924 > JAGQOH01. The sequence continues at coordinate 73,821 of JAGQOH010000004.1, forward strand.
CATGATGACGAGCCCGATCTTGAGCCATGCGAGGAAGGTCTCGAGCGGGCTTGTGGCGATGAGCCCGCTCGGCTCGCCCGCGGCCAGGAGTGCTTGCTGCACCGGGATGGTCAGCAGCTTCATGACGGGGTCGGCGAAGACCAGCCCAAGGACGAAGAGCGGAATGAGGCCCAGGATGGCGAGGAGGACGCGGATGCGCAGCTCTTCCAAATGATCGCCAAAGCCCATGATGGCTCGGTCCTGCGTCTTCGAGTTGGGCTTGGGCGATGGCATGGCGGGATCCGGGGGCCGCGAGCAACTTTGAGGGCCCTGGCCGAGAAGAATACGGCGGAGGGGCGTTGGAGCGGGGTTGGGCCCGAGGAAAGCGGGGGGACACGGGGAATCGTGCCGGGGCGAGGCAGGTTGCGCGTCTAGGGTGGATGAGGTCTCATGGGAAGGTCTACGCCGACATCTGGGGCGAGCGATTCGGGGCCGTTGCGCTTTGCGCGATCGCACCTTGGGCTGGCGGGCGATGCGTCCGGGATGGCGGAGCCTCTGCGCGAGTTGTGGCACGCCCATCGGCGTTGGGTGGCGGCGGTGGTGTTGGCGCACAAGCCCCACGAGGCGGACTTGGAAGACCTGCTGCAGGAGATCGCGCTGCGACTGGTGGCGAGCCCTCCGACGGAGCAGGACGCGCGGGCGATTCGCGCGTGGTTGCGGACGGTTGCGATCAATGTGGCGCGCACGGCGGGGCGCAGGCAGACGGTGCGTCGGCGTGCTGCGGGGATTCTGCAGGACGAGGCGCGCGTTGCACAGGCGGCACCCGAGGCGACGGAGGTTCGGACTGCGCGCCAGGAAGAGGCGCGGCGGGTGATGCAGGCGGCGCTTGCAT
>JAGQOH010000004.1:74726-93334 GCA_020427635.1 Phycisphaerales bacterium
CTGCTCTTGCGGGCGGTGCGCGGCTTGAACTATCGGCAGATCGGCGATGCGCTTGGTTTGCCGGTGACGACTGTTGAAACGCGTCTTGCGCGTGCTCGGCGCATGCTGCGTGAGGCACTTGATGAGGAACATGGCGCGCAAGAAGGCGCGTCGAAGGCGGTGTCCAATGAGTGATCAAACAGGCGATCGTTGGGATCCGACGCGCGAGGACATTCTCATCGGGCGTGTGACTGATGGGGAGGCCTCGCCTGCGGACTGGGGCGAACTGGAGCAATTGGCCAAGGATGATGCGCATCTGTGGGTGCGGTTGGCGCAAGCGCAGCGGGCTCATGCGCGGGTGACGCGGGTTGTTGATGAGCAGGTTTCGATCGCAGAGCTTGTCGAGTTGCCGGACGCGCCGACGTATCACTTGCCTTTCTGGCAACGGGCGGTGCGGTTTGGCGGTTGGGCGGCGGCGGCGGTGCTTGCGATCGCGTGGGGCGTCGATGCGCCGGGCGAGCGTGCGAGCTTGATTCCTGACTTGAAGGTGACCTCGCCCACTGCGGAGCAGGCGTATGCGGACTACATGAATGCGGGTTTGGCGGAGGGGCGCGTCCTGGGCGAACTGACGCCCCAGGTGATCGAGGCCCAGCCGATTGAGGGGGGCGATGGCTATGAGACGGTGTTTGTTCGGCGGATTGTTGAGCGTTCGCATGTGACGGGCGCGGTGGAGTTGCGCGTCACTGTGAATGACGCGGGCCTGCAGAATGTGGTTCGGCGTCCGGCGGCGATGGAGTTGCTGCTGCGCGGCACGCAGGCACCGGCGCAGGACCCATCCAAGGCGAAGCCCGCTGCTGGCGGTGCAATTTGACCAAGCATTTCTTTGACGAAGCAATTCATTGATCATTGAAACGGGCGTGATGCCCGGGGAGTTGGCACGATGACTCGCAACACATGGAACACTTTGGCTCGCCCGACACTGGCATGCGGCGCATTGTTGGCGGTGGTGGCCGGTTCGACGATTGCCACGCCTGTCGTGAAGCAAACGTGGACGGGTAAGAGCGGGCCTGCGGTTGGCAGCAACGGACAGGGCGATGAGCGCCAGGTTGTTCAGGTGCGCGTTGCAGATGCGAAGAACCAGCACTCGTTCTCAAAGACGATCTACGATGTCGATGACGATGGCGAGCGCACCAGCATCGAAGTGACTTCCGAGAATGGGCACACGGTCGTCAAGCTCAACGGGCATGTGGTCAACGAGTTTGACAACGATGCCTGGGGCAAGTTTGAGGTGAAGAACTCAGCGGGCGACGTGATTGCGCATGTGATTCAGGTGCCGGGCGGTTCGGTGGTGGTGCGTCCGGGGGATGCGATGTCGGCCTTCAATGCGATTGGCGGGATCCAGGTTGATCTGGAAGCGATGGGGAACGACTTGTTGAAGGATCTTCGGTTTGGCCCAAACAGCATCAGCGGCAACATTGGCATTGAACTTCCAAAGGCGATGTTGGGCATCAACATGGATGACCTGTCGCACGAGGAAGCGCTGGTGTTTGGTGTGGATGCCGGCACACGCGTGACGAACGTGCTTGGCGGATCGCCTGCGGCCATCGCGGGCTTGCATGATGGTGATGTCATCGTGCAGATCGACAGCCGCGCGGTTGATTCTGCGGGGATTCGCGACATCGTGCGTGACGCCGATCCGGGTCGAGTCATTCGCGTGAAGGTGAAGCGTGATGGGGACCTGGTTGAGGTGCCGGTGGAGCTCAAGGCGTTCGACCCGGCGGTGATGGGTGTCACGGGCGTTCGCAGTGGCAACTGGATTGGCAACATGGGGCAAGCGGGGGATCGGTTCTTTGGGATTGGCAATGGCGGTCCCATTCAGATTGAAGAGCTGAAGCAGAAGCTTGCGGAAATGGGCGGCGGGCCCAATGGACCAGGCGGGATCTTGCGTCTGCTCGATGAAGACAACATGCAGGAGACGCGCGAGCACATCGCGAAGCTTGCCCAGGAGCTGGAATCGGAAGCGCAGCGCATGGCGATCGAGACCGGCGCTGCCAAGCAAGATGTGGAAAAACGACTGGTTGAACTGGCGCAGGAGTTGTCTGCCCGAAGTGGTGAAATGGCGCGCATGAGCGCCGAGGGCGCGCTGCGTGGTCTGCGATTCTTTGGCGGGCCCGGTCAGCATGGCCTTGCCTTTGGATTTGGTGACGATGATGAGCCCAACTTGTTTGAGTTCAAGACGCAGGATGGGAAGACGATTGTTGCCCAGCCACCCGTGCCACCCGTGACGGGCGCGGATGATGCTCGCTATCAAGCGCTGATGCAGCGGTATGAGGCGGAGCGCGCGGCGCGTCGCGCTGCGGAGGCTCGGTTGCAGGAAATGAATGAGCGGCTGCAGCGTCTTGAGGACCGATTGGGTCAGTTGCTGGAGAAGCTCGACAACCGATAGATCGCTCAACTCCATAATGGTCGTGGTCACTGCGCAGGGCGGGGCGTTCCCCGCCCTGTTGCCGTTGGGGCAACGCTATCCTTTGTGGGTGGAACTGACAGCGCTTCGATATTTCAAGGCCATCGCAGACGAGGAGCACATGACCCGTGCTGCCGAGCGTCTTGGCGTGACGCAGCCTGCGCTGTCTGCGGCGGTGCGGAAGCTGGAGGAAGAGGTTGGTGCGGCGTTGTTGGACCGAACGGGCCGCGGTGTACGACTCACGGAAGCGGGGCGGCTGTTTCTCGAGCATGCGGAGGCATCGTTACAGAGTGCGGACCGCGCGATTGTTGTGGTGCGGGAGCTGATGGGCCTGGAGCGCGGCACGGTTTCGGTTGGCGGCGGTGCGACGGCGATTGGTTGTTTGCTGCCGCCTGTGGTGCGAGCATTTCGATCGCAGCATCCGCAGATTCGCGTGCGATTGCGCGAGGCGGGGAGTGCGGCGGTCGCGGAGGCGGTGCTCAACGGCGCGCTGGACCTGGGGTTTGTGACGCAACCGGTTTCGATTCCGGGCGCGCGCGAGCTGATGGCGGTTGCGGAGTTACAGGACGAGCTTGTGCTCATCACGCCGACGCCAGCGCCTGGTGGTCCCGGTACGGGGCTCGGGTCGCGCAAGACATTTCGGTGGGCGGACATTGCGCATGAGCCAATCATCGGGTTCGAGGCGGGCAGCGCAGTGCGCCGACTGGTGGATGACGCTGCGCTCGCGCACGGTGTATCGCTCAATGTTGTGATGGAGCTGCGCTCGATCGATGGCATTCAGCGTATGGTTGCGGAGGGTGTGGGGATTGGTTTCGTGAGCCGTTTTGCTGCGGTGGATCATGCGCGGGCGGATGATCCTGTGCGTGTGCTACGCTGCAAGGACGGGCCGATCGCACGAACACTTGCTGTCGTGCGCCGGCGCGATCACATGCCAAGCCCGGCGGTGGAGCAATTTGAGCGTGTGATGCAGGGATCATTCGATCGGATCAAGGGTTCGTGATGCAAGACGTTCTGCGGAGGTGGATCATGGCGGGGGCAATTGGCGCGGGAGCGACCGTTGGTGCGCGGGATGCATCGGCAGCAGCACTGAAGGTGCATGTTGATGCGCGTGACATCGCCAAACGGCTCATCACTTCGACGGTGCGACTGGAGCCGGTGGAGTCCGGCCCGCTCGATTTTTGGTATCCGAAGTTCATTCCGGGCAACCACTGTGCTTCAGGGCCAATTCACAATGTCGGCGGTTTTTTCGTTCGAGACGATGCGGGGCGGGCGCTGGCGTGGGAGCGCGATCCGACGGAGCCGCGGCGGATCACGGTGGACGTGCCGAGCGGTGCGGCGGCGATTGATATCGAGACGACGTACATCACGAACCAGCCTTCGTCGGTCAGTCGATCGAGCGATTCCTATGGCTTTCCGACGTTTGGCGCCGTCAACTGGAATACGGTGCTTTGGTATCCGGGCGAGACGGATCTCGGCAACATGCGCGTCGATGCGACGATTGTTGTACCTGATGGGTGGCGCGGCGCAGGTGCGGGCTTTGCGCAGTCGGGCGCTGAGCTTGTGCGCCGAAGTGTGCCCTTCATGGAGCTTGTGGATACGCCGGTGGTGTTTGGGCAGTACTTCGAAACGCATGAGCTTGATGCACCGCATGGGCGCGGGCACTTGGTGCATTCGGTTGGCCATGATGCGCTGCGCAGCGCAATGCCGGCGTGGACGCTGTCGCGAATGAACGCGATGCTGACGGAGGCGGAGATCATCTTTGGGCCCTTCCGGCGCGAGGACTATCATTTTTTCATACTGGCGGACAATGCGCTGCGCTTTGGTCTTGAACATGGGCGCAGCACGTTTACGAGCGCGGGCGCGGACGAACTGCTCGATGCTGCGGAAGAACCGGAGGAGGGTGCGTTGGAAGCGGGCATGGGCGGGATGACGGTGCTGCCGCATGAGTACATTCACGCGTGGAACGGCAAGTTGGCATCGCCGGCAGGCATCCTGCGAACGAACTATCACGAAGCGCTCGATGGCTCGTTGCTTTGGGTGTACGAAGGCTTGACGACGTACTACACGGATGTGCTCGCGGTGCGTGCGGGCATGATCTCTCCTGCGGAGTTTGAACATCGGTTGACGAATTCGATCGATCGGTATTCGCGCCAGGAAGGGCGGCGGTGGCGCAGCATTGAGGACACGGCGCGCGATGTCGAGCACGTGCGCGTGCCAAGCCCGAACTGGGAGGACTTGCGCCGGCGTGCTGACTACTACGGCGATGGGGCGCTCTTTTGGCTTGAGTGTGATGCGATTATTCGGCGCGGCACGAACGGCGGTCGTTCGCTGGACGATTTTTGCCGGGCGTTTTATGACGTGCCGGTGTTGCCGGTTGGTCGCAACCATGGATACACACGGGACGACATTGTGCGCACGCTTGCGGAGGTCTGGGACGGCGAGGATTGGGACGTGCTGATTCGGGTGCGCGTTGAGGCGCCGGTCGAGTCGCTTGGATACGACCGCATGCTGAGGGAGCTTGGGCGTGAGCTGGTGCATACGAAGGAGCGCTCAGCGTTGCAGCGCCGTGCCGATCGGCGGGACAATGGGCTGGACTTGCGCGCGACTCTGGGACTCACGGTCAATCGCGAGGGCGAGATCGGCTCTGTCGGATTGGGATCGCCCGCGGACAAGGTGGGGCTTCGCGCGGGTATGAGAATCATAGCGGTCAATGACGTTATGTATTCGTCGAGTGCAATGCGCGAGCAGCTCAAGGGCGAGCCCGATGTGCTGCGTTTGCTCGTTGGCGAGCGCGATCAGGTCCATACGTTGACGATCGATCGGCCTGGCGGGCTCGTGTTTCCGCACCTGCGCCGCATCAAGGGCGAGCCTGACATTATGCAGGCGATTATCGCGCCCCGCCGACCTGGCGCAGGGCACTGACGCACGAGGCGATCCGTGCCACGGCATCATCGACCATCGCGCGCGTGATGTGTAGGTGGGTTACCGCGCGCACGGTTTGGAGGCCTTCGTCGAGCATCAACACGCCTGCTGCGGTTGATTGCTTCAAGAAGTTGCGAGCGGCGCCAAGTGATGCATCGAGATCAAAGTAGACGAGGTTGGTCTCGACCGCCTTGCGGTCCACGGTGAGTCCGTCGATCGCGTCGATGCCATCGGCAAAGCGTTGCGCATTTGCGTGGTCGTCGGCGAGGCGATTGATGTGGTGGTCGAGGGCGTACATGGCTGCTGCTGCGAGGACGCCGCTTTGGCGCATCGCGCCGCCAAGCATTTTGCGGAGGTGCCGGACGCGGGCGATGGTCTTTTGCTCGCCGCAGACAATGGATCCGACGGGCGCGCCAAGTCCCTTGCTGAAGCACGCGGAGACGGTGTCGGCATGTTGCACGATTTGGCGAACGGGATTGCCCGAGGCAATCGATGCGTTCCAGATGCGGGCGCCGTCGATGTGCGTGCGCAGGCCGCGTGCATGCGCGCGTTGGCACACGTTATGCAACTGTTCGATGGGCCAGACGCGACCGCGCCCGCGATTGTGTGTGTTCTCCATGCTGACCAGGCGTGTGCGTGGGCAGTGGTCGTCGTCCCAGCGAATGAGCGATTCCATGGTGTTTGCGTCGAACACGCCGCGCTCGCCCGGTGCAAAGCGGATTGAGCATCCGGCCACGGCGGCGTACCCACCGGTTTCGTAGTGATAGATGTGGCTCTCGGGATGACAGATGATCTCGTCGCCCGGTTCGGTCTGCGAGCGAATGGCAAGCAGGTTCGCCATTGTGCCCGAGGGCACAAAGCACGCGGCGGCCTTGCCAAAGAGTTCGGCGCAGCGGTCCTGAAGCGCGTTGATCGTCGGGTCGTCGCCCAGGACGTCGTCGCCCACTTTGGCGCGCATCATCGCGTCGAGCATTGGCTGCGTCGGCTTGGTCACGGTGTCGGAGCGCAGGTCGATGGTGCTGTTGTGCTTGGGATCGGGCATGGCAAAGAAGCGTAGCAGGGGTCGGCAGGGGCCCTGGGAGGCGCCTGAGGGGCCCCAAAACCGGGGAAGCATAAACATTGTTTATGAGAGACGTGAATTAGGGCGCTCTTTCCCTATGGCGATGATGCGCCGATACTTCCTACGAACACGCCTCGAAGCAAGGAGTACGCGATGACGACGACCAACCCTTTCAATGCCCGCAAGGTGCTGCGCTGCGCTGCCGGCAGCTTCGCCTACTACGACCTGAATGCCCTCGTTGAGCAGAAGGTGGGCAACGTGGCGGCGCTGCCGTACTCGCTGCGCATCATGCTTGAAGCGATGTTGCGCAATGTCGACGGTTTCATCGTGACGACGGACGATGTGGTGGGTCTGGCGAACTGGAATGCCAAGCAGGTCGATGCGCTTGAGATGCCGTTCATGCCTGGTCGGGTCGTTCTGCAGGACTTCACGGGCGTGCCGTGCGTGGTTGATTTGGCGGCGATGCGCGACGCGATGAAGCATCTTGGCGGCGATCCGGGGTTGATCAATCCCGATGTGCCGTGCGATCTGGTAATCGATCACTCGGTGCAGGTTGATGATTTTGCGACGCGTGTGGCGCTCACCATCAACGCGCAGCGCGAGTTCGAACGGAACAACGAGCGCTATGAGTTTCTGAAGTGGGGGCAGCAATCGCTCAGCAATTTCCGTGTCGTGCCGCCGGCGACGGGCATCGTGCATCAGGTGAATCTCGAGTATCTGGCTCGCGGTGTGCTCACCAAGAAGGTTGAAGACGCGGCGCCGGGCGAGCCCGAGCAGGTCGTGTATCCCGACTCGCTGGTCGGCACCGATTCGCACACAACGATGATCAACGGGCTTGGCGTGGTTGGTTGGGGCGTGGGGGGCATTGAGGCAGAGGCGGTCATGCTGGGCCAGCCGGTGTACATGCTTACGCCGGAAGTCATTGGTTTCAAACTCAATGGGAAGCTGCCCGAGGGGGCAACGGCGACAGATCTTGTGTTGACGGTGACACAGATGCTTCGGAAGCGTGGCGTTGTTGAGAAGTTCGTTGAGTTCTTTGGCCCGGGCATGGCGCATCTGTCGCTTCCCGATCGTGCGACGATTGCGAATATGGCGCCGGAGTACGGCGCGACGATGGGCTTCTTCCCGATGGATCAAGTCGCGGTCGAGTATCTGCGGTTTACGGGCAAATCTGATGAGGAAGTTGCGCTGGCGGAGGCGTATGCGCGAGCGAACATGCTCTTCTGGACGCCTGATGCGCCGGAGCCGCAGTTCACCGATGTACTGGAGCTTGATCTGTCGACGGTGCAGCCATCCTTGGCGGGTCCCAAGCGGCCGCAGGATCGCATCGAGTTGAAGGACATGCAGCGCAACTGGCAGAAGGACTTGTCAACGACGTTTGGCAAATCTGCGCCAGCGAGCGTGTCCGTGAAGCTCACGGAGCAGAGCCATGCGAAGGGTGACATCCAGTTGCAGCATGGGTCGGTGGTGATCGCCGCGATTACCAGCTGCACGAACACGAGCAATCCTGATGTGATGGTTGCGGCGGGCTTGGTCGCGAAGAAGGCTCGCGCGCTGGGCCTGACGCGCAAGCCGTGGGTGAAGACGAGTCTTGCGCCGGGGTCGAAGGTGGTCACGGCGTATCTGGACAAGGCGAATCTGACGGATGATCTCGAGGCGGTTGGTTTCGCCACCGTGGGCTATGGATGCACGACGTGCATTGGTAACTCGGGGCCGCTGCCTGAGGAGATCGACGCGGCGATCAAGCAAGGCGATCTTGTGGTGGCGTCGGTGTTGTCGGGCAACCGCAACTTTGAAGGGCGCGTGCACCAGTCGGTGCGTGCGAACTATCTTGCGAGTCCGCCGCTTGTTGTGGCGTACGCGATTGCAGGCACGGTGGATGTGGACCTGTTCAACGGTGTGATTGCAAAGACGCCCGACGGCAAGGATGTGTATCTGAAGGACATCTGGCCTGCGTTGACTGAGGTGCGCGCCGTGCGCGAGCAATGCGTGACGCGTGCGCAGTTTGTCGAGAAGTATGCCGACGTCTTTACGGGCAATCCGACCTGGAACGATGTGCCGATCTCCGAAAGCGAGTTGTACGGCTGGCAGGATTCATCGACGTATATCCAGAATCCGCCGTTCTTTGAAGGTATGACTGAAGAGCCCCCAGGCTTCGGCGCGATCAGTGGCGCGCGTTGCCTGATCTTTGTGGGCGATTCGGTGACGACGGACCACATCTCGCCTGCGGGCGCCATTGCGGAGCAGTCGCCGGCGGGCCAGTACCTGCTCGATGCGGGCGTGACCAAGCGCGACTTCAACAGCTATGGAAGCCGGCGCGGGAACGATCGCGTGATGACGCGCGGCACGTTTGCGAACATCCGTGTGCGCAATCAACTCGCTCGCGATGCGCAGGGCAATGTGCCCGAGGGCGGATGGACGCGCGACTTCACGAAGGCGACGGGCCAAGACCCGTGGTCGGCACCGGTGACGTTTGTGTATGACGCGGCACAGAGCGCGAAGGCCAAGGGCATGCCCATGATCGTACTTGCGGGCAAAGACTACGGGATGGGATCATCGCGCGATTGGGCGGCAAAGGGCACGATGCTGCTTGGTGTCAAGGCGGTGATCGCGCAGAGTTACGAGCGGATTCACCGTTCGAACCTTGTGTTCATGGGCGTGTTGCCCCTCGTGTTCCCGGAGGGGCACAGCGCGCAATCGCTTGGGCTTGACGGCTCGGAGACGTTTGATATCGACCTTGGCCAATCCATAGAGCCGCGCCAGCAGGTGCAGGTGACGGCGACGAAGGCGGATGGCAAGGTGATTCGTTTCGAGGCGCTTTGCCGCATCGACACGCCCGTCGAGATCGAATATTTCCGCAATGGCGGGATTCTTCAAACGGTGCTTCGTAAGAAGCTTAACATGGCACAGCAGGGTGCCGGCGTCTGAGCCGTCGCCCCGTTTTGGAGGCGCGGCGTGACGGAACTCATCATTGGCTATGGCGCGCTGTTCTTGCTGTCATGGATTGCCGCGGTGCCGGTCGTGTTGTTGTTGGGCGGCATGTTGGACCTGAGCATTCCGAGCCTTGGCGGCGCGACCTGGCGATGCGCGGTGCTTGGTGCGGCGAGTGTTGGTGGGCACATTCTGTTGCAGTATGTGCCGATTCCGATTCCATTTGCGGGCGCGTTGGTGCCGGCGGTTTGTGCATCGATTGCGCTGTGCATTCTGTTTGATATGGAGTTTCCGGAGGAAGCGGGCGCGATCGCGGGGTTTGCGGTCGCCTACACCATTGCGCAGTTCTTGGTCGGTCTCGTGCTTGCCATGGCGCTCGTGAGCTGGGGGCCAGACGAGCAGGCACATGGGCCAAGTTTGCAGGGTGTGCAGATCGTTGTGCCCGTGTAACTGCATGTGGGACGTTTCTCCGCCCACAAACTTTCGCCATCCGGACCAAGTCTGCAGGTCGCCTCGCCGATCTCGGGGGTGAGGGCGCGTGCGCGCTCGCTTTCGGGAGACAGTGCGGATGTCAGACACCTATAAGCCACAGGGCGGCAACGCCGCGTTGTTGACCTTCTTCTTTGCGCTGTGCGCGATTGGCGGGCTCGTCGCGGCGGGCTCGAGCTACTTTCAGCTCGAGATGCTGCAGATGGTCGCCGCCGGCAAGGAGTTGACGCAGCAGCAGGCCGTTGTGAACGATTTGCGGCAGCTTGGCGTGGCGCTCGGGCAGCTTGTGTTGTTCATCGTGACGTCGGTGGTGTTCTGCGTGTGGGTGTTCCACAGCCATGTCAATGCGCGCATTCTTGGCGCGGTTGAAATGAAGTCTTCGCCCGGCTGGGCGGTGGGTTCGTTCTTTGTGCCAATCGCAAATCTGGTTGCGCCGTACTTCGCGATGGTGGAACTTTGGAAGGCCAGCGAACCCAGTTCACAGCCCGTCGATGCGACGGCTCGGGCGCACATGCGCCTGTCGCCCTTGCTTGGCGCTTGGTGGCTCACGTGGTTGTTGGGTGGTGGGATTAGCTCTGCGGCTCGCATGATGGTCAATGGTGCCGCGGATCCGGCATCGATGATGCGCGCGACCAACGTCGAGATTCTCTCATCGGTTGTGTGGGTGATGTGCTGTTTGTTTGCAGCGTTCGTGGTGCGTGACATCAGTTGGCGACAGAGCCGGCGGCACAACGCGATCGAGGCCACGGGGCTTATGGGGGGTCAGGCGTCGACACCTGTGCGTGCGCAGGCCCAAGACAAGCCACGTGCGGCAGCGAAACCGCAGCCTGCGCCCGCTGGAGTTAGTTCGGACACGCCGACCTTGTTGCGTTGTGCGCCGAGCGGTCCTGACCCTGAGACGCTCAAGCCGATCATCCCGCTCAAAAAGAGCGCTTGAACCTCGAACTGGTGCGCGGGCAATTAGCCGGCGCGCTTGTCGAGATAGTCCGTTGAAAGCGAGTGCGAGAGGCTAAACGCTTCCGAGGGCGTGGAGCGTGCGATCTCACCCAGGATCTCGCGTCCGCCAGGGCCAATCTCGACGAACTCGAGGCCGATTTCGTGTTTGAACCAGCCGCGCTTGACCATCCACTTTGCTTTGGCGGCGACGCGGAACCGTCCGAAGGTGCTCGACACATCCATGGCGAAGGCCTTCTCCAGCTCAAGCAGCGGGCGATGTCGACAGCGCACGCGCAGGCCGGAGGCGGAGATGTTGATCACTGTGCCCAGATCACATTGCACGTCCAAGCAGCGCAAGCGACCAGCGCGGCGATGCTCAACGCCTGCCGCGTCGCCCCCGGCACTCAGTTCCTTGGTGATATTGCGCAGCCCTGCCATGACGCACCCCCGTTGCTTGTTAGCTCTCCCACCCGATTTCACGACCGGCGGCGGTTGCCACGATGGTCATCAGGCCCGTGCGCGCTTCGGCATCGAGTTCCTCGAAGCACACGCCGCACAAGTGTTTGAACATGCTGACTTTCTTGACCCAGACAATGCGCGCCGACAGGGTGAAGGAACCTGCGGCGGTTGAACTGATCCACATGCTGAAGACTTCGCCCGGTGAGAAGGGTGGCTTGCCCTTCGTTTCGACTTTGCATCCGGATGCGGAGACGTCGAGGACCTTTCCCATGCTGCAAAGGACGTCGGTGACCTTGACGCGTCCGTGGCGTCTGCGGTCGATCCCACCCGGCGCGGTGGAGGGCATGTCGCTCGAAGCCACGCCATGCTCGACCACATGGGCGGCCCGCGTTCGTGCGTCGACTTCCTGGGCCTCAAGGGCCTGGAGGCGGCGTTGCAACTCTCCCAGCACTTGGGCGGCGGCCTCGACCTCGGCCCGTGTGGCGGCGACCTGGGCTTCGATGGCGCGCAGCTCCCCCTCAGCCTGGGCCTGCTCAGGACGAGCCCAGGGCGGTTCCGGGAAGGCGGACTCCGCGGGATGGTGAGGCGGTTCAGGATGCATCCACATCTGCCATCGTGGGGTGGGTGGCCCCGCTTGAGGGTCCGGCCCGGCCCGCAACGTTCCCCGGGGCTCCCAGGTCCGGCCTGTCCGCACGGGTTGCCTCACCCGACCAGCGCACATCCCCAATCGATCCAGTTGGACCTGGCCTGCGGGGGGAACGCCCTCACTGGTCGAGATCCACGTCGTCCGGTATCCTTCTCGCCCCCGCCTGGCGCTCCATTTGCGGCGTGCCGGGCAAGCCGAGCGGGCGGCGACGCGTGGGCCCATCGCGCGCTCGGATCACAGGTTTGAGCAACAGGAAAGCTTCGTCATGAACAGCGGCGTGATTACGCAGGTCATCGGTTCCACCTTCGATGCGCAGTTTCCGGAAGACAAACTGCCAGACATCTACAACGCCGTGAAGATCGATCAGCAGACGCGCGTGGGGCATCTGAATCTCACGGGCGAGGTGCAGAAGCACTTGGGCGGCGGACGCGTTCGTTGCGTTGCGCTGGGCTCGACGGACGGCGTGTCGCGCGGCATGACGTGCATGGACACCGGGGCGTCGGTGTCGGTGCCCGTTGGCGAGGGTGTGCTGGGGCGCGTGTTCAACCTGCTGGGGCAGCCGATCGACAACCGTGGTCCGTCGAACACGACGCAGACGCGACCGATTCACCGCGAGCCGCCGGAGTTCGAGAACCTGAACCCCAAGACCGAAGTGCTCCCCACGGGCATCAAGGTCATTGACTTGCTTTGCCCCTTTGTGCGCGGTGGCAAGATTGGTCTGTTCGGCGGCGCCGGTGTCGGCAAGACGGTCATCATCCAGGAAATGATCGCACGCGTTGCGCGTGAGTTCGGCGGCTACTCCGTGTTCTGCGGCGTGGGCGAGCGCACGCGCGAAGGCAACGACCTCTGGCTGGAAATGCAGGAGGCCGAATACACGGATGAAAAGGGCCAAACGGCGCACGTGATTGACAAGGTGGCGATGGTGTTCGGGCAGATGAATGAGCCCCCCGGCGCGCGTCTGCGCGTGGCGCTGTCAGGCCTGACGATGGCGGAGCAGTTCCGCGACGAGTCGGGCAAGGAGACGATGATTTTCGTCGACAACATCTTCCGCTTCACGCAGGCGGGTTCGGAAGTGTCGGCGCTCTTGGGCCGTATGCCTTCGGCGGTGGGTTACCAGCCCACGCTGTCGACGGAGATGGGTGAGTTGCAAGAGCGGATTACGTCGACGAGCAAGGGCGCGATCACGTCGGTGCAGGCGATTTACGTCCCTGCCGACGACTTGACCGACCCCGCGCCCGCGACGGCGTTCAGCCACTTGGACGCGTTCGTCGTGCTCGCGCGTGGCATCGCGGAGAAGGGCATTTATCCTGCGGTCGACCCGCTTGCGTCGAACTCGCGCATCGTCGACCCGGCGATCCTTGGCGAGCGCCACTACAACGTGTCGCGCCGGGTGCAGGTCATTCTGCAGCGGTATAAGGACCTGCAGGACATCATCGCGATTCTGGGTGTCGACGAGTTGTCGGAAGAGGACAAGCTGATCGTGTCTCGCGCACGCAAGATCGAGCGCTTCCTTTCCCAGCCGTTCTATGTCGCGGAAGTGTTCACTGGTTTCCCGGGCATCTTCACGAGTCTGGAAGACACGATCGACAGCTTCGAGCGTTTGTGCGACGGCGAGGGCGACGATCTGCCGGAGTCGGCGTTCATGTACGTCGGCACGCTGGATGACGCGAAGGCGAAGGCCGAGAAGATGGCGGCCAAGGCGTAGGTGACTGGTGAAGGGGCGGGCGGTTGGCCCGTGCTCGAGCCGTTTGTCCGGATTCGGTTATCCGTTCGGTTTGTGCGGTCGGCGCAGCCTGCACAGTCGGGCGTCGAGGTTTCCTCGCGCACAGAAGGTGTCTTGCCCGCATGCGTTGCAATTCCGATGCATGCTTGCAGCGCCATGACCAGAGCCGTGAAAAACGTGGCCCCCGCGCTTCTGCCCCGTCTGAAGATTCCGACGGTCGAGCAGTTCGCCCGCGAAACACAGGAGCAGGCGTTGCTGCGCGAAGCGCTGGAAGCGCTGGATGCGGGCACGCCGCCTGGCGTCATCGTTCGCGCCATGACAAGCGCATCGATGACCGAAGAAGAGGCGACGACGATCGTGCGCACCGCCTATGGGCAGCTGCCGGTCGCGCGTCACAATGCCGAGATGTACTTGGAAAGCCGCGGCGAGCCCCAGTGGTGTGCCGCCAAGACGCAGCGCACCTTTGGCGCCGTGATGGGCGTGCTTGGCGCACTGGGCGGCGGCGTCTTTGGGTTTGGGCCGCAGGCAGGGCTGGTCATTCCGCCGGCGTTGCTGCTGCTGGGCGATCACACATGGACACTCGGTGCGGTGGCGGTGCTACTTGGAATCATCCTTTCGGCGCGCGGCGTTCAACGCATGAAGCTGGTCCGGCGCGCAGCGCTCACGCGGCGGCCGTGAAACCCGGTGTTCGTCGTGCGGTACGCTAGAGCGCATGACGACCGCGAGCACTACCGACAGTCCCACATTTGGCCCGTTTGAGGAGTCGCTGTTTCCACAGCTCTATCGATCGCTCGACCTCGCATTTTGCCTTGAGACAGAAGCGGCGTGCAACCGCTGGCTCGATGTGGCGGGGCGCGACAGTGTGCGCGTGCTGACCGATGGCGCCGGCACCCTGCTTGGCAATCTCCTAGCGATTCCCATGGGCCAGTACTTTGGGGGGCGTGCGGCGCCCATGCTTGGCATTGCAGGGGTCGCCGTGCCGCCCGAAGCGCGTGGCAGGGCAATTGCAAAGTCTCTCATGGAAGCATGCCTGCGCGAAGGTCGGGCGCGAGGATTCGCGATCTCGACGCTCTTTGCTGCGACACAGAAGCTCTATCGAGCCGCGGGCTATGAGCAAGCGGGATTCACCTGTGCATTGCGGCTCGCCGCGTCACGCTTGGACATTCGAGAACGAGCGTTGCAGGTCCGAGCGCTGTCGCGCGATGACTTGCCAGAGATGAAGCGCGTGTGGAAAACCATGGCGGCACCGATGAACGGGCAACTCGATCGCGTGCCCTACATTTGGCATCGTGTGTTTGACCGGCGCACCGATGTCGCGACGGGGCTTGGAATCGTAGGAGAAGGCGGTGCACTGGAAGGCTATCTCTGGTACACGCAGTCGCCCGGCGCTCGGGGCGAGCGGTATTCAGTCGACGTGTCCGATCTTGCCGCGTCGACACCACGCGCCCTGCGGCGCATCCTCTCGCTGTTGGCCAGCATGGCGTCGACTGTCGAAGACATCACGCTGCTTTGTGGGCCTCATCACCCACTGCTCTATGTGCTGGGCGAGCAGCGGTATGACCTGCGCCGTCGGGACTACTGGATGACGCGTATCATCGATGTAAAGAATGCCCTGGAGTCGCGCGGCTACCCAGTAGGGATCAAGTGCGATCTTCACTTTGACATCAATGATCCCGTCTTCGCGGAGAACACGGGCGCGTTCACGCTGCACATCGAGGATGGCAAGGGGCATGTTGCTCGCGGCGGGAATGGCTTGATCCAATTGGAAATCAAGGCGTTGGCGCCGCTGTATACCGGCTTCATGTCGCCGCACGAACTTGCGCTTGGCGGGTCCATCAAGGGAGATGCGAGTCAGCTTGCTCTTGCGGCGTGTGCGTTCGCGGGGCCGGCGCCAAGCATGAATGACGTGTACTGAGGGGGGTCTGATGCGCGCTGTTCACTTGCTGTGTCTGTTTGTCTTTGTTTGCTTCGGGGCCTGCTCGTCTGCGCCGAAGGCGACAGGCGAGATGCACGACCATTTCTTTGTGCGTCCTGCGGCGCAAGCGCCGGCGCGGGGCTGGGCGGTGCTGCTGCCCGGGTCATCGGGTCTCAAGATCTTCGATGACGAGCAGCACTATTTCCGCGCCGCAGAAGAGCTCAATGCACTTGGTTGGGATGCGTTGATCGTTGACTACAAGCCGGCATACTTCAGTGCAAGAGATGCGCCGAAGCTCTCCACGGGTGGCAAGATTGCTTGGGTCACGGAGCAAGCGGTGGCGTGGGCCAAGGAACAGGGGCGGTTGCAGCATGGTCCCGGCGTGCTCATGGCGTGGTCGCTCGGCGCGGAGGGCGTGTGGCATCTGGCGACAGATGAGGCGCGCAGCGGTGCGCTTGGCGTCGATGCGGCGGTGTGCTTCTATCCATCAACGGAAGAATGGAAGGCGAAGCCTGTCGTGCCGGTGCTCATTCAAACCGGCGCTGCTGATGATGTCACAACGCTGCAGGAGATCAGTAAAGCGATGGTCAACGCGTCGGCGCACGGTGACCTCGTTGCGCTGCATGTGCATGACAACGCCCGGCATGGCTTTGACGTCAGTTCATTGCCCGAGAAGCGCGAGGTGCGCGTGCTGCCGCTCATCGGTCCCAAGGGCACGTTTGGGTACAACCAGAGCGCGGCGAAGACGGCATGGACGAATGTCCTGCTCTTTCTGTCGCGCCTGTCGCCACAGGATTGACTGCACGCTGGTGTCGTCTAGTGCCAGGGGCCCTCGCGCTCTTCGCTTGGCGCTGGATGATCCCAATAGCTCGCGGTGGCGGACTCGTCGGTGACGGGCGTAATGAGTTCAGGCGTTGGGCGCAGGACCGCATCGATGCGGCGCGCTTCTTTGGGCGGGCAGGGTTGGCGATTGTCGCGCGTGCCGAAGCGCTTGCCCTTTTCCATGATGCCCCAGACGATTTCGTCGGGCTTGTATTCGTTGGGGCCAGAGCCTTCATTGAAGCCGGCGACCAGTTGCTTGCCCACGGGGACATCCACCGACCAGACGACTTCGCCCGTGCGGGTGTCGGTGAGCTTGACAGTCCAGGGTTGCCAGGCGTGGCTTTCATAGGTGAAGCGGTCTGCGGAGTAGCGGGGGCCGCCCGGGTAGTAGCACCCGCCGGCGGCGGCGAGAAGCGCGATGGCGCCGGCCAGCGCCGCGATCTGTGTCCGATTGCCGATGCGATTCATGCCCTTGTCGCCCCTGTGCATGGTTGCCCCCGCGTGCTGTCAGTAGCATATCGGGCCCGCCCGTCGCGACGATCCCTCGTCACCATCGACCCAACCGGCACGCGGCGCTCACCCTGATTGACCCCGCGGCGTGGAGTTTGCCATCGATGACCAGCCAAACCCCACCGCCTGGGACCTGCCGCATTGGCCATGGGTACGACCTGCACCGCCTGGAGTTCGAACAGGGGGGGGCGGGGCTGATGGTGGGCGGGGTGCTGCTTGCGGCACCGGTGCGGGCAATGGCCCACTCTGATGGGGATGTTCTGCTGCACGCCCTGACGGATGCGTTGCTTGGGGCGCTGGGGGAGCCCGACATTGGGCAGCTGTTTCCGGATACGGACCCTGCAAACAAGGGGCGGGAATCGTGGGATTTCGTGCGGGCGGCGGTGGAGCGGGTGCGCGCGCGGGGCTATGCGGTCGGCAATGTCGACGGCACGGTGGTGTTGCAGTCGCCCAAGCTTTCGCCGCTGAAGGATGCGATTCGGGAGTGCGTGGCGGGGCTGCTTGATGTGCGCGTGGATCAGGTGAACATCAAGGGCAAGACGGGCGAGGGTGTTGGCCCGGTGGGCGAGGGCAAGGCGATCGAGGCGCATGTGGTCGTGCTGCTGCGGGCAGTTTGACGGTCGGCTGGAAGGTGCGATTGGGCCTGGTTTTATCGGCTCATCCAGCAGGTGGTGTGATGCGGCCGATAGAGGCGACATGCCACTGGGTGGGATCATGCCGAGCCAGCCGCCGGGGGGCGAGCGTTTGCGTCGTGTGGGTGCGCGCCGGCGTGACGGGCGCGAGCGTGACGATGCGCCGGACAGCGTGACGCGGGCGGCGGATCAGGCGGAGTTGACGAGCACGCCCGATGTCTTGAGCAGCGAACCGGTGCGGCATGTGCTTGCGAATGACTCGGAAGATGCGCACGAGGATCACCAGTCGAACCCGACGTACTCGGCCGGTGCTCGGCGCGGGGACGAGGGCGGCGCGCACAAGCCTGGTCGAATAAACCTCAAGGGGTGAGGCGCGTCAGCAGGCGGCGTGATCGATGTACCAGCGCAGCGCGCCTTCGACGGGGCGGATGCCGAGTGCAGGCAGTTCGCGGATGTCGTCGGGCGTTGGTGTGGGGTGCTCTTGCGTAGCGGCGGCGAGGCGTGCGAGGATGTCGCGCTTGGATTCGCCCAACACGAGAAATGCGCAGAAGCGAGCGGCATTGAGCAGCGGGTAGGTCATGGTGACGCGATCGGGGGGCGTGACGCTTGGGCCGGCGTTGATGCGAATGGGTTGGGCGCGTTCTTCGAGGGCGGGGGAGTTGGGGAAGAGGCTTGCGGTGTGTCCATCACCCCCCAGGCCAAGGAGTGCGAAGTCGAGGCGGTCGTGGCCCTTCTCGCGCCAGGCGAGGCAGTGTTGCAAGTCGTGTGTGAACTTGGCTTCGATGTCGTCGGCGCACCAGTCATAGATGTGGAGGTTGTTCTTGGGAATGTCAGTGTGCGCGGGATCGAGGTAGGCAGTGATGTGCTTGGAGTTTGAGCGATCGTCGTCGAGCGGCACGCGGCGTTCATCGACGAGCCAGATGTGCGTGCGCCGCCAGGGAAAGTCGCGATAGCGCGGATCGATCATGAGGTGTTGATAGAAGGGCAGCGGGGTTGAGCCACCCGAGAGTGCGAGGTGCACATCGCCAAAGCTGCGGACGCAGTTGTGCGCGTGGAGTAACAGGTCGGCGGCGAGAGCGTCGAAGACGTCTTCTTTTGTCGGGCGGAGGATGGTTTCGCC
>JAGQOH010000050.1 GCA_020427635.1 Phycisphaerales bacterium
GGCACGCAACCATCGAATGGTTCCATCCTTGCAGATGAATCGCGTCTCTCGAGTAATCCTCGGCAAGTCACTGACAAAATATTGCTGATCCTGTTGATCATTACGAGCACGATCTTCGGGATGAATGAGGTTGCGAAAGGCTGCCGCAGTCTTGATTTCGTCCTGCGAGTAGCCAAGCAGCTCACAGATTCGGTTTGAAATCGTCGTCAACTTTACCGTTGACGGATTGGCGAGCGTTTCGCCGGACCACTCTGCATCAGCGAACCCGCCGCCCGAGGCTTCCACTGCCAGGGCGAGGCGGTCGCGCTCGCGCTGCAGGCGCTGCGCCGCGAGGCGCTCATTTGTGATGTCCATGATGAAGCCAACGGAGCGTGGTTCGCCACTGGCCGCGCTGGAGAGGTAGCAGCTGCGCACCCAGCGAATCGAGCCATCCCGGTGGCGAATGCGATACTCGCGGGCGACGTGTGGCAATTCGCCGCGCCGGTGCGCTGCGTCCTGTTGGTCCTTGATTACCTGGTCCTCGGGGAGCACGATGGCGTCCCACTCATCGTGCGAGCGCGGCCAGACACCATTGGCGTAGCCGGCAATCTCGCCCATGCGGCTTGAGTGGTGCAGAATCGCACCTTGTTTGTCGCTGCCAGGCCGTGCAGGTTCACTTTCCCAAAACGCTCCGCCCGACGCTTCGATGGCCAGGGCGAGGCGATCACGCTCGCGGTGAAGGGTTTGCTCGATCCGCTTCTGCTCAGTGATGTCCAATACCACGCCGACCGTTTGCCCCGGACGTCCGTGGTCGTCGGTTGTGATATACGCGGTTCGCACCCACCGCGTCGATCCGTCCTTGTGGCGAATCCTGTACTCGCGTGAGACATGGGGCAAGTTGCCCTTGATGTGCTGCGCGTCCTGCGCTTCTTTCGCGACCTTGTCGTCAGGATGAACAATCGCGTCCCAGTCATCATGGGACGCAGGCCAGCCTGTCGGATATCCCGCGATCTCGGAGATTCGCGGAGAGACGTAGAGGATTTCGCCGTGCTTTTGCGATGCACCGTTTGGGAATGTGCCTTCCCATAGCCCGGCGCCTGCCGCCATCAATGCGATCGCCAATCGATCGCGTTCGCGCCGCAGTTCTTGCTCCGCGCGTTTTTGATCAGTGATGTCCATGACAAAGCCGACCTGCCGGAGTGGAAGCCCATCGTGTGTGCTCCGTGTCAGGTAGCTACTGCGCACCCAGCGCACACTTCCATCCTTGTGCAGCACGCGGTACTCGCGGATCCGACGTTCGACGTGGTCGACACTGTCCAATCGGTCTTGTTGCGCCTTCACCGCCTTGTCGTCGGGATGCACAATACGGTCCCAGCCGTGCCCGCCTGGGAAATCTGATTGTGCGTACCCGACGATGTCGAGCAGGCGCTGATCGAAAGTGCGTCGGATCGGCTTGGAGTTTGGAGGCTCTTTGCCGGTGTATTCGGCTTCCCAATGCCCTCCGCCCGACGCATCGATGGCCATTGCGAGACGATCACGCTCGCGCTCGAGTTCTTCTTTGGCGTGATGCTCGGCGGAGATATCCACTGCGGTGCAGACATGGCCGATGTAATCGCCATTCGATGAGAACAAGGGGCGAGCGCGTTCGAGCATCCATGCGAAGTCGCCATCGTGCTTGCGAAGTCGGTACTCACCAGCCCAGGGTGCTCGAGCAGCGACCGCAGCACGGAATGAGCGTCTGGTCTCCGGAAGATCGTCGGGATGACAGTGTTGCGAAAAGGCGTGGGACACCTCGTCTTCGGGAGAACCGCCTGTGAAGCGATACCACTCCTCGTTGAAATAGGGAGGCCGATCGTCGTCGTAGGTCAGCCAGATGAGCGAGCCAACCGCGTTCATCATCGCGCTCACGGTGTGCTCAGCTTCGCGCTGGCGCGCCCGGGCCCGCAGCCTTGAGATGCCCAGCGCCGCAAGGTCTGCAAAGGCCTCCAATTTCTCAAACGCTTTCTGGTCGGGGCGGTTTCCATCCAATGGGCCGTCGATGGTGATGCGACCGATGATCTTGTTTTCTGCACACCGCATTGGAATGTAGGCAGCATCGTCCGGGCGCCAACTGCCAGGCGCCTGCCCCTCGGAGCAAGGCAAGTGCATGGTTCGAATGACGGTCAAGGCGCCGGGTTGCTCTGCGGGGAAGAAGTACGACCGGCTGATGCGATAGGGTTCGTAGGCTGGGCCGAACGTTGCAGCGCGCTCCTCCGCGGTCATCGCACGTGTGTCGAGCGCTTGGCGATCCTCATCGGAGATGTTGACATATGCCGCGTGCGCGATTCGCCAATCGTCATCGTAGGAATGAACGATAACTGAGTGCCAGCCATCTGCATGCACGGCCTGGGCGATGACCTGCAACGCCTCGGCTTCATCCTGCGCATGAAGCACTTGAGTTGCAGCCTGCAGCAAGTTGGCTGCCCGTTGCGGCACGCATCCTCCAGGACGTCAGACGTTGATCAGCGGGCTGCCACTGTGGTCTTGCCCGCATGCTCACGCTCGAAGGCGCGCATGAACTCTGCAAACTTGCGACAGCCCTCGACGGGGAACGCGTTGTAGATGCTTGCGCGCATGCCGCCGATCGAGCGGTGGCCATCCAGCGTCGTGAATCCCTTGGCCTCTGCTTCCTTGGCGAACAGCGCGTCAAGCTCGGGTGTTGGCGATTTGAAGGGGATATTCATGTACGAGCGATCCGCTTGCTCTTTCACATGTGCCTCAAAGAAATCGGAGTTGTCGATAGCATCATAGATGAGCCTGGCTTTATCGCGGTTGTAGGTTTCAGCCTGCTCGAGCGATCCAAATTCCTTCTTGATCCATTTGAAAACCTGGCCCATCAGGTAGATCGCAAAGGTATTGGGTGTGTTGTAACGCGACTCCTTGGCGGCCTGCACCTGGTAGTCGAACATTTTGCCCAACGTGTCCTTTGGCGCTTTGGCGAGAAACTCGTCAGAGACGATCACGAGGGCTTGCCCCGCGGGGCCAAGGTTCTTCTGCGCGCCGCCGTAGAGCATCGCGTGACGCTTGATATCCATCGGGCGAGAAAAGAAATCGGAGCTCATGTCGCCAATGAGCGGCGCGGGCGCATCGGGCGGCGCCTGGAACTGCGTGCCAAAGATCGTGTTGTTCGACACGTATAGGCAGTATGCGGCGTTCTTCGTAAAGTTGTAGCTCTTGGGAAGATGGCAATAGTTGTCGTTCTTCGACGATCCGGCCACGTTGACCGAAGCGCCGATGTTCTTCGCGTGCCGTTGTGCCTCGCCGACTGCATCGGCCGCCCACTTGCCCGTGTCTACGTAGTCGGCGGTTTGCCCCTTGCCCAGGAAACTCATCGGGATCATGTCGGCCTGCGTGGTCGCGCCGCCCTGCAAGAAGAGAACGCGATAGTTGTTGGGTACCTTGCCAATCTCGCGGCAATCGGCTTCAGCCTCTTCGAGAATGCCGTCGAACCACTTGCCGCGGTGCGACAGTTCGAGCACGCCCATGCCCGACCCCTTGAAGTTCCAGAGGTCCTTCTGGGCCTGTTGAATGACCGGCTCGGGGAGTGCGGCGGGACCGGCAGAGAAGTTGAACACGCGATCGGTTGACATGGCATGCCTCCTGGGGCGTTTGGGCCAGAACGGCCTGGCAACGCCGTCGAGGACATTCTACGTCACGCCCGGGGGGCTACTCAATCACCGTGAGGTCCACGCTCAAAATGTTCGGGTTGCCCGTGCGGATCGCGGTGATGACCGGCGATTCGGGCTCGGCATCGAGGCGGATCTTGGCGCACGCGGCCTTCGCGGAGCTGTAGATCACGTTCTCCATTTCTTCGATGTTCAGCTTAGCCTCGCTGAGCCGCCCGACCACGTGGGCCAGCACACCCGGGCGGTTGAGGTGGCGCACGATGAGCAGGCGTGTCGCGGAACTCTTGGCAGCCCGATTCACGACGTTTGGAATCTCTCCAGTGTCCTTGTAGGCCCGGATGATGCGCACGGCCTCGTCGGCGATCGCCTGCTGGGCCTGGTCGGTCGAGGCGCCGCAGTGGTGCGTGCCGACCACGCCCTCGAGCTTGACGAGGGGCAGATCGCTGGTCTTGTCATCGGGTGTGGGCTGGTTCGCCCAGACATCGAGCCCCGCGCGAATGTGCTTCGTCTTGATCGCCTCGGCAAGGGCGTCTTCATCGACGACACTGCCGCGCGCCGTATTGATGAGCGTTGCGCCGGCCTTCATGGCGTCGAGGAAGTCCTTGCTGACGAGGCTTTTCGTCTCGGGCGTGGCGGCGACGTTGATGGACACAACATCAGCCATGCGCGCCACATCCAGCACATTGGCCACGCGGATGGCGCCCATCGCCTTGGCGTCGGCGTCTGTCAATGAACGTGACCACGCGACGACGGGCATGCCAAAGGCATGCGCCCGTTTGATGATTTCCTTGCCAATGTTGCCGATCCCAACGACGCCCAGCGTGCGCCCAAAGAGGCCGCGCGCCTGCTTTGCGTAGTGCTTTTTCGCCCAAGCCCCGGCGCGCAAGTCGGCGGTCTGTTCGGGGATCAGTCGGTCGGCGGCAAGGATCAATCCCCATGCAAGCTCGGCCACCGCGATCGCATTCTTTCCGGGACAGTTGGCGACCGAAAT
Organism: Phycisphaerales bacterium; assembly: GCA_020427635.1. GTDB lineage: Bacteria > Planctomycetota > Phycisphaerae > Phycisphaerales > UBA1924 > JAGQOH01. Next base: position 4,636 of record JAGQOH010000050.1, read on the forward strand.
GCCAGAAGCCGAAGCGGCGTCAACATCAATGTTGTCCACGCCAGCACCTGCGCGCACCACAAGTGAGAGCTTGTTGGCCGCCTCAAAGACTGGGGCCTTGACTTTCGTTGAGCGCACGATGAGCACATCGGGGTCATGGCGCTTGACGAAATCGACAAGCGTGTCCACGTCGGCAGAGGGTTCGTTGGTCACCTTGCAGCCCAGGTGCTGCAGTGCATCGATGCCGGATTGTTCGAATTTGTCTGCGATGAGCACATGCATGGGCGGAATCTCCTGCGCTTGAAGCGGTGCTATTGGGGCAATAGTGTACTGGTGTGCCGCGCAGGGCGGCCGCACGAAGACCAAACAGGAGCGCACGGGCCATGGCCGCTGCAACGCCGCACACCCCCCCGACTGAAGACATGATTTCCCAAGGCCTGGCGGGCGTCGGGACGAGCTTCGAGCAGTTCATCGCGAATCCCACCCTTGAGAACGCGATGGGCATCTTTGGGCCCATGCTGCTCTCGCTTGGGCAGGCGATCGTCGCATTGATCATCCTGCTTGTCATCGTCTCGTTTGTGTCGCGATGGATGCAGCGCATCGTGCGCGCCGGCCTGACGCGTGCGAAAGTCGATGCGACTGTCACGAGCTTTCTGTCGCGCTTCGCGAAATACGCGGTGTGGCTCATCGCGATCCCGATTGCGTTCGAGTTGTTTGGCGTGAAGACCACGAGCTTGGCGGCGGTGATTGGCGCCGGTGGCTTGGCCATTGGCCTGGCGATGCAGGGGTCACTGTCGAATATCGCGGCGGGCGTGATGCTGCTGTTGCTGCGCCCGATCAAGATTGGCGACTACGTGGAATTGGAAGGCGAGACGGGCGAGGTGCGTGAGCTCGGCATTTTCTACACGACGGTGAACACATGGGACAACCGAGTTGTGTTTGTTCCCAACAGCGCGGTGCTCGGAAACAAGATCGATAACAAGACGGGCAACAGCACGCGTCGGGTCGACATCGCGATCGGTGTGGCCTACGGAAGTGATCTTGCACAAGCGCGCGACGTCATGCTTGGCGCGCTCAAGTCGAGTGTGCCTGCGCGGTCTTCGGCGAACGAGCCGAAGGTATGGCTCAAGGGCTTTGGCGCTTCTTCGATTGACTATGACGTCTACGTCTGGTGCCCCGCGCGGGACTATCTGACAGTGCGCGATCAGGCGATCCTAGCGTTGAACGAAGCGCTCAATGCCGCCGACATTGAGATTCCGTTCCCGCAGCGCACGCTGACCTTTACGGGGCCGGTGCCCGTTGCCACTGTCCCGACGTCGTAGCGCCCGAGCTACTCAGTGAGCCACTTCATGAGGCCGACGAGTGTCGGCGGCTTGCCATAGCGCAGCACGCCGAGGCGGAAGATTTTCGCCGCGCCCCAGACGACAACACCCACGCCTGCGAAACCAACGACCATCGTCGCAATGATCTCCCATACGGGCACGGGGTGTGCCGGTTGGCTGATGCGCATCGCCATGACAAAGGGCGTGGTGGGTGGGAAGTAGCTTGTCACGCGGGCGAGCATGCCGGACGGGTTGTCCTTAATGATGATCAGCAAGATGAAAGGCAGCATCATGCTGATGGTGACCGGCGCGAAGAGCGCATTGGCTTCGCGATAGTCGGTCACTGCGGCACCGATTGCGGTCATCATTCCCCCAAGGAATGCGTAGGCCATGATGAAGTACAGCGCAAGCAGTGGTACATGTCCAAGGGGGAGCTGCGAGAGCATGTTGAAGCGATCAGCTGCTGCAACGCCAAGGCTGCTATAGATGACAAGAATGGCGGCGCCCACGAGCCCTTGACCGATCATTTTGCCAATAAGTAGTTGTCCCGGAGAGACCGCCGAGAGGAGGACCTCCATCACGCGCGAGCCCTTTTCTTCGAGCGTGCCCATGAGCAGGTATTGCCCACCGGTCATGGTTGCCGTGAACAGCAGCATCATGAATATAAATGGCAAAATCTCGACCATCAGGGCGTTGGACTTACCCTCTTCACCTGTGTCGGTGACAAGCGAAACCTTGGCGCGCGGCGCGTTGTCCTGCACTTGGTCGACAACCTTGGGGTCGATGTCGCGCCGCTCGTAGCGTGCATCCTGAATGATGCCGGCCGCCATGCTCCTGACATCGCCAAGGTATTCCGGATCCAGCGTCTTTGAATGAACGATCTCAAACGTGCCGGGAGCTGGTGTGCCGGACGCGGACTTCGCGTTTGGATCCGGATTCGGCAAGTCAATCGTGTATTCGCCCACGTTGATGAAGGCAAGCAGCTCACCATTCTTCACGCGATCGCGCAAGGTCTGACGGTCAACGCTTTGGTCGACGCGCTCGACTTCTACCTCATGGACACGATCGAGCCCCAGGTAGCGCATCGCGAGTGTCTTGCCCATGCTCAACTGATCTGGCGTGACCTGGTTTGCGACCATCGGGTTCTCTGCGATCGCCTTGTCGATCTGCGCGCTCATCTTTTCAGCAAGCGCTTCCTTGTTCGCCTTCTGCACTTCGGGATCGAACGCGGCCTCGAATCCCTGGGCGACGATGCCGTCGCGCGTGGTGTCGATGACCGCGATCGTGCCGCGCATCGGATCTTTCTTGCCGCCCAAGTCAGCCGCGGTGACTGCAATGATGACCGCCCAAATCGCGATTGGCATAACGACGGCGCCAATGAAGAACGCGGGTGTAAGGGCGGTGGTCTTGAACTCGCGCAGGGCGGTGGCAATGATCTTCTTCATGGCTTAGGCCCCTCCCTGGTGCGTGGTGTCGCTCAATGATGCGCGGATGCTATCCTCTGAATCGCCCGGATCGACAAGGTGCACGAAGATGTCCTCAAGCGTCGCCCGTCGGATTTCCACGCGCCGCACAGGGGTCGCCGCGGCGACGGTCGAAACGAGTTCGCTTGCATCGACGCCTTCGTCGAGTTGTGCCTCCAGGCAGCCGACGAAGGTGGAGTCATGGACCGAATGCACGCCGCGCACAGCCCCGAGTGCCGAGCGAGCTTCAGCGAGGCTTCCGTTGGCCGGCTCGACGATCAAACTCTTGGGGTCATACTGCGTGCGGATCTCGTCGATCGTTCCGTCAAGAATCTTCTGCCCGTTATTGATCATGAAGATGCGCTCGCACACTTGCTCCGCAGAGTGCAGGACGTGCGTCGAGAAGATGATGGTCTTGCCTTGCGCATGCAGTTCATCAATCAATCGGCGCAGCAGGCGCGCATTCACTGGGTCGAGTCCGCTGAACGGTTCATCAAGGATGACAAGTTCCGGATCGTGAATGATGGCAGCCAAGAACTGCACCTTCTGCTGCATGCCCTTGGAGAGCTCTTCGCATTTCTTCTTCTGCACGCCTGGCAGCTCCACCTTCTCGAGCCACTCGTCGATCCACTTGGCGAGTTGTCCCCGGTCAACACCCTTGAGCACACCGATGTAGGTGAGAAAGTCTTTGACCTTCATTTTGCGGTAGACGCCGCGTTCTTCGGGCAGATAGCCAATGCGATCTTTGGACTCGATGGCTGAGCGCCGCCCAAGTACTTCGATGTCCCCGGCGTCGGGGTTGAAGATCGACATGATCATGCGGATGGTCGTCGTCTTGCCCGCGCCGTTCGGGCCTAGGAAGCCGCAAACTGAGCCTGTGGGGACCACGAGGTCGAGGTTGTCGACCGCGAGCTTGTCCTTGAATCGTTTGGTGATGCCAGCGAGGCGGATGGCCGCCCCGTTTGCCCCGTTTGCCCCTGCGACCATCTATAGCCCCTCCCGACAGCCCTGTGATGGGCAGCCCTCGATCCTACCGATGACGCCGACGCAGGTGGTGCGGTCGGCCGTATCCTCCTTGGGACTGGGGAGCGGGGCGTTGCTTCATCCGTTCATCCGGTAGAACGGATGATATACTGGGTCGAGCCCCGCGATTCGGAAGGAGCCGCCACGTGAGCACATCCGCCTTCGCCAGAGCCCTGGCCCAGCGCACCCTCGTGCTAGATGGTGGCATGGGCACGCAGATCTTTGCCCGCGACCTGTCGATCGATGTCGACTATTGCGGCTGCGAGAACTGCACGGACATCCTCTGCACGACGCGCCCCGACGTGATTCAGGACATCCACGAGACGTACCTGCGCTGCGGCGCGGATGCGGTCGAGACGAATAGCTTCGGAGCCAACAAGCTCGTGCTCGCGGAGTTCGATCGGGCGGCGGACACCTACGAGATTGCCAAACGCTCGGCAGAAATCGCGCGGGCAGCGTGTGACATTCATTCGACGAGCGACAAGCCGCGGTTCGTGATGGGCTCGATGGGGCCCGGGACGAAGCTGATTACGCTTGGGCAGACGAACTGGGACGCGATGTTTGACAGCTACCGCGAGGAAGCGCGGGGCTTGATCGACGGCGGCGCGGACACATTGCTCATCGAAACGTGCCAAGACATTCTACAAGTCAAGTGTGCAATCAATGCGTGTCTTGCAGCACTCGATGAACGCGGCAAGAGCCACGAGGGCATCCCCCTCATGGCGAGCCTGACAATCGAGCAGACGGGTACGACGTTGACGGGCAGTTCGATTGAAGCGGCGGCGTTGGCGATTGCGCGATACCCCATTCTGTCGCTTGGGTTGAACTGCGCGACGGGGCCCGCAGAGATGGCTGACCACATCAAATGGCTCAGCAAGCACTGGGACCGGCACGTGACGTGTTATCCAAATGCGGGTTTGCCGGCCCTTGTTGAAGGGCGCACTGAATATCCATTGCAACCCAAGCCCATGGCGGAGATCATGGATCGGTTTGTCAATGAATTTGGTGTTCGGATGATTGGCGGCTGCTGCGGCACGACGCCCGAGCATATTGCACAGCTGGCACTCGTTGCGGAAGAGGCGAACAGATATGACGGGCGTCATGTGCGCACGATCGAGCCGCCCGCGCCGGCGACCACATCGCTGTATCAGCCAGTGGACCATCGCCAGGATGCGAGCATTCTGATCATCGGCGAGCGGTGCAATGCGTCGGGCTCCAAGAAGTTTAAGCAATTGCTCGAAGCGGAAGATTGGGACGGCATCGTGTCGATGGCGCGCGAACAGGTGCGCGAGGGGTCGCATGTGCTCGATGTGAATGTCGACTATGCAGGGCGCGATGGCGCGCGCGACATGAGCGAGGTCGTGTCTCGGCTCGTGCGGCAGGTTGATGTGCCGCTCATGGTTGACTCGACGCAGATTGCAACGCTCGAAGCGGGCTTGCGCCATGCCCCCGGCAAGTGCATCATCAACTCAGCGAACTTCGAGGACGGTGATGAGAAGTTTGATGCGATTTGCCAGTTGGCGAGAAAATACGCTGCGTGTTTGGTGATCGGCACGATCGACGAGGACAAAGAAGCAGCGATGGCACGGACCGCCGATCGCAAGTTCGACATTGCCAAGCGGGCCATCGAGCGCGCGACGCAGGTGCATGGCTTGCCGCAGTGCGACCTCTTCATCGATCCGCTTGTGCTGCCCATTTCGACGGGAATGGATTCCGACCGGCACAGTGCGCTGGCGCTCATCGAAGGGACCAAGCGCATCGCAGAGGCATTCCCAGAAGTGCAGCTCACCTGTGGGTTGTCCAATGTCAGTTTCGGGCTCAAACCCGCGGCTCGTGTCGTCCTCAATTCCGCATTCATGCATGAGCTTGTCGCGGCAGGGATGTCGAGTGCTATCGTCCATGCCGGCAAGATCATTCCGCTCGCGCGCATCGACGAACAGCAGAAGCGCGTCGCCCTTCACTTGATCTACGATCGACGGGCTTCTACCCTCGGCGGCACGGGTTTGCCGCAGGAGCATCCCGAGCCAGTGGCAAGCGAAGCCGCAGTTGCATGAGTGAGCAAACGCCCAATTATCCGAATGACTACGACCCGCTGCAAGCGTTCATTGCGCTGTTCAAGGACGTGCAGAGCGCTGCGGATGTGGCGCGCGACGACACGCCCAAGACGCTCGAAGAACGGTTGCGGCATCACATCATTGATGGCGACAAGGAAGGGTTGACGGCATCGCTTGATGCGGCACTCGAGCAGTATTCTCCTCTGCAGGTCATCAATGATCACTTGCTTGATGGCATGAAGACGGTGGGGGAGTTATTTGGCTCGGGGCAAATGCAGTTGCCATTCGTGTTGCAGAGCGCCGAGGTCATGAAGGCCGCAGTCGCGTATTTGGAGCCGAAGATGGAGCGCAAGGAGGGCCAGACGAAAGGCTCGATTGTGCTAGCGACCGTGAAGGGCGATGTGCATGACATTGGCAAGAACCTCGTCGACATCATTTTGTCGAACAACGGGTACACAGTGCACAACATCGGGATCAAGCAGACGTTGCCGCAGATCCTTGAGGCGTGGAAGAGCACCAATGCGCAGGCGATTGGTTTGTCCGGACTGCTTGTGAAATCGGTCAACGTGATGGAAGAGAACCTGCGCGAGATGAACGAGCAGGGCATCGACATCCCGGTGATTCTGGGGGGGGCGGCGTTGACGCGCCATTACGCCGAGGGGCACCTGCGGTCGACCTACAAGGGCAAGCTGTATTACGGGCGCGATGCGTTCGAGGGCTTACGCACGATGGACCATCTCGTTGGAGGTCGGCTGGCAACGCTCGATACTGAGATCGAAGGGCGACTGACCAAGCGTAGCGATGCGCAAGAGGTGATCGCACGATCAAGAGTGGAGAAGGCAGATGCCGGTGCGACAGCGCTGACTTCCGCGCCGGCGATGAAGCGCCCAGCGGACGTTGATCCGCCCACGCCGCCGTTCTGGGGCTCGCGCATTGTTGAACTAATTGATCTTGACACGGTCTATCCCTTCGTCAATGAGGTGGCGCTGTTTCGGGGTCAATGGCAGTTCAAGAAAGGCTCGATGTCCGAGGCGGGCTATGAGCGCGCGGTGACTGAGAAGGCGCGGCCCGTGTTCGAACGCTTGAAGCGCGACTGCAAGACACAAGGCATCCTGCAGCCCAAAGTCGCCTACGGCTATTGGCCTTGCCAGGCGGATGGTGATGACCTAGTCATCTACGATGCCAAAGATCAGGCTCGGGAAATTGAGCGATTTCGTTTCCCGCGCCAACAGGGCAAGCAGCGCAAGTGCATCACCGACTTTTTTCGCACCGTAGAATCAGGTGTGAGAGATGTACTTGGGCTTACGGCGGTGACAGTGGGGGAGAAAGCGTCCGACGCTGCGCAGAAACTGTTTGAGGCGAACAACTACACCGAGTACCTGTACTTGCACGGCTTTGGGGTTGAGACGGCTGAAGCCTTGGCGGAGATGTGGCACAAGCGCATGCGGGCGGAGCTTGGTTTTGCGGGCGCCGATGCGCCGAGCATCCGTGACCTGTTCCGCCAGGGCTATCGCGGCTCACGCTATTCACCCGGCTATCCCGCCTGCCCGGACATGGCCGACCACGCGATCATCTGGCGGCTGCTGCAGCCTGAGCGCATCGGCGCGACGCTGACAGAGAACTGGCAGATCGTGCCCGAGCAATCGACGTGCGCGTTTGTGGTGCACCACCCGGATGCGAAGTATTTCAACGTGTGACGGGGCAATGGGCGACGGGAGGTAGGCGCCCTTGGCCTGCCCTGCCGGGCCTGTACCGATTATCCGGACTGGGCAAGCGCGGGATTTCCGCTGGTTCTCATCCAGCCCTGGCCTCGGAACGCCGACGCTAGCGAGATCATGAACACCACACGCATCCTCCCGATCGTCGTTGGCTGCGCTTGCCTTGCCGGCTGCGCATCCTCAAACCACAGCGCGCGTTCGCAGAACACCACCAAGGTTGCCCCGTACGCGTCGCAGCAGAACCAGGCTTTCCAGCGCACGAGCCAGAACACCGGTGCGCCGGTGAACCTGAATGATGGCCTGGCGTTCTTCATCGCGGTCGAGCCGGGCGAGCCTGAAGAGGCATGGGCCCGCGCCGCAGTCGATCAGCCCTCGAGCGTGAACGACAAGTTCCAGTGGCTCGAGGTGTTGGGCGCCGGCGAGTGGGATTTCTCCCCGCGGCAGAAGTTGCAGATCAACCTCCCGCTGTATCTGGAGCCTTCGAGCAACATGATCGTCTCGCGCCAGCGCGATGACTACTACCTGCTCGTGCGCAACACGTCGGGCAGCGTCGTGAATGCGCAGACCGTCCCGGGCTTTGGCGTGATGAGCGCCGGTGCGATCGAGACGATCGGCCGCAACAACTCGACCGCTGCGTCGATCACGGTGCAGCTGACGCCCTCGGCTCAGCAGGCGCTTGAGCAGTTGACCCAAGCAAACGTGGGCCGGGCGCTGGTCGTCGCGGTGGATGGCAAGATCATTCACTCCGAGCGGATCACGCAGCCGATCATGGGCGCCGCGAAGTTTGGCAAGCTGTTCAATCTGCAGCAGACCGAGCAGCTGGCCGCGAGCTTAATCGATTCGCCGACGTCGACCTTTGCGAACGTGCCGGTAAACGACGACTAATCCGAAAGCAGCCTCGGCGGCACAGGTCCTTTGGCCTGTGTGCTCCGGGAGCACGAACACGCGAAGCGGTGTCGGGTTCGCCCGGCGCCGCTTCGTTGTTTTTCGACCAGGGCGACCGGCGTGTGTACGCTTGTGTCATGGCCGCGCTGATCGATGACGCACGATTGCTGGAGGGGCTGACGGATGCTCAGCGTGCGGCGGTGGTGCGCACCGAGGGACCCGTGCTCATCCTTGCAGCGGCGGGCTCTGGGAAAACGCGCGTGATCACCCGGCGCATCGCCTACCTGCTTGCCCAGGGTGTGCCGGCGTGGCAGATCATGGCGTTGACCTTCACGAACAAAGCCGCCGGCGAGATGCGGGATCGCGTGCATGCGCTGCTGACGCCCGAGGGCGACACGGAACCGCCACCGGCACTCGTGCGGGGCTTGACGATCACGACGTTTCACTCCTTGTGCGCGCGGCTGCTTCGGCGGTATGCGGAAGAAGCCGCGGAGACGATCCCCGGGTGGCAGCTGCGTGGCAATTACTCGATCTATGACGCGGACGACCAGCTTGCGCTCATGAAGCAGGAGCTCAAGGCGCTCGAGTTGTCGACGAGCAATTGGCCACCCCGGTCGATGCTGTCGAGCATTTCCGCCGCGAAGAATGAGTTGAAGGATGCCCAGGCCTATGAGCGCGAGGCTCGATCGATGGGTGGCTTCATGGAGCGCACGACTGCGAAGGTCTTCGAAGCCTATGACCGCGCCCTGCGCAAGGCGAATGCGGTTGACTTTGACGATTTGATGTTGTTGACTGTGAAGCTGCTGCAGGGGTGCGATCGCGTGCGCGAGGAAGTGCAGCGCCGGTTTCGGTATCTGATGATCGACGAATATCAAGACACGAACCATGCGCAGTTCATGTTGGCGACACTACTCTGCATTGAGCACGCGAACGAACCGAGTTCGAGTGGTGTGCCGATCATCGGTGCGAGTGTGCCAAGCTCTTCAGCGCAGCCGGCAAGTGCATCGCGTGGCCCCAACATCTGCGTCGTGGGGGATCCGGATCAGTCCATCTATGGCTGGCGTGGCGCCGACATTCGAAACATCTTGGAGTTCGAGGAGCGTTATCCCAAGACCGAAGTGATTGCGCTCGGGCAAAACTTTCGATCCACGCCGCACATCCTGGCGACCGCGGATGCGCTGATTCGGAACAACAAGCAGCGCAAGCACAAGGACCTCTTCACGGCAATCGACGCCGGGCAAAAGCCGGAGGTCATGCTTTGCCGCAGTGAGCATCATGAAGCGGACTTGGTGCTCGATTGGCTCAAAGTGCGCGGCATTGAGGAAGGGGTGCCCTGGAATGAGTGTGCGGTGTTCTATCGCAACAACGCCTTGTCGCGCGTGATGGAGGATGCACTCCGCAAGAGCAGCATTCCGTACATCATCGCACGTGGCACTGCGTTCTATCAGCGCGAGGAAGTCAAAGACGGGTTGGCGTATTTGCGGCTCATCGCGAACCCGGCCGACGACATTTCGCTTGGCCGAATCATAAACAAGCCGGCGCGCAAGATTGGAAAGTCAACGATTGAGCAGATTACTCAGCATGCTGCAAAGAGCGGAGCCACAGTGCTTGGAGCGTGCCGCGAAGCCAGCGAGATCGGGCTGAGCAACGCAGCGGTCAGCGCGACCGAGCGTTTTGTGGCGCTCGTCGATGGCTGGACCGGCGCGGGGACATTCTTGGGGCAGGACGTTGCGTCGTCCCTGGGCGAGCTTGTTGAGCGCGTCATTCGCGAGAGCGGGCTCGAGCGGCACTACCGTGCCAAGGCGTCGCGTGCGACTGGTGAGCCCGATGAGGACAAGGTTGCAAACCTTGAAGAACTCATCAACGCAGCGATTGAGTTTGAGGAAGGCTACGACTCGGCGTCGGATGTGGCACAAGAAGCGAATGCCGATGCGGCGCCGCCACTGCTAGCAATGCTGCGAGCGTTTCTCGAATCGGTGTCCTTGGTGGCCGACGCCGACCGGATTGATCCAGCGCGTGGGGCGGTGACGCTCATGACTTTGCACGCGGCAAAGGGGCTCGAGTTCCATGCGGTGGCGATGATTGGCCTTGAAGAGGGGTTGCTGCCGGGCATGCGCGCACTCGAGAGCGAGTCAGAGTTGGAGGAGGAGCGCCGACTCGCCTTCGTGGGCATCACACGTGCGCGCGAACGCCTACTCATCACCTCTGCGAAGTATCGCACGCATCGTGGCCTGCGCGAGCGCACGATCCCGTCACGGTTTCTCAACGAGCTGCCGGGGGAGCAGATCACGGTTTCTGATCAGTCAGACGCATGGGACGGCGAGGGGGATGTTGGTGATCCGTTTGGCGGGTGGTCACCGCCAGCCCAGCGCAAGCCCAAGCGCATTGTGCGCGGCAATGACGACGTCGCGCACATTGATGAATTTGAGGTCGATCAACGTCCGCCAGAAGAGCGCAGCATGGCCTCTTCGATGGGACTCACCAAGAAGAAGACGGAGCTAACGCCGGGCGACATCATTACGCACCCGCAGTTTGGGCGGGGGGTCATCGAGCGCGTCATGGGCTTTGGCATGAATCGGCGCGCAACCATCGCCTTTGAAGACCTTGGCACAAAAACGCTTGTGCTACAGTATGCGCGCCTAAGAGTTGTGGGGCGAATGGATGAGGACGTTCCGTTCTAGTCAGCACGCGTTGCCAAAGTTGAACAACACCTCGGAGAGGTCCGCCAGATCGACCATGTTGTCGCCGTTCACGTCGCCGCCAGGACCGGGCGTGCCGAAGTTGAACAATACCTCCGAGATGTCCGCAAGATCGACGACGAGGTCACCATTGGAATCACCCGGGCAAGGCGCTGCGCCGTTGATGGCAAAGCCGCTGTCACTCAGGTCAGCGCCCATGTTGCCAAGCGCATCTCGCGCGGTGACGCGAATGCGCGCATCGGTTGCGAATACGTCGGGCACGATCCAGTTGTAGCTGCCCGTGTCAGGAATGCCTGCGGCGACTGGCGACCAGTTGGCGCCGCCGTCGACCGAAAGATCGATGTCCACGTTGGAGACAGCTTCATCATCATCCGTCGTCCAGACGATCGAGACACTGTCGGATGGGTTGTAGCTCCCACCGCCGTTTGGGGTCCGCAAGTAGGCGACGGGATTCACGCCACCTGAGTTCTCGGGCACATGCATCACGATGCAGTGCATGACACCTGCGGCGGTCACGATGGCCTGGCACGGGATGTCAACAATCGTGTGGCTGGGAAGCGCGGCCGCCCAAGTGTTGTGTGCAGTGACGTTGTACGCCGATGCCGTTGCGTTGGTATAGGTCGGCATGAGCACGAGGTCGTTGCAGATGACGGCATTGGTAAATGTGTAGTGCGTGCCACCCGTGTTGACCGCAGGCACGCGCACGACCGTATATCCGGCGTTCGCGAGATCCGTCGCCACACCATCGCAGATGATGTCCTGCGTGCTGCCGGAAGCCAACGGCCAATCGGAGATCATGAATGAGGTGTCGCTTAGCGCGATCATCCACATATCGATGTGCTGCGTGGAGTCGACCGACGTTGGAAATGCGCTCGTGATCGTCGTAAGCAAGTTCTGATAGTCCTGCCAATAGGTGATGATCTGTGCAGACGAAAGGCTTGGGTTCTCGTTGGCGATCAACTGCGTGGAGAACGAATCGCCCGTACCCGAGAGGTGATAGTTCCCGCCGCCGTGAACGAGCGGGATGGTGTAGACCTCATGGTTCTTCAGGGGGCCGAAGTAGCTCGACAATGCGTTGTCGTTTGGACGCGGGCGGTTGTACGTGTGGTCGACGATCGCGCGCACGCCGCCTTCATAGATGAAGCGCGGTCCATAGTCGCGGATCCAGATCGTGTCGGTCGTGCGAACAATGAACTCGACATTGGCCATGTTGGCGCCGGCTGCGGAAATGAAGCTGGCGGCACTCGTTTGCTCACTGGCGGTGTCGACGACCACGTATGCTTTGGCGTTGCCAACTGTGGTCACCTGCGCGCACATCGCATCAACGATGTCGAGCCAGGAGCCAGACCCCTCGTAGGCGAACAGCAGGCCATCACACGGCGCGTATTCAGGAGGACAGGTCACCGGGCCCGTGGGTGCGCCGCCGCCGCGCGCCGCAACGATGGGCGCTGTCTCGATCAGTCTCTGCTCTTCCGCGGTGAGATCGCGTGGGGTGGCCGACCCTTCGGGATAGCGCGCATCGGCGCCATCAGCCCATGCGATGCTGCCCATCCCGAGCAGCGTGACGACAGCGAATCCCCTCAGACCTTCCTGCAACCCCATGAGCGCTTCCTCCGGTTCCTCGTCCCGCAGCCGGAGCGGCTCGCGCGGACGCCCCCAAGGTACCCCCTTGGGTCGCCCCTCCCAAGGCCAGAATCGGCCCTTCCCGAAAGTGGCGAGGTCCGATTCGACAGGGCTGGCAAGCTGGGCTAGCTTCGATGGGAAACGCTGGGGAACCGCCCGGCGTCTGTCGCGGACAGGGGGAGTGCCAGGGAGGTGAGCGATGAATCGACCCATTCACTTCGAACTCAATTCGCCTGATCCGGCCCGGGCCCAGGCGTTCTTTGAGTCGGTCTTTGGCTGGCAGTTCCGGGAGTGGAGCACCGACCCGCCCTACTGGATCATCACGACCAACGAGACTGACGCCGCCGGCGAGCCCATCGACGCGCAAGGGATCAATGGCGGGCTCATCAAGAGCCGAGACGACAAGGCCCGGACAGTGAACACGATCGCGGTGCACTCGATCGACCAGACGCTGCGCGACGTCGAGGGTGCGGGCGGGGAGATCGTCAAGGGCAAGATGCCCATCCCGGGGCTGGGCTACCTGGCGTTTTGCAAGGACCCGACAGGGCTCATTTTTGGCGTCGTCGAGGAAGACGCCACCGTGGCAGCCCACGAGCACGATTGAGACCTTGCTTATCGGCCCAGGGGTGGCCGGCGCGCATCCTGTAACGCACATAATCCGTGCTGTTCAACGTGGCTTGCGCTGACCGGGGGCAATGCGCGATCGCCTGCGATGGGCGTACACCCGATACCTAGGTAGAGGGCCGCGCTGCGCGCGGTGGGTCGCGCGCACAGTCGAGGCCGTCTCGACGGGGTGACGGGAGCTGGTCATGGTCGCACTGTTGCGCAAGGCCAACGCATCCGCAAAGCAACCGAGCCAATCGCTGAGCCAAGTGAGGCGTGGCTTCACGCTCATGGAAGTCATGACGGTCGTCGTGATTCTGGGCATCCTAATTGCGCTCATCTCGTTCTCAGTGATGTGGATGATCAAGGCGGCAGAGCGCGCGGCGTTCGCTGCCAACTTGCGCGGCTTCGCCAACGCTGCACACATGTACCGCACGGAGTATGGCTACTACCCACCCGATGCCGAGCCAGGCGAGTTGCCCCCCGGCATGGAGAAGTTCTTGGACGCGGATGAGTGGGCAAGCTCCAGGCCATTCGGCGGCCACTGGGACATCACTTCGGGCGGTGGGCCGCACGGCACGCAGTTCGGCATTGGCGTCGCGATGGCGGACGGCATCGTCGACGAGGAGGGTGACGTCGTGCGCGAGCAGGCCTATGCGTCGCTGACAAGCCTGGATGATGAGATCGATGACGGCAACCTCAACACCGGCAACTTCCGGCGGATCGGCGAAGGCCGCTTCTATCTCGTGATTGCTGAGTGACGCGTTGCCTGTTCAGGCTGTTGGCACAGGCCAGAGCCACTGCCCGTAGCTCAGCATATTCCTGATCTGCATGCCGCTGTGCTCACTCTTGCGTGCGACGGCCTCGGTGCTGTTGAAGGCGTTGTGTGGTGTGAGGATGACATCTTCGCGTTGCGCAAGGATATGCACTGGTTCGATGCGCGCGCCGGTTGGCTTCTTGCCGGAACGCAACGCCACTGCCAGATTGGCCTCGGCATCAAATACATCGAGTCCCACGCCACCCAATACGCCACGCTCCAGCAACTGCAGCAAATCGGCGCCGGGGGAGAGCTCACCGCGCGAGACATTCACAAAGACTGCGCCTGGTTTGGCATTGGCCAGCGTCTTGGCATTGAAGTAGTTGACGTTGTGCTGCGTCAGATTCATGCAGCAGACGATGATGTCTGCGTCCGGAAGCGCCGCCTCGAAATCTCTGTAGAACACATCGGCATGCGGGTGCACAAGGTCCACACCGAGAACCTGCATGTCGAGCCCCCGTCCGATCTTGACCACCTCGTAACCGATATTGCCCACACCAACAACCAGCAACGTGCGCCCCGCGCACTCGCCACCTGTGAGCCCATCGCGGGAGAAGGATTGGAAATTCTTGCGCTGAGTCTCGAGCTTTCGCAGTAAGGCCATCCACATCATGAGCGCATGCTCAGCAACCGCCCGTGCGCAATACAGCGGCAAGTACCCGCGTGCCACTTGCACGCCGGCGGACGCCGCATATCGATCCAGATGGTCATAGCCCGTGCTGCGGCTCAAGATGCCCTTGAGCTTCGGCGCCCAATCCGCAGGGATGAGCGACTGGGTGCGCACCGAGATGATCGGTGCGGGCGGTTCTGTGTGTCCGGTCTCCTGCACCGCCGCCCAGGTGTACTCCGCGCGCACGTCCGGCAGGCAGCGTCGGAGCTCGGCTTCCTCTTCCTCGAACGCTTCGTAGAAAAACACATCAGTGCTCACGCGCCCACTCCCGCGCCCGCCAAGTGGCGCATATGCTCGCGCAAGCCCTCATGCCCACGACTTAGGCCAACACACAGGACCGTGCGCGCTGCGCTTGGGTCAAACATGTTTTGGGGCTGCTCGGGTGAGACGTGTGTAATCTGTGCCTTGGTCCCAAGCGCATCGGCGGCAAACTGTGCCACATCGGTCCAACGTGCATAACAGTCAGCGAGATTAAACGCCTGCGCCGAGGCCTCGGGTTCACGCAAGGAAGCCAGCACCGCATCCGCAACATCTTCGACATGCACAAACTTCCCGCCACCCGGCTTATCAAAGGCTTCGCCTTGCTTGATCGCCTCGAAAATGTTGTCACTCCAAGAGCGATGGTGCGGCACCATGATCGGGCCATACACCGCCGCCGGGCGTAAGGCCACAACATGGCGAGGCGTGTTGTCGGGCCCGTGCGTGCCTCCATAGTGCTCGGCCCAGCAGTGTGCTTCGAGCGCGGCTTTGCAAGCCCCGTACATGCTGGACGGGCGCAGGGGGTGATCCTCATCGATCTCACCTTGCCAGCGCGGGCGCATGTCGTGATGCACTGCGACGGAACTGATCAGGGCAAACGGACGAGGTCGTGAGGCGATGAGGAACTGAATCGATGCCGCCAGATTGCGCTGCAGGTGATCGTGCAGATCCGGATCGCGAAGGGCTTGCCAATCCATCGAGTTGTGAACCACTGCATCAGCGCCGTCGAACAAGTCGGACCAGACAGACTCGTCCGCCTGGTCGCCCACGACGAAGCGCTCCACGAATGGGACAACGTGAGCGCGCACGCTGGATTCGCGCACGAGACCAATGATCCGGTCGCCTCGTGCTGCCGCCCGTCGCGCAATGTGCGATCCAATGAAACCTGAGACGCCTGTCAGTGCGATCTTCATGGGCCCATTGTAGCTCGATGAGCCTATCGAGCGATCTCGATCGCCCGGGTCTCGCGCAGCACAGTGACCTTGATCTCGCCAGGAAAGTTCATCTCAGCCGACACACGATTCGCGATGTCGCGCGCGATGGCATGGGCCCGATCGTCGGAGACCTTTTTGGCATCGACAATCACCCGCACCTCGCGCCCGGCTTGGATGGCGTAGGCCTGCTGCACGCCATCATGTTCCTGTGCCAGGGTCTGTAGGGCATCCAATCGCTTGATGTAATGCTCAAGCGATTCGCGCCGGGCGCCAGGTCGCGCGCCTGACAGCGCATCGGCAGCCGACACGATCACGGTGTACGGGCTGGTCGTCGGGATGTCGAAGTGGTGCCCGCCGATCGCGTTGAGGACCGGATCCTTCTCACCAAACTGCTCGGCAAGGCTCATTCCAAGTGCCGTGTGACTGCCTTCGGACTCGTGGTCGATCGCTTTGCCAATGTCATGGAGGAAGCCACAGCGTCGCGCCGTGCGCCCATTGAGGCCTAGTTGATCAGCAATGAGCTGTGATAGGTAGGCGACTTCGATGGAGTGCTTGAGCACGTTCTGCCCATAGCTCGTGCGGAAGCCGAGCCGCCCCATCGTTTCGATCAGCTTGGGATGCAGATTGCGCACGCTCGCTTCTTCTGCGGCGTCCTTGCCTTGCTGCTGGATGCGCTGATCGATTTCGCCCTTCACCTTGTTCACCACTTCTTCGATGCGGGCCGGGTGGATGCGGCCGTCCTCAACCAATCGCGTGAGCGCCTCGAACGCGATGGTCTGGCGCACTTTGTCGAAACAACTGATGGTGATGACGCCGGGTGTATCATCGATGATCAAGTCCACGCCCGTCGCGGCCTCAATCGCTCGGATATTGCGACCTTCGCGCCCAATGACGCGCCCCTTCATTTCATCGGATGGCAGCGTGAGCACGCGCGTCGTCACTTCGGCGACATGTTCGCCCGCGTAGCGCTGGATCGCCATGAGCGTGATCTCTTTGGCCCGCTCTTGTGCTGAATTTTCAGCTTGTTCGATGATGCGGCGGGTCGTGGCATCCGCCTCCTCCTGCCCGACTAGCTCGGCACGTTGCAACAGCTCAGTGCGGGCTTCTTCGAGGCTCATCTCGCCGACACGTGCGAGTTCGAGAGTCGTTTGCTCAACCAGGTCCGCAAGTTCCGTCTCGCGCCGCGCAAGGCGGTTACCGCGCCGCTCGAGTTTTTCGCTCCGCCGATCAAGCTGTTCATCGCGCTCATCGAGTTTGGCGGCGCGTCGGTCCTGTTGTTCCTCGCGATTGCCCAATCGCCGTTCGATATCGCGCAACTCGTCGCGCTGGGTTTGCAGTTCACCATCGAGCCGCTCTCGCTCAGCGATGGTCATCCGCTCCGCATCGGCACGGACGCGCTCGACACTTGCCTCGGCCTCCGCTCGGGCCAGTTCCGCGGATCGGGCGGCATCCCGCTGCCAGACCGCGCGGAGGTGGCTCAGCCAAAGCCATGCTCCGATCGAGCCAACACCAAGCCCCAGGACGAGCGCGATCGCCGCCGCAGCCAGCGTTGTCGGATCGGTTTGTGCAAGCGCACTGACCACGGGGCTCCTCTCGCGGCGCGCGCAGGCCACCGGCGCGTCCCGGATCCCGAGGCGTCGCAGCAGCCTGTGACCAATCTTGCGCGATCGTTCCCGCAGCGCAGCCTGCCTCAGCGCACCGCCACCAAGCGTTGATCGCCCTGGTGATATCGCACGCGAACAGCCTGCGCAGTTGCCAGGACGGGAGCACACCCACTCTGGCGTGGTACACGGGAATGCGTTTTCGGCATGCGCGAGGCATTTCGCCCGCACATGCCATGCTCTTGAGGGTGCCCAGTGGGCCCTTGGCGCTCTCAAGACCGATCGGACATTGGTTTCGCTGCCCCGACAGATCGGGGGTTACTTTCTGAGGTCGCCAGTATAGAGGACGCGTCAAGCGATCCGAGGTCTCATCTGGGCCGTAGGCTAGATTGGCCCACACTTTCATGGATATGGGGCCAGGCCGACGCCTCGCGCGCGGTTTCGTCCGATAGGATTCGCCGCCTATGCCGGCCGCACTTCGCTGGTTTCTGAACCTCCTGCCCACCAACCCGATCTGCGTGCGCCTGGTCCAAGGCGGTTCGCGTCGGCTGCGGCATCTCTACATCCGTGCTGGGTACCTCGCGGTCCTCATTGTTGTGCTGCTATTCATGCTGCTTCAGGGCGGCGGAAGTGGAACGACCAGCTACCGCGAACTGGCCGCTGCGGGGGCCGCGGCGTTCCAGGTCGTGGCGTACCTGCAGATCGGCGTCATCTGCGTGCTCACGCCCGTCTTCATGGCCGGCGCCCTTGCGCAGGAATCCAACCCGAAGACCTGGGACGTGCTGCTCACGACGCCCCTGAGCGCCGGGCAAATGGTCCTGGGCCAGCTCTTCGGGCGATTGTTCTTCGTCCTTGCCCTGCTGGCGGCGTCGCTGCCATTGTTTGCGATCACACAGTATTTCGGCGGGGTGCCGGGCCGCAGCGTGCTGCTCAGCTATGTCGTCTCCGCGTGCGCAGCGCTCATTGTCGGTGCGACCGCCATCGCCCTTGCGGTCAATCGCCTGGCGGGCAAGCGCGCCGTGTTCGCGTTCTATGTTGCAGTCGTGAGTTACCTGGGCGTGACCGCAGCGCTCGACGCCTTCCTGCAAGCCGGGTCGCCCGCAGGACCCGGCGGCGTAACGCTCATGACGGCGCTCAACCCCTTCCTCGCGCTGCGCGCCTTGCTCAATCCATCGACCTACCCCGTGCCCGATGCGGTGCAGCTGCAAGCCATGGGCAGCGTTGCGCGCCTGTGGTTTGGTCGGCCCGTCTTCATGTGGTGCATGCTCAGTGGCGGTCTCAGCGCCATCATGTGTGCCGTCAGCTCGATCACGGTGCGCGAGATTGGTTCGCGTACCGGCACACCCTGGTACCGCAAAGTCTTTGGCCTTGGCGCGAAGGGCGCGGAATCTCGTCCGGCACGCGAGGTCTGGCATAACCCGATCGCCTGGCGCGAGGCGGCTGCCCGCGCCAACACCTTGCCCAAGCTCGTTGCACGCTGGGGATTCATCGCTTTGGGCGCCGCATTTGGCATTGGCCTGACGATCGCGTTTCATCAAGGTCGCCTGACACCAAACTCGTTCCGCATGGCCCTCATGGCAACCGTGTGGACCGAACTGGTCATCATCACGCTCATCGCCATCAATATGAGCGCGACGGCCATCTCCCGCGAGCGAGAAGACGGCACACTCGATCTGCTGCTCACAACGCCCATTTCGCAAGCCTACTATCTCAATGGCAAGCTGCGCGGCTTGATCAGCTATCTCGCACCACTGCTTGCAGTGCCGGTGTTTACCGTTGCGATTGCCGGGCTCTATGCGTTGCTGGATGGATTTGGGAATGCGGCCGTGACCGTGACCACCAACATGGGCACCGCGGGTCGCGTTGACGCGCCGATCGTCCTGCCCGAGGGCGCGGTGATCCTGCCCATCGCCGCCCTGCCCTTCATCGCGTTCTGCATCATCATTGGCTTGCAGTGGAGCTTGAAGAGCAAGGGCACGATTGGTTCGGTCGTCGCTACAGTTGG